>NZ_JBITWC010000016.1:0-98396 GCF_044543515.1 Vreelandella lionensis | reverse complement strand
GACTAAAATGCATAAAAATCCGGTATCAGAGAATCACTGATACCGGAATATCGCATTGTCAGCTCATTGGTGAAACTCTTAACTGACTGGCATTAGGCCGCGACAGGCCTGCCTTTTTCTTTATCTGCGCATCGTTAATCGAGCGAATCGTTGCTTTCGCTGGGCGGCGCTTTATAGTGCCCGGGAATTTTTAACTTCTCTCCGTTGGGCAGGTCGCGCACTTGCGTTGGTACATAGACACGCTTAATGACACTTTTGGCTTTGCCATCTCCCATGGCGATCTCCTCCTGTCAGATTGTCGACAGTTCGCCACCTCACATTAGCGCTTGGTGGTGGAAGAATCAAGTTGCTCAAGACGCCCTCTAACTAGGATGCATACGCAACGTTAATCAAGGGGCAGGCGTTTGCAAGGTTTTAAGGTATCCTGGAAGCTATCCACAACCTGCTTTTGCACAGGGTGAGCGGGTGATAATACAAACTGCCTAAGCGGAGTGAAGAAAAAGGATGGTAGATCATTTGGAACAGCAATTTCAAGCACTTGGGGCGCAGGAATCGGTAACTCCCGACTACCCTGACCAGGATCATGTGCTGATTATTGAAGATGATCAGCGCTTGGCCGAGCTCACCCGCGATTATCTGGAAGCAAACGGCTTTCAAGTGACGCTAGAAGCGGATGGTGCCAAAGGCGTAGATCGTATTTTAACGCTGCAGCCGGACCTGGTGATTTTGGATCTGATGCTACCCGGTGAAGATGGTTTGGCCATTTGCCGCCGCGTGCGGCCCAACTTTGCTGGCCCCATCATGATGCTGACTGCCCGCACCGATGACCTTGATCAAGTGCTCGGGCTAGAAATGGGCGCGGATGACTATGTGCCCAAACCGGTGCAGCCCCGCGTGCTGCTAGCCCGTATGCGTGCGCTTCTGCGTCGCGCGGATGCGCCAGCCCCCGATGGTGAAATGCGCCTTAAGTTTGAGAACCTGGAGATTGATAACGCCACGCGGGAAGCCTGGCTCTCCGGTGAGCGTATCGACCTGACCAGCGCAGAATTCGACCTGCTGTGGCTGCTAGCGCGTAATGCTGGCCGTGTGCTGACCCGCGAAGAGATTTTCAGCGACTTGCGAGGCATTAAATACGACGGCCAAGACCGCTCTATTGATGTGCGCGTATCGCGTATTCGCCCAAAAATTGGCGACGACCCTAACCAGCCGCACCGTATTAAAACCGTGCGCAGTAAAGGCTATCTGTTTGTTAAAGACAGTTAAACAAGAGAGGTCGCCTAATGCGGCGAGTGCTTAGCCACGGCTCGTTTTTACGCTTCTACCTACTGCTGGGCCTAGCGCTGTGCGTGGTGTTTTTTATTGCGCTAGGGGGGCGTTCTTTTATAGAGCAGGTGCGCCGGGAAGATTATCGCGAACAGCTCGCCGCGCTGCCTATGTCATTAATGACACAGCAGCTTGCCAGCGTGCCCATAGATGAGCGTGAAACGCTGTTAGGCGATTTTTCCGAGCAGCTAGGCATGCAGCTGGTGCTGCGCGACATGAACGACGCCCAGTTAGGCTATTTCGAGCGGTCGCGAATTGAGCGGGGCACGGTGTTAGTGGCAGAAGAGCCTTGGCAACTGCGCCAGCGGTTGCCCACGGCTAACACCAGCGGAGAGCTATGGATGCTGGAAGCCACGTTTGACGCTTGGAGCGAGCGCCAGTGGCAGGGCAGCATGGTGTTGTTGGGTGAGTGGCTGGCCGACATGCCAGAGGAAGAGCGGCTGGCGGCGCTGGCCGAGTTACGCCCCGGCAGTTGGCCGTTGAGCCTGCTCAACGCACTTCCCGACGACTTGACCACCGAACAGCAGTTTCAGCTAACGCTCGGGGGTGTGATAACCCGGCTAGTGACAGACAAGCTATCGATTACGCTACTTTATCAATTGCCTAATGCCTCGGGAGAGGCCGACCAGTGGCTTCAGGCAGGGCCGATCTCCCGCGGTGATACGCTGCCGCTCAATCTACATTTACCGCTGTTAGTGGCACTAATGGCGGTGTTAAGCCTGATTATTTATCTGATTATGCGCAGCATCGAGTCCCGTATGGCGCGGCTTGAGCTAGCGGCAACCCGCATTGCCAGCGGCCGGCTGGAAACTCGCGTTAAAGTTGAAAGCGGCGACTTCCTTGGGCGCTTGGGGATGGCTTTTAACGGTATGGCGAACCAAGTGCAAAGCCTACTGCGTGGGCAACAGGAGATGATTCGTGCTGTCTCCCATGAGCTGCGCACCCCGGTGGCCCGTATTCGCTTTGCGGTGCAAATGGTCGAGGACATGACCGATCAACCCGCCATTCAGCGTCAGCTTCAGGGTATTGATGCAGATATTGCTGAACTGGACGAGTTAGTAGATGAAATTCTGACTTATGCGCGCTTAGGCGGGGAAACGGTTAATGGCGCAGAGTTAGAAATGGCATTGGTGGAGTGCCGATCTATGGCGGAGCGGGTGATTGATACGCTAGCACCGCTGCACAGCGGGCAGACCTTAACCCTGGTGCCGGGGCCTGACATTGAGCTGTTGGCAGAGCCGCGCTACCTGCAGCGGGCACTACAAAACCTAGTGGGCAATGCTTGCCGCTACGGCAAATCTCAAGTGGTGATTCGCCTGTGGGATGAGCCGCGCCTAGTGCGTATTGATGTAGAAGATGACGGCCCGGGCATTCCCTTCGATGCCCGAGCCGATATCTTTAAACCCTTTGCGCGCCTGGACGATAGCCGCGCCCGCAGTTCTGGTGGCTACGGCCTTGGCCTCTCGATTGTGCAAAAAATTATGGCAGGCCACGGTGGTAGTGTCACCGTGGACAGCAGCCCTGCGCTGGGCGGCGCACGCTTTACGCTGCTGATTCCTCGTCGCGATTCGCCGGTTTAATCCCTGATAGCACCGCAAAGGAGGTCTCCTTGGCGGTGCGCAAAAAGTCTTGCATCCACGGCGCTTCCGCCGACTCCTCACGAATAGCGGCGTAGAGCGTGCTCCAGATGCCGTGCTCGCCTAGCTTCACCGCGCTGACGTAGTCGCGCTCTAAATACTCCGTGAGCGCCCAGTTGGGCAGCGCACACACGCCGCGGCCACTGGCCACCAGCTGCATCATCATAATCGTCAGCTCTGCGGTGCGAATCTCTTTAGGGCGCACGTTGGCTGGGGCCAAAAATTGGGTGAAGACATCCAGGCGCGACTGCTCCACTGGGTAGGTGATCAGTGTCTCCTCGGCCAGCGCGCTAGGCTCAATATAGGGTTGGCCCGCAAAGCTGTGTTGCCGGGCAACCGCTAGCAGCCCCTCATAGCGAAACAGCGGCACATAGTGAACACCATCCAAGGGTTGTGGGTCGGCGGTGATCACCAAGTCCAACTGCTCGCGGGCAAGCGCAGGCAGCGGGTCGAAGTGGTGCCCACTGGGAATATCGATCTCCACTTCCGGCCAGTGGTCGCGGAAGTAATCCACCGTGGGCATGAGCCACTGAAAACAGCTATGGCACTCGATGGCCATGTGTAGCCGCCCCTGCTCGGTGCCCGCTAATCGGGCCAGGTCCCGCTCAGCTTTGCGGACCTCCGGCAGAATCTCATCAGCCAGCGCCAACAGCCGCAGCCCTGCCCGGGTAAACTCTACCGGCCGTGTTTTACGCACAAACAGCGCGCTATCCACGCGACTTTCTAGATCTTTCAATTGGTGCGAAAGGGCCGACTGCGTTAAGTGCACTCGCTCGGCGGCTTCTACCAGCGAGCCAGTTTCGCGCAGGGCCAGCAGGGTGCGCAGATGGCGTAATTCAATCATTGTGAGTATTTTTCATGTTTTGTATTAAAATCTTTAGTTTGATTCACTTTGGTGCGGCGCTCAAACTGTGTGAAATCATTCACGTTGGAAGGATTCATCATGACAGTTTCTCATATTCTCGGCTATCCCCGCATCGGCGCACAGCGCGAGCTGAAAAAAGTCACGGAAGCTTACTGGAAGGGCGACGTTAGCCGTGACGAACTGGAAGCCGCAGGCCAAGCGCTGCGTCTTACCCACTGGCAAACTCAGCAAGCCGCGGGGCTGGACATGGTCAGCGTGGGTGATTTCGCATTTTATGACCAAGTGCTGAACGTTTCTGTGATGCTGGGGGCGGTACCTGACCGCTTTCACGCCCAAGACGAGGTCAGCGCAGGCCGCGTCGACCTGGATACCGCCTTTCGTATGGCCCGTGGCCGCGCGCCGAGCGGTACCCCGGCGGCGGCCTGCGAGATGACTAAATATTTCGATACCAACTACCACTACCTAGTGCCGGAGCTTCATCAAGGGCAGACGTTTACCTTAGCCTCCACGCGGCTATTTGACGAGGTAGACGAAGCCCTGCAGGCGGGCTTTACGCCTAAAGTAACGCTGACCGGGCCGCTGACATGGCTATGGCTAGGCAAAACCAAGGGCAGTGAGTTTGACCGTCTTGAGCTTCTTGATAGCGTACTGGATGTTTACAGCGAGACGCTTTCCCGCCTAGCGACTCAGGGTATTGAGTGGGTGCAGCTAGACGAGCCTGCGCTGGTACAGGATTTACCGCTGGCTTGGCAGCAGGCCTACGAGCGCGCTTACCATCGCCTGCAGTCGGCCCCGCTGAAGCTGCTGGTGGCCACTTACTTCGGCGCGCTGGGCGATAATCTTTCGCTCACCACGCGGCTACCGGTAGAGGGCCTGCATATTGATGCCGTGCGTGCTCCTGAGCAGGTGGAGAGCGTGATTGACCGGTTAAGCCCGCATCAGGTGCTCTCGGTAGGTTTAGTGGATGGTCGGAATATCTGGCGGGCCGATTTGGCAGCACTGCGTGAGCGCCTGCTGCCGCTGAAAGTGCGGTTGGGCCAGCGGCTGTGGCTCGCGCCTAGCTGCTCGCTGCTTCACGTGCCGGTCGACCTGCGTCAAGAGACCGAGCTAGACGCTGAGCTGGTGAACTGGCTGGCGTTTGCTCGTCAGAAGCTGGATGAAGTGGTCACGCTGGCGCGACTGATTGATAACCGTGCTACGCCGGAAGATGAGCAGCGCCTGAGCGAGGCAACCCGCGCCTTGGATGCGCGCCGGGAGTCGACGCGTATTCACCAGCCCGCGGTGAGCGAGCGGCTAGCCGCTATCACGTCTCAGGATAGCCAGCGTCAATCGCCCTATGCACAGCGTACGCAAGCCCAGCGTCGACTGCTTGCGCTGCCGCTTTTCCCGACGACGACGATTGGGTCGTTCCCGCAGACGGATGCCATTCGCTCTGCACGCCGGGCATTTAAAGCCGGTGAACTAAGCCAAGCGGACTATGAAGCGCGGATGCGCGAAGAGATTGCTTACGCCGTGGAGCGTCAGGAAGCGCTGGGCTTAGACGTGCCGGTGCACGGCGAAGCCGAACGTAACGATATGGTGGAGTACTTTGGTGAGCAGCTCGACGGTTTTGCGTTTACCCGCTTTGGCTGGGTGCAGAGCTACGGCTCCCGCTGTGTGAAGCCGCCTATTATCTTTGGTGACGTGACACGCCCTGCTCCGATGACCGTACGCTGGAGCGAGTATGCCCAGACGCTAACGCAAAAGCCGATGAAAGGCATGTTGACCGGGCCGGTGACGATTCTGCAGTGGTCGTTTGTGCGTGATGACCAGCCCCGCGCCACTACCTGCCGTCAGATCGCCTTGGCACTGCGCGACGAAGTGTGTGACCTGGAAAAAGCTGGCATTCATGTGATTCAAATTGACGAGCCAGCGCTGCGTGAAGGACTTCCGCTGCGCCAAAGCGAGTGGCAAGCGTACTTGGACTGGGCTGTTGAGAGCTTCCAACTGAGTGCCGCAGGCGTGGCCGACAGCACTCAGATTCATACCCATATGTGCTATTCGGAGTTCAATGACATTATTGGTGCCATTGCAGCGCTGGATGCCGATGTGATCACCATCGAGACGTCGCGCTCAGATATGCAGCTGCTGGATGCGTTTCAGGACTTTGCCTACCCCAATGAAATTGGGCCGGGCGTCTACGATATCCACACGCCAAATATTCCCGAGGTGGAGTGGATGGTGGCACTGATGGAGAAAGCGCTGGAGAAAATCCCGGCCGAACGTCTATGGGTCAACCCGGACTGCGGATTGAAAACCCGTGGATGGGCCGAGGTAGAGCCTGCCCTGGCCAATATGGTGGAGGCCGCTGAGCAGCTGCGTCAGCGCTACGCTTAAGCCAAGTGGGTTGCTCGGCTGCTATTTACCCCGCTGCTAAGTGCAGCGGGGTTTTTGCATTAGCTCTTAGAGGCGTAGGCGTACAGCAGGGTTTCCTGAGCGCTGATCGCGTCGCCGCTGCCGGGGTCCTGTAGCTGGTAGCTGCCGTCGCTCTGTAACAGCCAACTTTGGCAGTTATCTACGAGGTAGGTTTCCAGGTCTTTGCGAACGCGGGTGGCGAGTTTCTTATCCAGCAGCGGGAAGCAGGTCTCTACCCTGTGGAACATATTGCGCGACATGAAATCCGCGCTGGAGCACCAGATTTCTGGCTTGCCGTCGTTATGGAAGTGGAACACCCGGGTGTGCTCGAGGAAGCGGCCAATGATCGAGCGTACGCGAATGTTGTCGGATACGCCGGGGATGCCCGGCTTCAGGCAGCACATGCCGCGAATGATCAGATCGCACTCCACGCCCGCTTGAGAGGCGCGATATAGCGCTTTGATCAACTTGGGTTCGGTCAGCGAGTTGCACTTGATGATGATATGGCCGCGTTTCCCTTTACGTGCCACCTGGGCTTCCCGATCAATCATCTCGACTAAGCGCTCGTGCAGCGTAAAAGGCGCATGCAGCAGCGTATCAATCTTGCGTGCCCTGCCCATGCCCGAGAGCTGCTGAAAGACTTTATGCACGTCGGCACAAAGCGCCTCGTTGGCGGTAAGCAGGCTGTAGTCGGTATAGAGCTTGGCGGTTTTTGAGTGGTAGTTGCCGGTGCCCAGGTGCGCATAGTGGCGCAGCTCACCTTTTTCACGGCGCACGATGTGCAGCATCTTGGCGTGGGTCTTGTACGCCATAATGCCGTAAATCACGATAGCCCCTGCCTCCTGCAAGCGCGAGGCCAGTTGCAGGTTATCCGCCTCGTCAAAGCGTGCCCGCAGCTCAATCACCACCGTCACCTCTTTACCCTGACTAGCAGCGTCGACCAGCGCGCTGACGATGGGGGAGTCTGAGCCGGTGCGGTAAAGCGTTTGCTTGATGGCCAGCACATCCGGGTCCCGGGCGGCTTCCCGCAGCAAATCCTCAATGGGAGAGAAAGACTGGAAGGGGTGGTGCAGCAATATATCGCTTTTGGCGATGGCGCTAAATAAGCTGCCGCCTTTCAGCGCTTTGGGCACGCTGGGGGCAAACGGGCGGTAGAGCAGCTCGGGACGGTCCACATCGCCCAGCACTGCCATCATGCGGGTCAGGTTTACGGGCCCCTGAACGCGATAAAGATCACCGCTCTCCAAGTCAAACTGGCGCAGTAGGAAGTTGGTCAAATCGTCCGGGCAGTTGTCGGCGACTTCCAAACGCACGCCGCTGCCGTAGCGCCGGGCCAGCAGCTCCCCACGCAGGGCCGAGGCAAGATCGGATACCTCTTCAGGATCAACGGTCATGTCCGCGTTGCGGGTCAGGCGGAACTGGTAGCAGCCCCGCACGCGCATGCCAGGAAAGAGCTCTTCGGCATGGGCGTGAATCATTGACGATAAGAATACGTACTCAGAGAAGCCATCGGCGCAAAGCTCCTTGGGCAGCGCCATTAGGCGCGGCAGCGAGCGTGGGGCGGGCAGAATCGCCATGCCGCCCGCTCGGCCAAAGGCATCTTTGCCTTCAAGTTCGACAATAAAGTTGAGGCTCTTATTCACCAGCCGTGGGAACGGGTGTGATGGGTCCAGGCCAATGGGGCTAATCACCGGCATGATTTCGTTATCGAAAAAGTCCCGCACCCAAGCTTTTTGAGCGTCGGTCCACTGGTCGCGGCGGCGGAAACGCAGCCCCTGGGCTTCTAGTGCAGGCAGTAGCGTGTCGTTGAGGATCTCGTACTGACGGGCAATCTGTTGGTGAGCAATCTCGGAAATCTCAGCCAGCACGGCTTTGGGCAGGCGGCCATCAGCAGCGGTGGTGTCATCGCCCAAGGCCATTTGATGTTTTAATCCCGCCACACGAATCTCGAAAAACTCATCCATGTTGGAGGAGAAAATCAGCAGGAACATTAGCCGGTTGAGCAGTGGGTGCGCATCGTCTAACGCCTGCTCTAACACACGAATATTAAACTGTAGGTGAGAAAGCTCGCGGTTAAAGTAGAGCTGCGGATCGTCAAGGTCAGCTTCAGTATGTGACTCTTTTGCTTGAACCCCGGTGGGTGTGCGGTTAATACGCAGCGGTGCAATATCGGCTTCGCCGCTCATTTGCTCATTGGGCGGTACTGGTAATGCTGGCGTGGAATCTATAGCGTTGTCGTCCATGGTTGCCCCCCGCGGTAGTGGTTCGTACTCATCATAGCGTTTTAACGTTTATTAGGGTGAGTATGCAGGGGGAAGATGACAAATAGGTGTCACCGATTTGTCATCTTAATGGCATAAATGACGGTTAACGCTGCAGCAGGCGAGCGGCCTCTAGGGCAAAGTAGGTCAAGATGCCGTCGGCCCCAGCGCGCTTAAAGCACATCAGCGACTCCAGAATCACTGGCTCCGCTTCTAGCCAGCCGTTATCGAACGCTGCACGGTGCATGGCGTACTCACCGCTGACCTGGTAGGCAAAGGTAGGCACTTGGAGCTCGCTTTTCACTCGGCGTACCACGTCCAGGTAGGGCATGCCCGGTTTGACCATGACCATGTCGGCACCTTCGGCAATGTCCATGGCCACTTCGTGCAGCGCTTCATCGCTGTTGGCGGGGTCCATCTGATAGGTACGCTTGTCCGCTTTGCCCAGATTGGCGGCTGAGCCGACCGCATCGCGGAAGGGGCCGTAATAGTGGGAAGCATACTTGGCGCTGTAGGCCATAATGCGCACGTTATGCAGATGCTCCTGCTCCAGCACTTGGCGAATGGCACCAATGCGGCCATCCATCATATCGGAAGGGGCCACTACATCGGCGCCTGCTTCCGCGTGGGAGAGCGCTTGTTTGAGTAACGTGTCGACGGTGCGGTCGTTTTGAACGTAGCCGTGCTCATCCAGAATACCGTCCTGGCCGTGACTGGTGTAAGGGTCCAGCGCCACATCGGTAATGATTCCCAGCTCCGGCAGTGCTTCTTTGAGTGCACGAACGGTGCGCTGCACTAGTCCGCTGGCGTTATAGGCCTCTTCGGCCAGTTCGCTTTTCTGCTCAGGGCCAATCACCGGGAACAGGGCCAGTGCGGGAATACCCAGCGCATAGGCTTCGCGGGCCTGCTCAATCAGCAGATCAATCGAGAGGCGCTCGACGCCGGGCATGGAGGCCACCGCTTCACGCTGATTTTCACCTTCCAGAACAAATACCGGCAGGATAAGGTCGTTGGGCGTTAGCGTCGACTCTTGCATCAAGCGGCGCGAGAAGTCATCCCGACGCATACGGCGCATTCGGGTAGCGGGGAAGTGGCGTGGGCTTGAGGTATTCAACGGCTCTCTCCAGGCAATCGCATCGTGGGCGCCCCGTGTATCAGGGCTTGGTGTGAGTATATCAGGCATGCCATACAGCGAAAGCCGCCTTGTGGCGGCAATAGAGACTGACTAAAGTGAGCCATTCAGCCACAGAGATGGCTTGGACAAGGAGATAGGTATGACGAAGCAGGTAGCAATCGTATTGGCGGGTTGTGGCGTGTTTGATGGCTCAGAAATCTACGAGACCACGCTGACGCTGTTGCGCCTTGATCAATTGGGGATCGGTTATCGCTGCTTTGCCCCGGACGTGGCGCAGCACCATGTGATTAATCACCTAGACCAAACGCCGGTAGAGGGCGAAACCCGTAATGTGCTGCAGGAGTCTGCCCGTTTGGCCCGTGGTGATATTAGCCCGATTACCGAACTCGATTCTGATGAGTTCGATGCAGTGATCGTGCCGGGTGGCTTTGGCGTGGCCAAAAATCTCTCTGATTTTGCCATGCAGAGTGACAGCATGCAGGTATTGGAGAGCGTCAAAGAGGCGTTAGCCGGGTTTAAAGAGGATGCCAAGCCCATCGGTTTAATGTGCATTGCTCCGGTGATGGTACCCCGCCTGTTGGGCGATGGCATTGCGGTCACCATTGGGCATGATCCGGGCGTCGCCGGGGCCATTAGCGCGATGGGTGGCCTGCATCGCAGCTGTGGCGTAGAAGAGATTGTGGTGGATCATGAGCATCGTGTAGTGACAACGCCAGCATATATGCTCGCTACGCGTATCAGTGAAGCCGCTACCGGTATTTTTAAGCTGGTAGACCGCATCGATGAAATGATGGGCTAAGTGTCAGCGCTTAGTAGGGGAAAAGCCTCTGTCATTCTGGGATGACAGAGGCTTTTTAGTACCGGGCACGCAGAGAGTTTACGACTCCTGATCTTCGGCGTCTGCCGCTGCACGGCGCTTGCGTACCAAGCGGCCAAATAGCAAACCAATCTCATATAAAAGATACATGGGGATTGCCAGCAGGCTTTGGGAGATAACATCCGGGGGAGTCAACAGCATACCCACCACAAAGCAGCCTAGGATGATATAGGGCCGCTTTTGGGAGAGGCTTTCGACTGTCGTGGCACCAGATAAAATCAGCAGGAAGGTGGCAATGGGAATCTCAAAGGCCACCCCAAACGCAAAGAACAGCTTCAGTACAAAGTTGAGGTACTGGTTGATGTCGGTCATTACCGCAACGTTTTCCGGGCCGGTTTGGGTGAAAAACTCAAACAGCAGCGGAAACACCACGTAGTAAGCAAAGGCCGCACCGCCATAAAACAACGCCACGCTGGATACCAAAATCGGTATGGCCAACATTTTTTCGTTGTCGTAAAGCCCCGGTGCGACAAAGGCCCAGGCCTGATGCAGCACGAACGGAATGGCAATGAAAACTGCCACCACCAGGGTGAGCTTGAACGGCGCTAAGAAGGGAGAAGCCACCTCGGTGGCAATCATCTGTGAGCCTTCTGGGAGCAGCGCCATCAGCGGCTCTGCCACAAAGCTGTAGATGTCGTTAGCAAACGCGTAAAGCCCCAGAAAAACCACCAATATCACTACAATCGCCTTCATCAAGCGCGAACGCAGTTCGATGAGATGCTCAATGAGAGGCGCTTGGCTTTGGTCGTTATGCGGCTCCGGGGAATCGCCAGACATACTCATTGGTGGTTGCTATCCTTTTGATGATCGGCCTTGTCAGTGGGGGCTGGGGTATCTTCACGCACCGTTTGCAGCGCGTCGTCTAGCCGGGCACTGGCGCTTGCTACTCGCTGCTCGGTCGCTTGCTGATTGGCGGTCGCGTTGCTGCTGGGCGAGGGAGACTCGGCAATGCTCTCCACGTCCTGCTTGGCTTTCTTCAAGCTATCGTCGAGCTTCTTCTGCTGCTCGTTCAGCTTTTGCCGCAGCTCTTCCGCTTCCAGTTGGGCGCTGATCTCACGCTGCATGCCGGATACCGTACGCTTGATCTTGCCGATCCATAACCCTGTCGTGCGAGCTGCTTTGGGCAGCCGCTCAGGGCCGAGCACCAGTAGCGCCACGATACCAATGAGCATGAGTTCAAGAAAGCCGATATCCAGCATGGCTTATTTGCGCTCTTCGTTGCGGTCAGCGGCAGCGCGTTTTTCCTCGGCTTGCACGTCGTAGGTGTTGCCCGCTTCTTCGTGGCTCACTTTCGCTTGAGGCTGGTCGGCGTCTTTCTTATCGCCCTCTTTTTCCTCTTCGTGCATGGCTTTCTTAAAGCCCTTCACTGCACCGCCAAGGTCGGTGCCCACGTTACGCAGTTTTTTAGTGCCGAAAATCAGGATGATAATGCCCAGAACAATCAGCAACTGCCAAATACTGATACCACCTAACATATGCATTTCCTCATTGGAGCAGGGTTAACGTTATGATCGGGACGCTTTTTCGTCGTGACCAGAAATACCGAACCGCCGGGCGAGTTCATCAAGTACTCGCTGATGGTCAAGATCCAGATGCGACAGCATGACAAGGCTATGAAACCACAGGTCGGCCGTTTCGGCGATCAACGCTTCACGGTCCTGTTCGCTGCCGTGCTCGGCGTCTTTGGCTGCCAGCAGCGTTTCGGTGGCTTCTTCGCCGACTTTTTCGAGTATCTTGTTCAAACCCTTATGATGCAAGGAGGCAACATAAGAATCTTCTGGATTAGCGTGGCGGCGCTGCTTTAAAACCTCAGCAAGGGCGTCAAGCACAGGAACATGGTTAGCGTCGGTCATGGTGTTCTCTTTATCAATCGGCGGCGTCGTTTCGTCAAGTGATTGCATCGTATCAGTGCCAGATCAGCAGTATTAAGCCGGCACCCGCAGCCGCGAGTATCGGCCAATCCTGAGTGGCAGCCCAACTACTGAGTGGCTGCCAAGCCAGCGCAATAGCGACTAGGGCCAAGCCAATGCGCAGCCGATGCTGGCGCTTACCTTGCTGACTCATTTGGCGGCGCATCTGGCTGATCGCCGTCACTTGCTGATGGCGCTGACGGTGCTCATGCTCCATGCGGCTAAGCGCCTGATGAGCAAGCACCGGTAGTTCGGGCAGTTGATGAGAAAGCTCCGGCGCTTGGCGCTTGAGGGACTCCCACAACCCGCCAATGCCTGCCCGCTCTTTCATCCACTTTTCTAGGTAGGGCTTGGCGGTGCTCCATAAATCCAGCTCTGGATAGAGCTGGCGGCCCAGGCCTTCAATATTGAGCAGCGTCTTTTGCAGCAGCACCAGTTGGGGCTGCACTTCCATATTAAAACGCCGGGCGGTCTGGAAAAGCCCGAGCAGCACCTGCCCAAAAGAGATGTCCTTGAGCGGCTTCTCTAAAATGGGCTCGCAAACTGTGCGGATAGCGGCGGCAAATTCGTTGGCGCGAGTGTTTTCACCTACCCACCCCGACTCGATGTGCAGTGCGGCGACCTCGTAGTAATCCTGATGGAAAAATGCCAGCAGGTTACGGGCAAGGTAGTCCTGATCTTCCCGGGTGAGGCTGCCGACGATGCCGCAGTCGATCGCAATATATTGCGGGTCTTCCGGGTCATCGCAGTTCACAAAGATGTTGCCGGGGTGCATATCCGCATGGAAGAAGTTATCGCGGAACACCTGGGTGAAGAAAATTTCCACCCCGCGCTCGGCGAGCTTCTTCAGATTTGTTCCCCGTGCGATCAGGGTGTCCAGATCGGCGACCGGCACGCCGCGAATGCGCTCCTGCACCATGACGTGGCGTCGAGTGTAGGGCCAGTAAATAGTCGGCACAAACAGCAGCGGTGAGTCTTTGAAATTACGCTTGAGCTGCGAGGTATTAGCGGCCTCCTTGTAGAGGTCCAACTCGTCGAACAGTGTCGCCTCGTAATCGCGGATTACTTCGACAGGGCGTAAGCGCCTAGCTTCCGGCACTTTGGAAAGCAGTTTGGCGACCTGATACATCAAGCCCATGTCTTGACGCATGATGCGGTCAATGCCGGGGCGGATGATCTTGACCACCACGTCTTCGCCGCTGTGAAGTGTAGCGGCGTGGACTTGGGCAATCGATGCCGATGCCAATGGCACGCGATCAAAGGCGGCAAAGGCTTCTGCCAGTGTCATCTCTAGCTCGCTCTCCACCCGCGCCGCAGCCAGCTCACCAGGGAAGGGCGGCACCTGATCTTGCAGGCGCTTCAGCTCATCGGCGATATCTTCGGGCAGCAGGTCGCGGCGGGTAGAGAGCATTTGACCAAATTTAATAAAAATCGGCCCCAGCGCCTCTAGCGCCAAACGCAAACGCTCGCCACGGCTACGCTGGCCCACGGGCACTAGCTGCAGCGGCGACAGCTTCAGCAGCAAGCGCATCCATAGCGGTAGGCGTTCAGCGGGGATCAAAGTGTCTAAACGGTGCCGCGTGACGACCCAGACAATTTTAAACAGCCGCAGGCTCATCCGCGCTGCTCCTTAGGCGTTGATGGTTCCGCTGGCTGCGTGAGTCGCTTATGGAGACGGTTAAGTCGCGCTTCCAGGCGGTCGGTGGCGATCTCAAGCTCAGTCAGGTGGTCGCGGAGCACGTCGCGCTGTTGGCGGCCGGGCAGCAGGCGCGCTTCCTCAAACACGTACTCCGATACGTCCTGCAGCAGCTCGTCCTTGGCACGCAGCCCCCAGCGGGCCGCACGTCGAATACCTTCCGCCAGCGAGTGAGCAGGCATGTCGCCTAGCCAGCGCGCCAGTTCGCTCTCCCAGTCAATATCTAGATCGAACAGCAGATCGCGGGTCGCTTCCAATAGATGGATGCGCCCGCGGACGGCCAGTTTGCCGTCGAACATCAACCGCTCGATGGAAGCGCCGCTCAGCCATTCGGAGAGCGTTTCAGGCGTCAGTTCCACCACGGCATCGACGTCGGTCTCTTCCACCTCATCGCCATGTTGCAGATCAACGCCTGTCGCGTGGTAGCACAGAAGAAGCGCTAAATGAGGTTTCTCAAGCCGAACCAACAGTCGACTGCCCGCTAGCGCTGCCAGCCGCGTAGGTGCGGCTGGGTCGCGGGCAAGTAGAGCATTTAACGTGCGTTCACATCCGGCCAGCAGCAGGGTCGGGGTGACTAGCATGCTGACCTCTGGTGCCAGAGGATGATCGCTTGATGCTGCTGTGTCATAACTTGATGCCGCGGTGGAGGGCGACAATACCGCCGGTCAGGTTGGTGTACTCGACCCGTTCAAGCCCGGCTGCTTCCATCATGGCTTTCAGAGTGTCTTGATCCGGATGCATGCGAATCGATTCGGCCAAGTAGCGATAGCTTTCGCCGTCACCCGCCACCAGCTCGCCCATTTTGGGCAGTAGGCGGAAAGAGTACTCATCGTAGGCCTTGGAGAGTAGCGGGTTGTTGGGCTTGGAGAACTCCAGCACCAATAGGCGGCCGCCTGGCTTGAGTACCCGTGCCATAGAACGCAGCGCGGCATCCTTATCGGTGACGTTACGCAGGCCAAAGGCAATGGTAATACAGTCGAAGCTGTTATCCGGGAAGGGCAGGCACTCGGCGTTGGCCTGCACGTACTCCACGTTGCCGCCCACGCCGTTATCCATCAGCTTGTCGCGGCCAACGCGTAACATGGAGGCATTGATATCGGCCAAAACGACTTTGCCACGCGGGCCAACCAAGCGGGAGAACTTTAGGGTGAGATCGCCCGTGCCGCCAGCGATGTCAAGCACATGGTGCCCTGGGCGAACGCCTGCACGCTCAATGGTGAGTCGTTTCCAGACCCGGTGAATGCCCATGGACATCAGGTCGTTCATCACGTCATAGCGGGCGGCCACTGAGTGGAATACATCGGCCACGCGAGAGGCTTTCTCGTCGACCGGTACTTCTTGGTAGCCGAAATGGGTAGTGCGCTTTTCGGTGGGGCTCATGGGGCTTTAGCTCCCGAGTTCGAGGCGGTAGTTGTCGACCGTTAGGTCATCGCAATAAGTAGTTGGCAACATTGTAGCCTTCCCGACCCCGGCTTGTCTGCGCTTCACCTGGGGCACCGCGTCACAGCTGCTTGAATTGAATGCCCGCAGGCTCGCGGGAGGCCCCTGCCTCTTCCAAGCGTTTGAGATAATTCTGCCAATAGGCATCTTGATGTGTGGCAAGGTCAAACAGGTAGTTCCAACTGAACAAGCCGCTGTCGTGACCGTCATCAAAGTGCAGTTTGAGCGCGTAGTTACCGGCCTGGGTAATATTTTGCAGGCCGACTTCCTTTTTACCGACTTGCAGAACGGCCGTGTCGCCGCCGTGGCCGCGCACTTCGGCAGAAGGGGAGTAAACCCTCAGAAATTCAACGGGCAGCCGATAGGTGTCACCGCTGGCATAGCCAAGCTCCAGTTCGCGAGCCTGCTTATGGTAGTGAACCCGTGTGGGTGTCGGGGCGTTCATGAATACGGGAACCTCGTGACGATAAGTAGCAAAAGCAGCCTGCCCGCAAAGCGGACAAGCTGCCGGTGGCTATACCGATAGTAGCGCTTACAGAATATAGCGCGACAGGTCTTCGTCGACCGCCAGTTCGCCTAGCTGAGCGTTGACGTAGTCAGCGTCGATGACCAAGGGGCTATCCATATCACCACCCTTGAACGATGCCTCTTCCAATAGGCGCTCTAGCACAGTGTGCAGGCGGCGAGCACCGATATTCTCGGTGCCTTCGTTCACTTGCCAGGAGATTTCGGCAATGCGCTCAATACCGTCCGGGGTGAACTCAAGGTCCAGCCCTTCAGTTGCCAGCAGCGCTTGGTACTGCTTGGTCAGTGAGGCAGAAGGCTCGGTGAGAATCCGCTTGAAGTCGCCCGGCGTTAGCGCATCCAGCTCAACGCGAATCGGCAGACGGCCCTGCAGTTCCGGAATCAGGTCAGAAGGCCGCGACAGATGGAAAGCACCGGAGGCGATAAACAGAATGTGGTCGGTTTTGACCATGCCGTACTTGGTCGACACCGTCGAGCCTTCGATTAGCGGCAGCAAGTCGCGCTGCACGCCTTCCCGAGACACTTCGCCACCGCTGGACTGGCCGCTGCCTTTGGCGACTTTGTCGATCTCGTCCAGGAACACGATGCCATGCTGCTCGACGGCTTCCACGGCGCGGGCTTTGATCTCTTCTTCGTTGACCAGTTTGCCGGCCTCTTCATCACGTAGCAGCACCAGCGCTTCTTTCACGGTCACGCGGCGCTGCTCACGCTTCTGCTGGCCCATGTTGGAGAACAGGCTCTGCAGTTGGCTGGTCATCTCTTCCATGCCTGGCGGGGTCATGATGTCGATGCCTTGGCCGTGAGAGGAGATCTCAATATCGATCTCTTTATCGTCCAACTGGCCTTCACGCAGCTTTTTGCGGAAGGTCTGACGGGTGCCGCTATCTTCGCGGGGCTTATCTTCCTGGCCTCGGGGCGGCGGCAGCAGGGCGTCGAGTACACGGTCTTCAGCGGCGTCTTCGGCGCGGTGGCCAACTTCTTCTTTGGCGTGCTCGCGGACCATTTTAATCGCCGCTTCCATTAGGTCGCGGATAATCGACTCGACGTCGCGACCCACGTAGCCCACTTCGGTGAACTTGGTGGCTTCTACCTTGATAAACGGCGCACGGGCCAGCTTCGCCAACCGGCGGGCAATTTCGGTTTTACCCACGCCGGTGGGGCCAATCATCAGAATGTTTTTCGGCGTAACTTCCGGGCGCAGCTCGTCGTCGAGCTGCATACGACGCCAGCGGTTACGCAGGGCAATAGCCACGGCGCGCTTGGCATCTTGCTGGCCGATAATGTACTGATCCAGCGCATGGACGATTTCGCGGGGTGTCATCTGGGTCATTAAAGTGGCCTCAACGTTCGTTGATGTTCAGCTCTTCGAGCGTCACGTGGTGATTGGTGAATACGCAGATGTCACCAGCGATGGCGAGGGATTTTTCGGTAATCTCGCGAGCGGACAGCTCAGTATTTTCGAGCAGCGCGCGGGCGCTGGCCTGGGCAAAATTGCCGCCTGAGCCAATCGCAATAATGCCGCGCTCCGGCTCAACCACATCGCCGTTACCGGTAATAATCAGCGAGGCGCTGTGGTCGGCCACGGCCAACAAGGCTTCTAAACGGCGCAGCGCGCGGTCGGTGCGCCAATCTTTGGCCAGCTCAACCGCTGCCTTGGTCAAATGGCCCTGATACTTTTCAAGCTGCGCTTCAAAACGCTCAAATAGGGTAAACGCATCGGCGGTGCCACCGGCGAAACCGGCCAACACTTTGCCACGGTAAAGGCGGCGTACTTTGCTGGCATTGCCTTTCATCACGGTGTTGCCAAGCGAGACTTGGCCGTCGCCTGCGAGGGCTACTTGGTTACCGCGGCGAACGGAAACAATTGTGGTCATGGAGATAACTCCTTGGGGGAGACGCGCTCCCGATGACTGATCGGCCACCCTAGGCGGCCGTAAAAAAAGCGATTCCCAACAAAATGCGGGCGGCTGATAAAAAATCAACCGCCCGCAAGCGAAAGCCATCAGATAAAGCGTGCCTGGCGCAGCCCAGCACGCTGTTAGTTAGTTCTGTAGCTGTATCAGCAGCGGCTCAATGCCTTGGGTGCTCATTAAGTCCTGAGCGCGGTTGAGCTCGCGGGTGTCGTCGTAAGGGCCG
The DNA here is from genome assembly GCF_044543515.1 of Vreelandella lionensis. NCBI lineage: Bacteria > Pseudomonadati > Pseudomonadota > Gammaproteobacteria > Oceanospirillales > Halomonadaceae > Vreelandella > Vreelandella lionensis. The sequence goes on along the minus strand of NZ_JBITWC010000016.1, from coordinate 80,197 downwards.
ACCTGAACCCGGTGCCAGGTATCGCCGTTGGCCTGCACTTCGCTGATCTGTGCCAGCAGGCTTAGGTTACGCAGACGGCTGCGCAGCTGTTCGGCATCGCCAATCTCACGAAACGAAGCGGCTTGCAGCATATAGCGGCTTGGCGTGCTATTGCTGGCCGCGGGTGCCTGCTGAGCGGCAGCGGCCTGCTCGTTGGGGCGCGTGTTAGCGGCAATTACCTGAGCAATGGGGTCGTCATCAGGCGTGCTGGTGGCGGTTTCTGTGCTATCGGTTGACGTGTCGGTTGCCGTATCGCTTGCGTCTGCATCACTGGCCGCTACGGTCGGGGGCGTGATGGTCGAGGGAATCGCTCCGCCGGGGGCGATGACTTCGGTTTCAGGCAGCAGCGTGTAGAACTCGAACGTAGGCATAGAGAGCTCGGCGGGCGTTTCGGTTTGCCGCGCCGCGCTGCGCTCATCGCTACCCGCGGGTTTTGGCAGTACCGTCGCCTGAGGAGCCTCCTGCTGATCTTGCCAGGGAGCGGTGCCGTGCTGGTGCTGGGCGAGGAAAAAACCAGCGGCCACCCCGACAATCCCCCACAGCCAGCCGGGAATGCGTAACCCGCCCCCAGAGCGGCGGGCGGACTTACGCTGCGACGTGGCTCCACGGCGGGTGGGCTTAGTGCGCGGGCTGGCCATGAACTACATCTCCTCGGGTGCGCTAACACCCATAAGGTCCAGACCATTGCGCAGCACTTGGCGGGTTGCCAGGCCCAGGGCTAGGCGAGTGTTGCGCAGCGTGTCGTCGTCGACCATCACTTTGACCGCGTTATAGCAGGTGTGGAAGTCACCGGCTAAATCCAGCAGGTACTGGGCAACTTGCTGAGGCTCGCGGTTTTTCGCGGCGTGCTCAACCACTTCTGGGTAGCGAGCCAAGCGGTTCAGAACGGCTTTTTCCTGGTCGCTATCCAGTAGCGCTAAATTGGCCATGGCGACGCTATGGTCAAACGGTTGGCCGGCATCTTCGGTTTTGCGCAGCATGCTGCATACCCGCGCATGGGCGTACTGCACGTAATACACCGGGTTGTCGTTTGACTGTGAGCGCGCTAGATCGATATCAAAGGTCAGTTGGGAATCGGCGCGGCGAGCGGCCAGGAAGAAGCGCGTTGCATCGCGGCCTACTTCATCAATCAAATCGCGGATGGTGACGTAGCTGCCTGCGCGTTTGGACAGTTTTACCTCAACGCCTGAGCGGGTCACCATGACCATTTGGTGCAGCACGTAGTCGGGCCAGCCCTGTGGGATACCCACTTCCAGCGCCTGCAGGCCTGCGCGTACGCGCGTGACAGTGGAGTGGTGGTCAGCTCCCTGTTCATTGATCACGGTTTTAAAACCGCGCTGCCATTTGTTCAGGTGGTAGGCAACGTCGGGCAGGAAGTAGGTGTAACCCCCTTCGCGCTTGCGCATCACGCGGTCTTTGTCATCGCCAAAGTCGGTGGTGCGCAGCCACATCGCGCCATCTTCTTCATAGGTGTGGCCGTTGGCGACCAGCTTCTCGACGGTGGCGTCGACATTGCCTTTTTCGTAAAGCGAGGACTCCAGGAAGTAGACGTCAAACTCAACGCCAAAGGCTTTGAGGTCTAAATCCTGCTCGCGGCGCAGCCAGGCAACGGCAAAGGCTTGAATGGCGTCTAAATCATCCGCATCCGCTTTAGCGGTCACTTCACGGTCATCGGCGGTGACCGTTTTGCCCGCCATATAGTCGTTGGCGACATCCACGATGTACTCGCCGCGGTAGCCATCTTCCGGCCAGCTAGCATCGTCGGGGCCGAGGCCTTTGGCACGAGCCTGAACGGAAAGCGCTAGGTTCTTAATCTGAGCACCCGCGTCGTTGTAGTAGAACTCGCGGGTCACGTCGTAGCCGGTGGCTTCCAGCAGGCGGCAAAGGCTGTCGCCAATCGCCGCACCGCGGCCGTGGCCTACGTGGAGCGGGCCGGTAGGGTTGGCGGAGACAAACTCCACCTGCACTTTCTCGCCTTTGCCGATCAGGCTGCGGCCAAAAGCATCGCCGCTATCCAGCACTTGGGCGACGATTTGCGCGGCGGCGTCAGCGGCGGCAAAGAAGTTGATAAACCCAGGGCCCGCAATCTCGGTTTTTTGAATAGCGTCGCTGGCGGGCAGCGCGGCGACGAGGGTGTCGGCCAGCTCGCGGGGCTTCATGCCGGAAGGCTTGGCCAACATCAGTGCGAGGTTGGTGGCGTAGTCACCGTGGGCTTTGTCTTTCGTGGGGTCCACCTTAATGGCGGGTTTTAAATCGTCGGGCAGCACGCCTTGGTGCTTAAGCGCGTCAACCGCGCCTTCGAGCAGAGAAATAATCGTATCTTTCATTTAAATATCCGGATGTCGTCGGTGGCGGCGTGTGCATGCGCTCAGGTAACACAGCGGCAAAGCGGCCATTATCGGCAATTGGCGCGCAGTTTCAAAGCCGTATTCCCTTAGGATAGGACCTGCGTTGGATACAAGCCCTTACGGCTAGGCCAGGGTTTGCGGGTCGATATCAATCGACCAACGCACTTTGCGCGCCTCTCGGTTGGCTTCTAGCCACTGCACCAGCCAGTTAGCGGCGGCGTGTCGGTGGCTACGTTTGTCAGCGGTGATCATGACGTGGATGTGGTAGCGGTTTTGGCGACGCTCCATGGGGGCGGGTACGGGCCCCAGGCAGCGGACTGGCACATTAGCGTTCTTCAGCCACTGGCGCAGCGCCTGAGCGGCGTGCTGAGCCAGCGCAAGCGCCGCCTGCTCCTGTGGGCTTTCTACGCGTAGCAGCGCCATAAAGCAAAACGGCGGCAGCTTGGCGATGCGGCGCTCTTCCAGCAGGTTGCGGGCCAGTGCGCCGTAGCCATGTTCGGCCAACTGGCCTAGGTGTGGGTCATCCGGGTGGAGAGTTTGCACCAGCACGCGGCCAGGGTGAGCGGCGCGGCCTGCGCGCCCCGCCACTTGCTCCAATAGCTGTGCGCTGTGCTCTAGGGCGCGAAAATCCGCCGCGTAGAGGCCGCCATCGGCGTTGACCACCACCACCAAGGTGACATGCGGTAAATGGTGGCCCTTGGCGAGCATTTGAGTGCCCACCAGCAGGCAGGGCTCGCCGCGCTGAATCTCTTTGAGCACCTGCTCGAAGCTCTCTTTTTTGCGCGTGCTGTCGCGGTCAATGCGGTGAACGGTGGTGTCAGGGAACAGCCCTTGTAGCGTCTCCTCGGTGCGCTCCGTGCCGCTACCCAGCGCACGCAAGTCGCCGCTGCCGCAGTCTGGGCAGGCATCCGGCAGGGCGCGGCGGCTGTCGCAGTGGTGGCAGGCCAGCAGCGGTGGCTGCCGGTGCAGCGTCATACGCGCATCGCACTGGCCGCATTCGGCCATCCAGCCGCAGCTATGGCAGGCTAGGCTCGGCGCAAAGCCGCGCCGGTTGATAAAAATTAGCGCCTGCTTGCCCGCCGCGAGCGTGCTCTTAATCGCTTTGATCGCGTTGGGCAGCAGCCCCCCTTGGCGGCGCTGGTGGCGCAGGTCGATTAGCTCTAACTTAGCGGGCGGGTGACGGCTGGGCCGCTGAGTTAGCCGCAGGTGTCGATAAGCGCCCGTAAGCGCCTGCTGCAGGCTTTCAAACGAGGGCGTCGCGCTGCCCAGTAATAGGGGAATGCCGTGGTAGTGCGCCCTGGCAACAGCAAGGTCCCGTGCGTGGTAGCGCAGCCCGTCGTGCTGTTTATAGGAGCCATCGTGCTCTTCGTCAACGATGATTGCGCCGGGGTTCGCCAGCGGGGTGAAAATGGCCGAGCGGGTGCCGATGATCACCAGCGCACGGCCGTTGGCGGCGGCTTCCCATACATCCAAGCGCTCTGGGTCGGTAAGCCCGGAGTGCAGCGCCACCACCGGCACGCGAAAACGGCTTTTGAACCGCGCTAGTGTTTGCGGTGTAAGGCCAATTTCGGGCACGAGCACTAGGGACTGCTTTCCTTTGGCAGCGAGCGCTTCGATGAGCTGTAGGTAAATCTCGGTTTTGCCGCTACCGGTCACGCCTTCCAATAAACAGGGGTGGTAGCCGTCGAGCTTTTCATGCAGCACGGATAGCGCAGTGGCCTGTTCACGGTTGAGCGGCAGCGACGGAGAGGCGAGTAAGCTTCCTCCGGTGGGTTGAGCGGCGGTCAGAGTGATCTCTTGGGGCTGGATAAAGCCCTTCTTTTGCAGCGCTAATAGCTGCTCCCGGGTGAAGCCGTGGGCGCTAACGGCGCGGCCCGGCAGCCCATGGGGGTGCTGGCGCAGCAGAGCGTAAAGCTCCGCCTGTTTAGGCGCGCGTGCCAGCGCTGTTTCATCGTTGGGTAGCGGAAGCCACAGGGTTTGGGTGCGCCCTGCCATAGGGTGGCCCTGGCGTAGCCTGGCGGGCATAGCGTGCTGCATGGTATCGCCCAGGCTGTGCTGGTAGTAACGCGCTGCAAACTGGCACAGCCACTGCCAGTCGCTGGGTAATGGGGCCTCATCCAGCGCTTCACCGATGGCCCGCAGCTGCGAACTCGGTAATTCGCTGCCGGAAGCCAAAGACACCACCACTCCGACGACATCGCGGCGGCCAAACGGTACCCTTACCCGCAGCCCAGGCTGCCAGCCACAGGCGGGAGTCCTCGGTGCGGGTAAGTAGTCAAACAGGCGTCTTAGCGGCGACGGTAACGCGACCTTGAGCACCTGAAAAGCGCCCTTAGGCAGCCCAGGTGACGATGGCTGGGCAGAAACAGAATCGGACAATTGGCCTCCGGCGATTAGTTTGCTAGAATGCGCGGCCGCTCTGAATCTATCGGATGGAGCGGTTAACCGGTTAGCAGTTTTTTCAAACCCGTATGCGGTGCCTGGCAACGGATCAGGTGGCGGCATATAGCTTATGAGGCTCAAGATGAAACAAGGTATCCACCCGAATTACAACACGGTCACCGCCAACTGTTCTTGCGGTGCAAGCTTCCAGGTCGGTTCTACCTCTGGTCAGGACTTCTCTCTGGACGTATGCTCCAACTGCCACCCGTTCTACACCGGTAAGCAGAAGCAAGCGACCACTGGTGGCCGCGTAGAGCGCTTCAACAAGCGTTTCGGCGCTGCTATCAAGCGCGGCTAATCCTAACGGATTAAGCCTATCGCAGGCATGCATTGTGCTCTGTGCAAAAGCCCACGCCACGGCGTGGGCTTTTTGTCCCTAAGGGGCTACCCTTTTTATTAGCGCTCTTTTATTAGCGTTCCTACTGCCTGAATGTGTTGCCACTTGCTTTACGGCACGTTGATTGACGTGTTGCCCTCCGAATGCGGTCCCTTCTCTTCTCCTCTTATTATCTTTTCCACAGGGCGTTTGTGCCAGATGGGTGTGGATAACTGCCTGTTATTTTTGTTGGAATTTATTTCCAAAAATACTGCGCTGCATCAATAAGGAAACCTTTATAGCTGATGGCGTGAAGTATAAGTTGCAGCAAATAACGTGGAAAAGTTCCGAAATGGAAGGGAATGTGGCTAAAACGGTCGTTTCGTAGGTAAGTTTACTACGTGCTTGAGGCGCCTAGGTTTTTTCTATATTCTGATACAACTTTTCTACTTTAGGCTGATGAGACCTTCACTATGACGGATGCAAATAAGCAGGCAGCTTTGGATTATCACGCTAAGCCGATCCCCGGTAAGCTTTCCGTGGAGTTGACCAAGCCCACCGCGACAGCTCGGGATTTGGCGCTAGCGTATAGCCCAGGCGTTGCTGAGCCGGTTCGCGAAATCGCTCGCGAAGCGGAAAATGCGTACCGTTATACCGGCAAAGGTAATCTGGTCGCGGTTATTTCGGACGGCAGTGCGATTCTTGGCCTAGGCAACCTTGGCCCGCTGGCTAGTAAGCCGGTGATGGAAGGTAAAGGTGTGCTGTTCAAGTGCTTTGCGGGCATTAACTCCGTTGATATCGAAGTAGACGCCGAAAGCCCGCAAGCGTTTATCGACACCGTTGCCCGCATTGCCGACACCTGGGGTGGTATTAACCTGGAAGATATCAAAGCGCCTGAGTGCTTTGAGATCGAAAAGGCGTTAGTTGAACGCTGCAACATCCCAGTATTCCACGATGACCAGCACGGCACGGCGATTGTGACCGCTGCGGGCATGCTCAACGCGCTGGATATCGCGGGCAAGCGGATTGAGGACGTGAAAATCGTCTGCATGGGCGCAGGCGCGGCGGCGATTGCCTGCATGCGCCTGCTGATCTCCTGCGGTGCCAAGAAAGAGAACTTGGTCATGCTGGATCGTCGCGGCGTGATTCACACTGACCGTGACGGTATCAACGAGTACAAGGCGGAGTTTGCCCGCGATACCGACATGCGCACGCTGGACGATGCCATCGACGGGGCAGACGTGTTTATCGGCCTTTCTGGCCCGGGCCTGCTCTCTGCGGAGCAGGTGAAGAAAATGGCCGCTGACCCGGTGATTTTCGCCTGCACCAACCCCGACCCGGAAATTCACCCGGACGTAGCCCGCGAAGCGCGCCCGGATGTGATCATGGCCACCGGCCGTTCGGACTTCCCGAACCAGGTGAACAACGTGCTGGGCTTCCCGTTCATCTTCCGCGGTGCGTTGGATGTGCGCGCAACGCGCATTAACGAAGCCATGAAGCTGGCGGCAGTGCATGCACTGAAAGACCTGGCCCGCGAGCCGGTGCCGCAGGAAGTGCTGAACGCCTACGAGCGTACCGAGATGAGCTTCGGGCGTGATTACATCATCCCCACGCCGGTGGATATCCGCCTGCTGGAGCGCGTCTCCTCAGCAGTGGCCCAAGCAGCGGTCGACTCCGGTGTGGCCCGCAAGCCGTACCCGGCTCACTACCCGCTGAAAACCATTAATGACGTGTATGGTGGGTAATTAACAAGGCCACTTAGGTCAGGACAGCCCGTAACGGGGGTCTTTCGCCATGGCCGAAAAATGCTCCCTGCAATTTCGGCATTTCCACCATCCATGGCGGTCAGATGGCGAAAGTAGCGCCCAAGGACGGGTTTACAGCGCCCCCGTCTAGGGTTGTGCTGACCGGTATTTTACAACGCCAGCACACTGCGGGCGTTGCTGTTTTTAGAGGTGTTTAGAGCAGAGGTTCAAGACTGCGGATAGCGCACCAACCCCTCCTGCGCCGTCGAGGCGACTAAACGCCCATCACGGCGATAAATATGGCCCCTCGCCAAGCCCCGTGCGCCGCCTGTCCATGGGGAGTCGATGGCGTAAAGCAGCCACTCATCTAGCCGCGTATCTTCGTGCAGCCAAATCGCATGGTCGAGACTGGCAATGCGCAGTTTCGGGTCGGTGTACTTGATACCATGAGGAATCAGACCGGTGGTCAGCAGGTTGAAATCTGACGCATAAGAGAGCAGATGACGATGCAGCGCCGGGTCGTCCGGCAGCGGCCCACCGGCAAAACGGAACCACAGGCACTGGCCAGCGGGTGACGCGCTGTCCGGATTATCCTTTAAGTGCAAAAACTCGATAGGGTGGCCAGGGAAGCGCGCGTGCTTGGCATCGCCGCTCTCGATGAGTGCTTCCGGTGTGGGCACTTGTGGCATGGCTCGCTGATGATTGATGCTCTCTTCAGCGCTCTGGAAGGAGGCGCTGCAGAAGAAAATCGGTCGCCCTTTCTGAATAGCCGTCACCCGCCGGGTGGTAAAGCTGCCGCCGTCGCGAATGGTATCGACCTGATACACCACCGGGCGGTGCGGGTCGCCTGGGCGCAAAAAATAGCCGTGCTGGGAGTGCGGGCGGCGTTCATCCGGCACCGTGCGCGCCGCTGCGGCCAGTGCCTGGCCCAACACTTGGCCGCCATACAGTTGGGGAAAGCCCAAATCTTGGCTCTGGCCGCGAAATAGCGTCTCTTCAAGGGTTTCAAGCTCTAATAAGCTAACCAGTGTCTTCAGCGCATCGTTCATTCTCTGTATCCTTGGTGCTGTCTGTTTTCCCGCCGATGATTGCAAGTATACCCAGTGCGGCCATCACGCTATTAAAACGATCGTTTTGCTACCTTAGCGGAGTTTGCCTTGATACGCAGCGATGAATTTTACATGCACCGCGCCATGGACCAAGCGCACCTGGCGTTTGCCGCCGGGGAAGTGCCGGTGGGCGCGGTGGTAGTGGATACCCAGGGGGAGATTATTGGTGCTGGCCACAATGCACCGCTGGCAAGCTGCGACCCCAGCGGCCACGCCGAGGTGCGTGCGCTACGCGAGGCGGGGCAGCGGCTGGGCAACTACCGTTTAGAGGGCTGTACGCTGTTCGTTACGCTAGAGCCCTGCATGATGTGCGCAGGCACCATGGTGCATGCGCGCATTGCCCGTTTGGTATACGGCGCGCCCGAGCCACGCACGGGCATGGTGGAGTCAAAGGCCAATCTGCTTGCTCAGCCCTGGTTTAATCATCAGGTAGAGATTACGGGCGGCGTACTAGCAGTACCGGCCAAAAGGCTGCTCAAGCAGTTTTTCGCTGAAAAACGTTAGCGCGCGATTACTGCTCAACCGGCGGAATAATATCGAACAGCAATAATGGTTCTTCACTGGCTGGCGTTTGCTCTAGCTGGAAAAACTGTTGTCGGCTGCGCTCCACATACTCAATCATCTCGTAGTAGCGGCGGATGTTGCGCACATAGATGACCGGCTCGCCGCCACGGGCATAGCCGTGGCGGGTTTGGCTATGCCACTCTCGCTCCTGTAAGAGCGGGAGCGCCGCACGAACGTCCTGCCAGCGATCCGGATCGCCGCCGCGCAGCTCGGCAATTTTACGCGCATCGTAAAGGTGGCCAAGGCCTACGTTGTAGGCTGCCATGGCCATATAGAGCCGGTCATCCCCGGTAATGCTGTCTGGAAGCCGGTCTTTAATACTGCGCAGGTAGCGCGCGCCGCCATCAATACTCTGTGCAGCATCGGTGCGGTCGGCTACGCCCATTTCGCTGGCCGTGGGGTTGGTCAGCATCATTAAGCCGCGAACCCCTGTGGGGGATACAGCGGTGGGGTCCCAGTGCGACTCCTGGTACCCAACGGCGGCCAGCAGCTTCCAGTCAAAACTGGTGTCGCGAGCGGCCTGCTTAAATAGCTCAGTGTAGTTGGGCAGGCGTTCGTCAAGGTGGGCGAGAAACGTCCGAGTGCCCACGTACTCAAGATAGTCATCGTGGCCAAAGTAGCGGCTTACCAACTGCTCCAGGGTGCCGTTCTCTTGCAGCTCTTGAAGAAACTGATTGGCGGCTTCTAATAATCCAAGTCCGCGGCCGCTGGGCACCGCCCAGGCCAGAGAGAGCGGCTCGCCTAAAAAGAAGCCGCGTTCGACGTTAGGGAAAAACAGCCGGTTCAAACGAAACTGATGATCAAAAATAATCGCCGCATCTAAGGTGCCGTTCTCTACCCGTGCCAGCAGTTCGGCCACTTCAAGCTCGTGAGACTCTTTCCAAGTAAGGCTGGGGTAGTCACGCTGCAGTGATAGCAGTGCCTGACTGGTGCCCGCTTCGCTTAGCGTGCCAAGTTCCAGGTCGACGAGATCTGCCGGTTCATCAATGCCGTTGAGCCCGCGGCGATACACCACCAGCGGCTGCATCTGAATGATGGAGCGGGTGTAGTGAATGCCTGGTGAATCTGCCAGCAGGGGGAGGGCAGCGGCACCTAAGTCGCCCTGCTCGCGCACGGCGGGTAGTACGCTCTCCGGATGGTGGCTCGCGTTCAGGTTGAGGCTGACCCCCAGGTAGTCCGCGAAGCGGTGCATCAACTCATACTCAAAGCCAGTCGGCCCCTGGCGGCCTTCGTAATAGGTGGTAGGTGTGTTGCGAGTGTGAATAGTGATGAACTCTTTTGCATTAATTTGCGCTAAATGTTCACCGCTTGGTACCGACGAGCTGCGCGGTACCAAAATAAGCAAAAGTGTCGCGATCATCGCGAAATACGCCCGGTAATAGGCGATAAAATGTTGGTAAATCAATGTCGGCATGATGTCTTGTCAACATGGAACAGTCTGCCACGATACCCAGCCTGATGAACGCTGTCACCTTGTTGATTTCGTGTGGCCGTCGCTTTCCAGTATCATAGCGGGATTGCCGCTTTGCGGCCCGGTGATTTCCTGCTCGAACTCTCCCTGCTTTAGAGGCTCCCAGATATGCTCGAACTGCGAGGCGCACCCGCCCTTTCTGCCTTCCGCCATGAACGGCTGTTAACGGTGTTGCGTGACCGTGTTCCGGAGGTGGAGGCGCTGTCTGCCCATTACGTCCACTTCATTGACCACCACGAAGAGCTCGATCATTCCGCCCAGGAGCGGTTGGCGAAACTGCTGGAGTACGGCAGCCGAGACAGCCAAGAGATTCCCGACAACGCTCAGCGCTTTTTAGTCGTCCCGCGTTTAGGCACCCAGTCACCGTGGTCCTCTAAAGCAACCGACATTGCCCGCAACTGCGGGCTTAGCCAGATCAGCCGCATTGAACGCGGTATTGATTACCGAGTAGAGCTGCGCGGCGCCCCCAGTACTGAGCAGTTGGAAGCGATTAGCGCGCTGCTGCATGACCGCATGACCGAAAACGTGCTGGCCGACGTAGCCGAGGCGAGCAAGCTATTCGCCCATCACTCGCCTGCCCCCCTTGGCAGCGTCGACATTCTGGAAGGCGGCCGCGACGCGCTGATGACGGCGAACCGTGAGCTGGGCCTTGCGCTGGCAGACGATGAGATCGACTACCTGGTAGCCGCCTTTATCGAGCTAGGCCGCAACCCCAGCGATGTGGAGCTGATGATGTTCGCCCAGGCGAACTCTGAGCACTGTCGCCACAAAATCTTCAATGCAGATTGGGTCATCGATGGCGAAGCCCAGAGCCACTCGCTGTTTAAGATGATCAAGAACACCTTCGCCACGTCACCGGATAACGTGCTCTCTGCGTACAGCGATAACGCGGCGGTGATCAAAGGCAGCCACGGCGGGCGCTTCTTCCCCACGCCGCTCACCGGTGCCGAGGGCGAGCGTGCCCGCTACGATGCCCACCAAGAGCCGATCCACATTCTGATGAAGGTGGAGACCCACAACCACCCCACGGCGATTGCACCGTTCCCCGGTGCGGCCACCGGCTCTGGCGGTGAGATTCGGGACGAAGGCGCGACCGGCATCGGCGGCAAGCCGAAAGCAGGTTTGTCCGGCTTTACCGTCTCTAACCTGCGCATTCCTGAATTTGTTCAGCCCTGGGAAGCCTTCGACTATGGCAAGCCCGAGCGCATGCAGTCCGCGCTCAATATCATGCTGGACGGCCCGATTGGCGGTGCCGCGTTCAATAACGAGTTTGGCCGCCCCAACCTGACCGGCTACTTCCGTACCTACGAGCAGGATGCTCTCAGTGCCGAAGGCATCGAGCGTCGCGGCTACCACAAGCCGATCATGATTGCCGGTGGCTACGGCAACATTCGTGCTCAGCACGTGCAAAAAGGCGAGATCCCCGTTGGCGGTAAGCTGATCGTCATGGGCGGCCCAGCGATGCTGATTGGCCTGGGCGGCGGTGCGGCGTCCAGTATGGCGTCCGGTGAGTCCAGCGCGGATTTGGATTTCGCCTCTGTGCAGCGGGAAAACCCGGAAATCGAGCGTCGTGCCCAAGAAGTCATCGACCGCTGCTGGGCGCTGGGCGACAACAACCCGATTCGCTTTATCCACGATGTCGGTGCGGGCGGGCTGTCTAACGCCTTGCCGGAGTTGGTCAAAGACGGCAACCGTGGCGGTCTGTTTGACCTGCGCGCGGTGCCCAACGCCGAGCCGGGCATGAGCCCGCTGGAAATCTGGTGTAACGAAGCCCAGGAGCGCTACGTACTGGCAGTGGCACCTGAAGACTTGGATACCTTTGACGCGCTGTGCAAGCGCGAGCGCTGCCCTTACGCGGTAGTGGGCGAAGCCCAGGCGGAGCACCACCTGGAAGTGCGCGACGGCCACTTCGAGACCAAACCGGTCGATCTGCCCATGAGCGTGCTGTTTGGCAAGCCGCCGAAGATGACCCGTTCGTTTGAGCGCCAAACGCCCGAACTCTCTGGCGTGATGCTGGATAACCTGGACCTGCGCGAAGCGATGGACCGGGTGCTGCGCCTGCCCACGGTGGCATCGAAAAGCTTTTTGATCACCATCGGCGACCGTTCGATCACAGGCCAAGTCGCCCGTGATCAGATGGTAGGCCCCTGGCAAGTGCCGGTGGCCGACCTAGCGGTCACCACCGCAAGCTTCGACACTCACGCCGGTGAAGCCATGGCCATGGGCGAGCGCCCGCCGGTGGCGCTGATTAATCCTGCCGCCAGCGCGCGCTTAGCGGTGGCAGAAGCCATTACCAACCTCGCTGCTGCGCCGATTGCCAAGCTGTCGGATATCAAACTCTCCGCCAACTGGATGAGCGCTGCTGATCACCCCGGTGAAAACCAAGCGCTGTACGACGCCGTGCATGCCGTGGGCATGGAGCTGTGCCCGGCGCTGGGGATTGCCGTGCCGGTGGGCAAGGACTCCATGTCCATGCGCACCGCGTGGCAAGAGGGCGCTGACGCCGAAGAGAAGAGCATTACCTCGCCGCTGTCGCTGGTGGTGACAGGCTTTGCACCGGTGACCGACGCGCTGGCGACGCTGACGCCGCAGATCAACCTGGAGCAGGATGAGTCTGATCTGATTTTGATCGACCTGGGGAACGGCCAGAATCGCCTTGGCGGCTCGGCGCTGGCGCAGGTCTATGGCCAAGTGGGCGATGAGTGCCCCGATGTGGACGACCCGGAAGATCTGAAAGCGTTTTTCGAAGTGATCCAAGGTCTGAACCGCGACGGTAAGCTGCTGGCTTACCACGACCGCAGCGACGGTGGCCTGTTGGTGACGCTGCTGGAGATGGCTTTTGCCGCGCACGCCGGTCTCGAAATCAAGCTCGACTGGCTGATCGATGAGCCGGTAGAAGCCTTCAACGCGCTGTTCTCTGAAGAGCTGGGGGCGGTGATCCAGGTAAGCCGTGAGCACACCGAAGAGGTGCTGACCCAGTTCGCCATGGCCGGTATCGAAACCTGCGGCGTGATTGCTCGCCCGCGCTACGACGACCAAGTGCGAGTGACGCTGTTTGAAGAGCCGCTGCTGGAAACCACCCGTCAGCTAACCCAGCGCACCTGGTCCGAGACCAGCTACCGCATGCAGGCGCTGCGGGATAACCCGGAATGCGCGAAGAACGAGTTCGACAACTTGCTCGACGTTCGCGATCCGGGCCTTAGCGCCGCACCGACTTTCGATATCAACGACGATATCAGCGCGCCCTTTATCAACACCACCAAGCCAGCGGTGGCCGTGCTGCGTGAACAGGGTGTTAACGGTCAGGTAGAGATGGCCTGGGCCTTCCACAAAGCAGGCTTCGACGCGGTGGATGTGCATATGAGCGACATCCTCGAAGGCCGTGTCTCGCTGGAGGAGTTCAAAGGCTTAGTGGCCTGTGGCGGCTTCTCCTATGGCGACGTGCTGGGTGCAGGCGGCGGCTGGGCCAAGTCAGTGCTATTCAATGAGCGCGCCCGCGAGCAGTTTGAAGCCTTCTTCAACCGCGACGACAGCTTCTCGCTGGGCGTGTGTAACGGCTGCCAGATGCTCTCGCAGCTCAAAACGCTGATCCCCGGTGCAGAAAATTGGCCTGCCTTTGTGCGTAACGAGTCCGAGCAGTTTGAGGCCCGCGTTGCGATGGCACGGGTAGAGAAGAGCCCCTCTATTCTGCTGGCGGGCATGGAAGGCTCTAAGCTGCCTATCGCCGTTGCTCACGGGGAGGGCCGCGCCGAGTTCCGCGACACGGCGCACCTGCGCAGCATGCAGTCGAGCAGCCAAATTGCCCTGCGCTACATCGACAACTACGGTCAGGTCACCACGCGCTACCCGGCCAACCCCAATGGCTCGCCGTCGGGCATTACCGGCCTGACTACGCCGGATGGCCGCGTGACGATCATGATGCCACACCCTGAGCGGGTGACCCGTGCGGTCACCAACTCCTGGCGTCCGGCAGAGTGGACCGACGATGGTGCGTGGCTGCGCCTGTTCCGCAATGCGCGGGTATGGCTGGGCTAACATCATGTGATCAACCCGAAAGGTGATGGATGACACATCCTGAAAAGGCGGCCTCCGGGCCGCCTTTCTTGGCTAACGCGGCAGCGCCTTCGCTGCGCCCCTACCAAACCGAGGCGGTCAAGCGGGTAGTCAGCCACTTTCGCGCCACCAGCGCCCCCGCCGTGGTGGTGCTGCCGACGGGCAGCGGCAAGTCGCTGGTGATCGCTGAACTGGCGAGACTCGCCCGTGGGCGGGTGCTGGTGTTGGCCCACGTGCGCGAGCTGGTGGAGCAGAACCACGCCAAGTACCAAGCGTACGGCTTGGAGGCGGATATCTTCAGCGCTGGGTTAAAGCGTAAAGAGGCTAGCCGTCAAGTGGTGTTTGGCTCGGTGCAGTCGGTGGTGCGCAACCTGGAGCAGTTCAACGACGCCAGCTTTACTCTGCTGGTAATCGACGAGTGCCATCGGGTATCGCTGGAGGAGGACTCCAGCTATCGGCAGGTGATCGAGCACCTGCGGAGCCAGAACCCGCAGCTAAAAATCCTCGGCCTAACCGCCACCCCGTTTCGTTTGGGGCAGGGTTTTATCTACCACCGCCACCACCACGGGATGGTGCGCGGTTCAGAAGAGAGCTTTTTTGCCGACTGTGTGTTTGAACAGCCGCTGCGCCTGATGGTCAAGCAGGGCTTTTTGGCCGCACCCAAGCGGCTGGATATGGCCATTGAAGGGTACGACTTCTCGGCGCTTGCGCCCTCGTCCAGCGGGCTGTTTCGTGAGGAGGAACTCAACCGCGTGGTGGCGGGCTGCCGCGCGACACCGGGCATCATTGCCCAAGTGGTGGAGTACGCCGCCGACCGCCAGGGGGTGATGATTTTCGCCGCGACGGTGGCCCACGCCGAAGAGATCATGGGCTATCTGCCCGCCGAGCAGGCTGCGCTGATTACCGGTGCGACGGCCTCGGCCGAGCGCACCGCGCTGATCGATGCGTTTAAAGCGCGCCAGTTAAAGTATTTGGTCAACGTGGCGGTGTTGACTACCGGCTTCGATGCCCCCCACGTCGATCTGATCGCGATTCTGCGGCCCACCGAGTCGGTCAGCCTGTATCAGCAGATCGTGGGGCGCGGGCTGCGCCTCTCGCCGGGTAAAGAGGAGTGCTTGATTCTCGACTATGCGGGCAACCCCTGGGATCTCTACGCCCCGGAAGTAGGCGAACCCAAGCCGGATAGCGATAGCGAACCGGTGCAGGTGCCCTGCCCGGACTGCGGTCACGCGAACCTGTTTTGGGGCAAGCGCGATGGCGAGCTGGTGATTGAACACTTCGGCCGCCGCTGCCAGGGGCTGATTGAGGATGACGCAGGGCGCCGCCGCCAGTGCGAGTTTCGCTTTCGCTTCAAAGTATGCGACGAGTGCGGCGCTGAGAACGATATGGCCGCCCGCCGCTGTCATGGCTGCGAGAAGCTGCTGGTGGACGCCGACGACAAGCTCAAGGATGCGCTGAAGCTAAAAGATGCCAAAGTGCTGCGCGTCAGCGGCATGCAGTTAGAGGCGACCACCAATGGTCGTGGCCTGCCGCGCCTAAAAGCCACCTACCACGATGAAGATGGTGAAAGTCTGAGCGAATGGTTTGCCTTAGAAACCCCGGCCCAGCGCCGCGCCTTTTATGTCGTTTTTTTACGTGCCCACCTACGCGCGCCAGGCGGTCAATGGCAACCGACGACGCCTGATGAGGTCGTCAACGAGCAGCGCCGATTGCGCCACCCGGATTTTGTGGTGGGGCGAAAGGTAGGCCGACACTTTCAAATCCGCGATAAGCTGTTTGATTATCAAGGGCGCTATCGTAAAGCCGCCGATGCTGGCTAGATGCCGCGCTGAAAGCACGCTGTTACACTGCTGTTTTCCACTCATCAACGAAGGATTCGACCCGCGTGAGCGAGACGCCAAGCGCAGCGCCAGACCAAGACCAAGACGTGGCGGAATCTACTGCCGAGCCGGTGGTGGAGGCGCTTGGGCGTCTGTTTGATGAGCCCATCATGCAACTGCCGGAAGACCTCTATATTCCCCCCGAGGCACTGCGGGTCTTTCTGGAAGCCTTCGAAGGGCCGCTGGATCTGCTGCTGTATTTAATTCGGCGCCAGAACCTGGATATTCTGACCATCAACGTGGCCACCATCACCCACCAGTACATTGAGTACGTGGAACTGATGAAAGCCATGGAGATCGAGCTGGCGGGTGAGTACCTGTTGATGGCTGCCATGCTGGCGGAGATTAAATCCCGGACGCTGCTGCCGCGCTCGCCGAAAGCGGAGGGCGAGGAGGAGGAGGACCCCCGTGCCGAGCTGATTCGCCGCCTGCAGGAGTACGAGCGCCTAAAAGAGGCCGCCGAGGCGCTGGATACGCTGCCCCGCGTCGGCCGGGACTGGTTCAGCGTACAGGCGGGCTTACCGCCGTTGGAAACGCGGGTGATCCATCCCGATGTAGAGCTTGATGAGCTGCTGGGAGCGCTGTCCGATATTCTCAAGCGCGCTGAGCTGGCCCAGGCCCACCAGATCAGCCGTGAAGTGCTCTCCACCCGCGAGCGAATGCTGAAAATCATGGAGCAGCTCAGTCAGGATGGCGAGGGCGGCCGTTATACGCCGTTTGAAGCGCTGTTTACCCTGGAAGAGGGTAAGGCCGGTGTAGTCGTGACCTTTATGGCTATTTTAGAGCTGGCCAAAGAAGCCATGATTGAGATTGTCCAAAATGCACCGCTGTCGCCCATTCACGTGCGTGCCCGCCAAGCGGCGCTGGCCGATGGGGAAGAGGACGCATTCGAGCGTTTGGAAGAGGAACAAGGCGATGCCGCCTCGGCATTTGAAGAGTCTGCGTTTGAACCTGACGAGGAGTCGCGGTGAGAGACACCACGTTAGACGACATTATTGAAGCGGCGCTGTTGGCGGCGGGTGAACCGTTGCCGGTTGAGCGCCTGGAAACGCTATTTTTGGCCGATGAGCGCCCTTCCCGCAAAGCGCTGAGGGAGGCGCTGTCAAGGCTAGCGCTGCGCCACGGACATGGCGCGCTCGAACTGGTCGAGACCGCCTCGGGTTTTCAGCTACGCATTCGCCCACGCTTGGCCCACTGGGTCTCGCGGCTGTGGGACGAGCGCCCCCAGCGCTACTCTCGAGCACTCTTGGAAACGCTGGCGCTAATTGCCTACCGCCAACCGGTGACTCGGGGTGATATCGAAGATGTGCGCGGTGTGAGCGTCAGCAGTTCGATCATTCGCACGCTGATGGAGCGCGGCTGGATACGCGTGGTGGGCCACCGGGACGTGCCGGGTCGCCCGGCGGTGTATGCCACCACGCGCAGCTTTCTCGATGACTTCGGCCTAAAAACCCTGGATGCGCTGCCGCCTATGCATACCCTGGTCAACGGCGACGACCCCGAAGCGCTTTCTCTAGAGAAGGCATCAACCGAACAAAACCCGCCGCCAGCACTGGACGAAACGCCGGAAAGCGTGCAGGATGCGCCACCCCAGAAAGATGAGAATACGTCGGCAGAGAGTGCCGACCACCACGCCGAGACGGCGTTAACCCAGCCGCTCAGCTTTGCCGATTTAGAGGCACGGCTGGCGGCACGTGCGCAGCGTCAACATGAGGACGCTGACACGCAGACCAACGATGTGAGGTCAGACGACCATGAGTGAAAGTAACAACACCACGCCGCCTACCAGCGAAAAACTGCAAAAAGTGCTGGCCCGCGCGGGCCTTGGCTCCCGCCGTGAAATGGAAACCGCCATTTCCGATGGCCGGGTGAAGGTGAATAGCCAAGTGGCCAAACTGGGCGACCGAGTGGAAGCGCGGGATAAGGTCAGCTTTGATGACCGCCCGGTGACGCTGCGTCCGGAAGAGGAAGTGCCGCGCCGGGTCATTATGTACAACAAGCCGGAAGGCGAGCTGTGCACCCGTAAAGACCCGGAAGGCCGTCGCACGGTCTTTGAGCGCCTGCCGCGCCTGAAAGGCGAGCGCTGGATTGCCATTGGCCGCCTGGACATCAACACCAGCGGCTTGCTGCTGTTCACCACCGACGGTGAACTGGCCAATCGCTTGATGCACCCCTCTACCCAAGTAGAGCGTGAGTACGCGGTGCGGGTCATGGGCGACGTCAAGCGCGAGCATATCGTTGCTATGGTCGACGGTGTGATGCTAGAAGATGGCCCGGCGCGCTTCACCGACGTGCAGGAGTTTGGTGGCGAAGGCATTAACACTTGGTTCCACGTGGTGATTCTGGAGGGCCGCAACCGTGAAGTGCGCCGCCTGTGGGAGTCCCAGGGGCTTACCGTTAGCCGCCTGAAGCGCGTTCGCTATGGCAATATCTTCCTCGACAAGCGGGCGAAAGCCGGTGAGTGGGTCGAACTCTCTCAGGATGAGGTGGATGACTTAGCGACGCTGGCCAACCTGGAAACCCGCAAAGTGCCTGAGCTGACGCCAGACGAGAAGAATCGCTGGAGCCGCGACAAGCATAAGCGTCGTCCGGTGCAGGCGATGCGCAAGCCGAAACCCAAGCGCGGTTAAGCTAGGCGCGGTTCAAGCAGTGCGCTCTGCACGGGGTAAGGCTTTTTGGCACCGTGCAGAGCAGTAGATATAGACGAAAGATAAAAAAGGGCTTGCTATTCACAAGCCGTATCCGTACTATATGCATCCGTTCGGACGGGTCGTTAGCTCAGTTGGTAGAGCAGTTGACTTTTAATCAATTGGTCGTAGGTTCGAATCCTACACGACCCACCATCCGAAATAAGCAAACGCATCAGGTAGTAGTTCGACCAATGCTTTGTTTTCAATATGTGTTTTGATGTGAGTTAGTGTAGTATTTGCTAGTCGTTTTTGACTAGCACAGCAAAATTTGGGTCGTTAGCTCAGTTGGTAGAGCAGTTGACTTTTAATCAATTGGTCGTAGGTTCGAATCCTACACGACCCACCAAATTTAACGCCCTTGGTAGCTTGCTGCCAGGGGCGTTTTGCTATGCACGTTTTGCCGCGCTGCAGCGTGACTTTCTACTTGCAGCGGGCAACGATTGTCCACCACAATATGATGACAATAACGTGATTGCCACGGTGGTCCAGTGGTGAGAAGCGTGTTGAGAAGCATAGATAGTTAGAAGCATAGTGAAAAACGTATTGGTTAACGCATAATCGATAGATCGTTTGGCTGCCGAAGATGTCACGGCAGCCCTGGTTCTAAGCGAGCCAGGCTGGTGACGTGCCACCGCGAGAGACGCAGCGGCCGTTGCCCCCGAGTGCGGCGCATGCGGAGCGCATACGCCGTGACTGGTGTTTAACAGGGGGATTCCCTGTTCGTCACAGTGGTAGACACGATGACTATTATGACCTCTCAAGCTGAGCTAGACGCTCCGCTACCAAGCCCGTACTGTCCTACCCGTATCCCTGCGGAAGACGAAGCGCGAGTGGCTGAAATCAAGCAGTTGCTCAAGGCGAATAACGCCGTTTTGGTAGCGCATTACTACACCGACGATGCCATTCAGCAGCTTGCTGAAGAGACTGGCGGCTGTGTGGCTGACTCCCTGGAAATGGCCCGCTTCGGTGCCCGTCATGATGCCACCACACTCGTGGTGGCAGGCGTGCGCTTTATGGGCGAAACGGCCAAGATCCTTTCCCCAGAAAAGCGTGTGTTGATGCCTACGCTCGAAGCGACCTGCTCTTTGGATGTGGGCTGCCCGATTGACGAGTTCAGCGCGTTCTGCAATGCCCACCCCGACCGTACGGTGGTGGTGTACGCCAACACCTCGGCGGCGGTAAAAGCGCGCGCTGACTGGGTGGTGACCTCCTCGATTGCCGTAGAGGTCATTGAGCATCTGCAGGCGAAGGGCGAAAAAATCCTCTGGGCACCGGATAAGCATCTGGGTGGCTATATCCAGAAAAAAACCGGCGCGGATATGCTGATGTGGGACGGTGCCTGCATCGTGCACGAGGAGTTCAAGGCGAAAGGCATTCAAGACTTGAAGCGTCTGTATCCGGATGCCGCCGTGCTTGTCCACCCGGAGTCGCCGGAGGCTGTTGTGCAGCTGGCCGATGTGGCTGGCTCTACCTCCCAGCTCATCAAAGCAGCGCAAACGCTGCCCAATGAAAAGCTGATTGTGGCCACTGACCGGGGCATTTTCTTCAAGATGCAGCAGGCGGTGCCTGAGAAAACGCTCTTTGAAGCGCCCACGGCAGGCAACGGTGCGACGTGCCGCAGCTGTGCTCACTGCCCCTGGATGGCGATGAACGCGCTGGATAATCTGGCTGGCGCGCTGCGTGAAGGCAGCGGCGAGATCTTTGTTGATGATGCCTTGCGTCAGCAGGCGCTAAAACCCCTGGAGCGTATGCTGAACTTTAACGCTTAAGCCAAACGCTAAGGCTGAACGCCAGGCCCTAGATAACGCCCGGATGCCGCTGCATTCGGGCGTTGTGTTTCTAAACGGCTAAAATTTTTCCAGCGCCTCGCGGTACTCCATAAACGCTTCCCGACGCTGCTCGATGCGCGCCAATGCCTGCTGGTCGTTCTCCTGCTGGGCGGCATCCTTGGCGATACTCAGTTGACGAATGCCTCGGTCAACGCGCCCGGTAAGCTGCAGGTGCTCGGCGCGGGCCAGGTGACCCCAGCTGTTAAACCCGCTGCGCCCGGCGGCCTCTGCCAGCAGGTTGAAGCCCTGTGGGCTTTCCGGGTGCTGCGTGGTGATATCACGAAGCAGGTCGTAAGCCGCTGCTGGATCGCGCTGTAGCTGCGCCTCCGCCAGGGTCAGCTGAGCAGGCAGATAGTTAGGCATCAGCCGCAGTAAACGCTGGCTGCGGGCAATAGCCTCATCATAGCGTTGGGCTTCCAGGGCTACGTTCGCCGCGGAGGCGGGCAGCATGCCGTAATCAGGAAGCTCGTTGGCAAGCTGGTCGAGGGTTTGCAGTGCGCGGTCGGTTTGGCCATTGTGCGCATCGATGAGTGCGTTGATATAACGCAGCGCAGGCTCCTCGGCATCTTCCTGCGCCAGCCGCGAAGCCGCTTGCTGGGGCGTATTGCGATAAATGCTCAGCAGGGCGCGAGCGCGCATCATGTCGTAGAGTGTATCGCTGGTGTAGCGGCTGGCCACGCTAAGCTGAGAAACCCGCGCTTGGGCGTCGCTCAGGCGGCTATCTGACACAGGGTGAGTCAATAGAAATTCAGGCGGCGTGCCGCCTTGAAGCCGCGAAAGGCGCTGCATGGTATCGAACATGCGTACCATGGCGTCTGGGTCGTAGCCTGCTTCTGCCATGGCCTGTAGGCCAATACGGTCTGCCTCTTGCTCAAAACGCCTGGAGTAGGCGAGCTGGTCCTGAATAAGCGCCGCCTGAGAACCCATGGCGGTGGCAATGCCCGCATCGCCGCCGCCGCTGGCAGCAATCAGCATACCGGCCAGCATGGCTGCCATGGCGGGCAGCTGGGTCTGCTCGGCGCGGGCGCTGCCTCGGGCGTAGTGTCGCTGGGAAAGGTGGCCTAGCTCGTGGGCAATCACCGATACAAAAGCGCCTTCATCTTCGGCAAAGGCAAATAGCCCTGAGTTAATGCCCACTACGCCACCAGGGACCGCAAACGCATTGAGCGAACGGTTATCCACCATCACCGTGGTGGTTTGCAGGCTGCCGAGCTGGCTGTAAGGCGCAAGGCGGGCCACCAGGCTCTCCAGGTAGTCGCTAACGATGGGGTCCTGCCACTGGGGGGCCTGAGCGCGAAACTGGCGCAGCCAAGCGCGGCCAAGGCGAAACTCCTCATTGCTTACCGATGCCGATGCGCCCCCTAGACTGGGCAGTTGATAGTCGTCATAGCTGTGGCTGGGCAGGCTAACGCACAAAGCGCTTAACGACAGCGCTATCGCACAGGCCCAGCGAGGGTAAACGGGTCTAAAGTGCAGCATGGCATCCCCATTCGTTCAGGTAATAGGTGCAGCGAACAACGGTGTGACATTGATTCAGGCAGGGAAGTGCCGTTAAATCAACGTCACGGCGGGCAACGCAAAAAAACAGTTTATGCAACAATGCTGTTGTTATGTAGCCATCGAACGATTTAGCACCACGTAAAGCCGCATTTTGGGGGAGAGGGTATGTCTGAGCAAACAGCGTCTGGGTTAGCGGAAGGGGTTCAGCCCGATAGGGTGTTGGACGCCACCGGATTGCACTGCCCGCTACCGCTGCTAAAGGCGAAGCAGGCACTGGCAGGCCTTGCGCCAGGTCAACTGCTGGAAGTAAGTGCGACCGATGCTGGCTCGTGGCGGGATATGGCGGCATTTACCGAACTAAGCGACCACGTGATGGAGGCGCGGGTACAGCGCGGCGACGTGTATTTTTTTTGGATACGTAAAGCAGGGAACACCCACTCATGACCATGCGCAGTATTCTGAAAAGTTGGGTAGAGCGCTACTTTTCAGACGAAGAGGCGTTAATTCTTCTGGTGGTGCTGGTGGCAGGGTTTGCCGCCATTATTTGGTTTGGCCGCATGTTGGCACCGTTCTTTACCGCGTTGGTGCTGGCGTTTTTACTGCAAGGCGTGGTTAGCGCGCTCACGCGACGTCGAGTGCCGCATTTGCTGGCTGTCATTATGGTGTTTTTGGCATTTGTCAGTGTGCTGCTCACGCTAGCGTTTATCTTGATGCCGCTGATCTGGAATCAGATGGTAGGGCTAGTGCAAGAGACGCCGCGCATGTTTGCCAGCGGCCAGGGCTGGCTAGATCAGTTGCAGGAGCGCTTCCCTAATATCGTGACGCCTGATCAGATGCAGAGCTGGATTGGCGTCGCCGGGCGGGAAATTAGCCAGCTTGGTCAGCGCGCTTTGACGCTCTCATTGACCTCGCTTGGCAACATCATGTCGTTGATCATCTATCTGGTGCTGGTGCCGATTCTGGTCTTTTTTATGCTGAAAGACCGTGAGGCGCTGGTGGGCTTTACACTTTCGCTGCTGCCGCAGAAGCGTACGCTGCTGACGCGCATCTGGCATGAAATGGATCGCCAAATCGCCAACTATATCCGCGGTAAGTCCATTGAGATCGTCATCGTCGGCACGGTGGCGTATATCACCTTTGCCTTTTTTGGCTTGCCCTATACGGCGCTACTGGCCGTGCTGGTCGGTTTTTCCGTATTGGTGCCCTACATTGGCGCGGCGGTGGCAACCATCCCCGTGGCGGCGGTAGCGGGCTTCCATTTCGGTATTAGCGAGCAGTTTGTCTACGTTTTAGTGGCCTACGGCGTGCTGCAGGCACTGGATGGCAACGTACTTGCCCCCGTGCTGTTCTCAGAAACCAATAACATCCATCCGGTCTCGATTATCGTGGCGGTGCTGTTCTTTGGCGGTATTTGGGGATTCTGGGGGGTGTTTTTTGCCATCCCGCTTGCCACGCTGCTGAAAGCGCTGGTGTATGCATGGCCAAGAGGGCTTGAAGGCCGACAAACATCGCAGGTGCCACCGCTGAAGCAGGATTAGCCGTGAGCATGGCTGTGCCCGATATGGGCACAGCCAGCGGTGCATTATTACTGGCTATTAAGTGCCTGCGCCGCGCTTAGTACCTCATCTACGTGGCCAGGAACTTTAACGCCGCGCCACTCTTGGGCAAGCTTGCCATCCTGGTCGATCAAGAAGGTGCTACGCTCGATGCCCAGGTGCTCTTTGCCGTACATTTTCTTGAGTTTGATCACATCAAACAGCTGACAAACGGTTTCGTCTTTGTCGGAAATCAGTTCAAAATTGAAATCCTGCTTGGCTTTGAAGTTTTCCTGGGCGCGCAGACCGTCCCGGGAGACACCGATGACCACGGTATTGGCGGCATCGAAGGCGGCTTTGCGATCACGGAAGTCGCCGCCCTCAGTGGTGCAGCCTGGGGTGCTGGCCTTAGGGTAGAAGTAGATCACCACCTGCTGACCGCGCAGTTCAGACAGCGTGATGGTGGTATCCCCTGTAGCCGTAGCGGAAAAATCAGGGATAGGCTGGCCGAGTTCGAGAGGCATAATAGCTCCTAAATAGGGGTGACTTTCATGACAAATTACACGTAAGCACAGCGCCCCTGTCAAAGCGGATTCTCTACGTTAAGCAAACTCGCAGCGCTTTACGCTGTACAGGTTCGAATCGCCTGAGTACCATTTGCTGTTTGTGGGCAGGGGTGATCGCGCTCCTTCAAGGTATCTGCGCCGCGTCTTAACTCAATGTACGTCATTGCATCCTGCGTGGCAGCTTGATTTCAACTTTTTGCAGGTGAGGAAAATACGGATGATCACAGGCAGCATTGTCGCCCTGGCGACGCCGATGAAAGTCAATGGCGACATCGACTGGGAGGCGCTTCGTCGTCTGGTGAACTTCCACCTCGATAATGGCACTGATGCCATCGTCGCTGCGGGCACCACGGGTGAACCCACGACCATGTCCTTTGCTGAGCACTTTGATGTGATCCGCAGCGTGGTTGAAGAAGTCAATGGTCGCATTCCTGTCATTGCCGGTACCGGGGCGAACGCTACCTCGGAAGCCGTTGAGCTGGCGCGCTACGCCAGTGAAGTGGGCGCGGACTACTGCCTATCCGTCTGCCCCTACTACAATAAGCCTACCCAGGAAGGTCTGTACCAGCACTTTAAAGCGGTCGCTGAAGGCAGCAAACTTCCGGTCATTATGTACAACGTTCCTGGCCGCACTTGCTCCGATCTCTACAACGAGACGGTGGTGCGCTTAGCGGAAGTGAACAACATTATCGGCCTGAAAGATGCCACCGGGAACCTTGAGCGCGCTGAGGATCTAATCTCACGCCTGAAAGGCAGCGATTTCATGCTCTACTCGGGTGATGACGCAACGGCCTGCGATTTCATGCTGATGGGTGGACATGGCGATATCTCCGTGACCGCGAACGTTGCCCCCAAAGCCATGCATGACTTGTGCGCGGCTGCTGTGGCTGGCGATGCCGACAAGGCTCACCAAATTAATACGCGCTTGATGCCGCTGCACACTAACCTAGGCATTGAATCTAATCCTATTCCCGTAAAGTGGGCGCTGCACCGCATGGGTTACATGGAAGCAGGTATTCGTCTGCCGCTGACGTGGCTGTCGGAGAAGTACCACGGCACGGTAAGCGAAGCACTGCAGCTGGCGGGCGTCGTAGAGGAGTAACCCGGCGCTCGAAACCCTTTTGCTACCCGGTGATGGCATGGCCTTCCGGGTAACTGATCTGTTGACTGTTAAGGTGGCTTGATGAGCTCTGTGCTTGAACAACGTGCGCTTAAATGGATACCGCTGGCACTCGCAGCTGCTGTCACACTGGCAGGTTGCGCGCGCGATGGTTACTACCACGACCGCAACTTGGACTACACCGAAGCGGCTCCTGCGCCGCCCCTCGTGCTGCCTGAAACCCGCAACACCCAACTTTACCGCGATGCCATGCCCGTTCCCCAGGTAGCGTTGCAGGGCTCACAGCTTGACGAACCGGCAGAGATTGAACCGCCGCAGTCGTTGGCCATTGGTGGTGGATTAGAGCCTGAGTACGTTGAGCGCCGTCAGGTGGGCGATCAAAGTTGGTTAGTAGTTGCCGCCGATCCCGGTACCGTTTGGCCACAGCTGGAAGCGTTTGTACGCAGCCGCCAGCTTCCTGTTCAAGAGAGCAGCGCCAACCAAGGCGTGATCGTGACCCCGCAAGCGACGCTGCGCCTGCAGAGTGCCCTACGCGCCGGTAGCAGCGAAGTGCGCTGTGACCAGAGTGGGCAAAGTGCTGAGAGCTGCTTAACGGCACTAGAGCAGTACCTGGGCGCGCGTAGCGCAACGGCTAGCTCCTCTTCCTGGACCGCTCAGCGCTTGGCTAGCGAGCAAACGCTGCAACTGCGTCAACAGGGCGATGAGTGGGAAGTGCTGATTCCGCAACCCATCGACCGCGTTTGGGCGGAGCTGAACCACTACCTCTCTCTTGATTTCACCCAAGAGGGGCAGCGTAATCTGCTCGCGACCTCCGCCGATGACTATGAGTTCTTGGTGGAATACATGACGGAAACAGAGCGTGGGCGTAACCCGTTGCAAATTGTGTTCAGTCCCGATGTCCGCCGTATGTCACAGCAGATTCGCCTAGCGCTTGAGCCCAACGGTGATCAAACTGTGCTGCGTGCCATCAACGCCAGCGAGCGTAGTTTTAGCGCTGATGATCAGCGCGAGTTGCTTGAGCGCGTCTCCGGCTACTTACGTTAACCCTTTGACTCTCACTTTCTCACGGAGCCTCCATGGAAAAGCGCCAAGAACTCTATGCCGGCAAGGCAAAATCCGTCTACACCACTGACGATCCTGACCTGCTGGTACTGCAATTTCGTGATGACACCAGCGCTTTCGATGGTAAAAAGAAAGAGGCGCTGGCCCGTAAGGGGATGGTGAACAACATTTTTAACGCTTTCATCATGGAGCGTTTAGAAGAGGGCGGTATCCCGACGCATTTTGAGAAGCAGCTTTCCGACAACGAAAGTCTGGTCAAAAAAATGCAGATGATTCCGGTCGAGTGCGTGGTGCGCAACATTGCCGCGGGTGGTTTGGTGAAGCGACTGGGCGTGGAAGAGGGGATTGCCCTTAACCCGCCGACCTTTGAGCTGTTCTTAAAGAACGACGAGAAGGGCGACCCAATGATCAATGAGTCGCTGGCGGAAACCTTTGGCTGGGCAACCCCCGAGCAGCTCGCCAAAATGAAGACGTTAACTTTTAAGGTGAATCACATCCTCAAGCAGCTGTTTGCCGAAGGCGATATGCTGCTGGTGGATTACAAGCTGGAGTTCGGTGTGTTCAAAGGCGAGGTGGTACTGGGTGATGAGTTCTCCCCGGACGGCTGCCGTTTATGGGATGCCAACACCCGCGAGAAGCTTGATAAGGACCGCTTCCGTCAGGGGTTGGGTGGCGTCATTGAAGCCTACGAAGAAGTCGGCCGTCGTCTAGGGATTACCTTTCCCGCCTAACGTGTTTCGTTAGTCAGCGTATCGATCGCCACCACCTTCAGGGTGGTGGCGTCGTTTTCAAGGGGTGTTTCTTTTACCGCTTGGAATTTCACGTCTACATCCCGCAGTCGCACCCCGTAAATGCGCCCACTCTGCTCCTCACGCTGGTAAGCCGGGCGAGGATCTTGGCCTAACACCTGCTCAATTAGCGCGTAGAGCGACGCTCCGTCGGCGCGGGCGGCAAGGCTGGCCTGGGCGGCCTGGCTAAAGCTCACGGGCAGCAGTGATGGCGCGCTGGGGGCAAACCCGGCCCGTGCGTCGGGCTTTGCTTCGGCCCAGGGCAGGTAGGGTTTAATATCGACCACTGGCGTGCCGCTGACCAAGTCACAGCCTGCCAAGTGCAAACTCACCCCTTGCTGAGTATCAATGTGCGATAGCTCAATCAGCGAAAGCCCCAATCGGTTAGGGCGATGGGTGCTGCGGCTGGCAAAGACGCCGACTTTACGGTTGCCACCCAGGCGCGGCGGGCGCACTAAGGGCGTCCACCGGGTTGGGCTTTGATGAAAGATAAATGATATCCATAGGTGGCTAAAGTCTTCCAAGCCCCGTACGGTGAGAGGATCATCAAACGGCGCTGTGAGCACTAAACGTGCATTGGCCGCTGGCGCTAACCCAGGCTGGCGGGGGACGCCGAATTTATCAGGGTAGTCGCTGATGATATGACCAATGGGCGTCAGCGCAAATGACGCGCTATCTGAACGATCGTGCATAGCACTGCCTTTTGAAGGTTGGTCGGTGCCAACGTGGTCAACGAAGTCGTGGGTATTTAGTAACGTAGCGATGAGTATAAAATAGCCAACTGGCGGCAGACAGTGAGTTGTCCGTTGCCAGCCGCTAAATCGCATTGAGGCGAAGCATGTTGAAAACGAACGAACGCGCACCATCCCCTGCGCCCACCGCCCGCGTTACCTATCGCGCGGCGTTAGCCAAGGATGCCGCTGATCAGGCGGAAGTATTTTACCATGCCGTCATGCAGGGGGCGGCCACCCATTACGGGTTGGATGAGCGCCGCGCCTGGGCCAATGCGCTACCCCGCGAGGCGAGCGCCTGGGCGGCGCGCCAAGCGCTATACACTACGCTGGTAGCCGCTTGTGATGGCCGCTGCGTCGGTTTTTTAGAGCTTAATATCAGCGCTGGACGTATTGAGACCCTCTACGTGTGGCCGTCATTAGCGGGACGCGGCATAGGCACCACGCTACTGATCCATGCCGAGCGTATTCTGCTGGAACATGGCGTGTCTCAGGTGGAGATTGAAGCAAGCTTGGTGCTTTATGAGCGCCTGCAGCGCCGAGGGTTCGATAACCTCGGCGAGCAGTGGGTGGAACGCAGTGGTGAAATGCTGCGCCGCTACCGGCTGGTGAAACAGCTCAGCGCCGTAGAAACCTAACGACTAAACGTTAAAGGTTTGAGTGATCCGCATCGACAGGTCAATGGATTTAACATCTTTCGTCAGCGCGCCGCTGGAAATGCAGTCGACGCCAGTGTCCGCAATCGCTCTCAGCGTAGAGTCATCCACGTTGCCGGAGGCTTCCAGCGTGGCGCGCCCACCGTTGATTTCCACCGCCACGTGGAGGTCTTCAATGGCGAAGTTGTCCAGCATAACGATGTCGGCACCGGCGGCTAGGGCTTGATCTAGCTCCTCGAAGGTTTCGACTTCCACTTCCACCGGTAGGTCGCTGGCCAGTTTGCGGGCTTGGGCAATCGCCGCCTGGATACCGCCGCAGGCGGCAATGTGGTTCTCTTTGATCAAAAACGCATCCCACAAGCCAATGCGATGGTTGTGCCCGCCGCCGCAGGTAACGGCGTATTTTTGCGCCAATCGCATGCCGGGAAGCGTTTTACGGGTGTCGAGCAGTCGCACTCCGGTGCCCTCAATGAGGTCCACGTAGCGGCGCGTGGCGGTGGCCGTAGCCGACAGTGTTTGCAGCATGTTGAGGGCGGCACGCTCGCCGGTTAGTAAACTGCGGGCCGGGCCTTCCAGTTCAAGGAAGCACTGGTCTGCGTCCAATCGGTCGCCATCCGCTGCTTGCCAACGTAGCGTTACGCGGCCATCCAGGCGGCGAAAAATCTCGTCGGCCCAGGCAACACCACAGAGCACGGCGGGTTCACGGGTAATCACCTTGGCGGTCGCCCACTGGTTCTCGGGGATCAGCTGAGCCGTGATATCGCCCGCGCCAACGTCTTCAGTCAGCAGGCGAGCGGCACAGGCGCGAATCTCTTCAGCAAGAGCAGTTTGATAGTCCATAGCGGTGAGTCTCTGGGCGTCGTCTTCGATGACAGGCATTATAGTGAAACAGAACGCTAACGTAGAGGAGCGTGTGCGGTCATGAACAAAGAAGGCATGACAGGGCAGTGGTCCAAGGCACGCCAGGTGCCATCGCCTAACCAAGATGCACGCCCTCACTGCGAGGTATCGCTGCTGCTCTTGCACGCCATTAGCCTGCCGCCTGGGCAGTTCTCGGGCGATGCTATAGAAGCGCTGTTTACCAATCGCTTGGACCCAA
Organism: Vreelandella lionensis; assembly: GCF_044543515.1. Lineage (NCBI taxonomy): Bacteria > Pseudomonadati > Pseudomonadota > Gammaproteobacteria > Oceanospirillales > Halomonadaceae > Vreelandella > Vreelandella lionensis. The sequence continues at coordinate 50,654 of NZ_JBITWC010000016.1, read as the reverse complement.
ACGAGCACCCTTTTTTTGCTGAGATTGACCATTTGCGGGTCTCGGCGCATCTGCTGATTCGCCGGGACGGCGAGTGCATTCAGTTTGTCGATAGCGATCAGCGAGCCTGGCATGCTGGTCGCTCCTACTGGTGGGACTCCGCGCTGAGCGCATGGCGATCAAAGCTCAATGATTTTTCTGTGGGCATCGAACTTGAGGGCGATGATTGCACTCCCTTTACCAAAGCGCAGTACGCTACCCTGGTCGAAGCCACCTGCTGGCTGATGGCACGCTATCCTGCATTAACGACCCAGCGAATCACCAGCCATGCCAAAGTGGCCCCGCTACGTAAAACCGACCCAGGGCCCGCCTTTGATTGGGCTTACTTTCGCCAGCAGTTGGCACGGCGTTTAATGGATAAAAAGTGTTGGTTAAAAACGCCCTTTAAGTGGTTCTGATGGCAGACAATAAAACGGTAGTTTAACTACATTCAGAAGGCGTTAGTCGCAGCGACAAAGGTCTTATAAAGCGCTTATGTTGCAGTGCAATAGTTTGTTTTGGATAGTCTTTTACGGCTCACTGGAATTGGCAGCGTGGCGACTTTGCGGTATCTTCGCATATACAAAAGGCTAACTTTCACCCTATGTGTGTAGCTTTACTACATCAAGACGAGCGTAGCTTGTTGAATGTAGAACGAAAACCCCCGCACGGTGCAAACGCGTCGTGCCACTGTATGGCCTGTGGTGGCTAAACACCGCAGCCGCCCCAGGCCCGAAGGGTTGGCGGGGCTCATTGTCATTTATCGTCATTCGGAGAGACCTCTATGAGTCTGGAGACAAGAGAAGATCTCGATCCGGTCGAAACCACGGAGTGGCTGGAATCCCTGGAATCGGTACTGGATCGTGAGGGCGAAGATCGTGCCCGCTACCTGATGACCCGCCTGGCGGATCGCCTGCGCCGGGACGGGATGAAGGTGCCCTTCTCGGTGACAACCCCCCACCGTAATACGATCCCGGTTCATCGCGAAGCGCCCATGCCGGGCGACTTGTTCATGGAGCGTCGCATTCGCTCCCTGATTCGCTACAACGCGATTGCCCAGGTGATTCGTAACAACCGGGCCAACCCGGGCCTGGGGGGCCACATTGCAAGCTTCATGTCGTCCGCCACGCTGTACGACGTGGGCTTTAACCACTTCTTCCGCGCCCCCAAAGACGACTTTGAAGGCGACCTGATTTACATCCAGGGCCACGTCGCGCCGGGTATCTACGCGCGCTCTTACCTGGAAGGCCGTCTGTCTGAAGAGCAGATGGACAAGTTCCGCCGCGAAGTCGACGGCGATGGCCTCTCTTCCTACCCGCACCCGTGGCTGATGCCGGACTACTGGCAGTTCCCCACGGTCTCCATGGGTCTTGGCCCGATTCAGGCCATCTATCAAGCCCACGTGATGAAGTACCTGCATCACCGTGAGCTGAAAGATATGCACGACCGCAAAATTTGGTGCTTCATGGGCGACGGCGAGTGTGACGAGCCGGAATCCCTGGGCGCGATCTCCCTGGCGGGCCGTGAGAACCTCGATAACCTCATCTTCGTCATCAACTGTAACCTGCAGCGCCTGGACGGCCCGGTACGCGGCAACTCCCGCGTTATGGACGAGTTCGAAGGCGTCTTCCGCGGTGCCGGTTGGAACGTGATCAAGGTGGTATGGGGTCGTCACTGGGATCCGCTGTTCGAGAAGGACAAGAAAGGCATCCTTCAGAAGCGCATGGACGAGGCGGTCGACGGCGAGTACCAGAACTACAAGGCGAACGGCGGTGCTTACACCCGTGAGCACTTCTTTGGTAAGTACCCAGAAACCGAAGCGATGGTCAAAGACCTCTCCGACGAGGATATCTGGAAGCTCAACCGGGGCGGCCATGACCCGTTCAAGGTCTACGCGGCGTATCACGAAGCGGTGAACACCACCAACGGCAAGCCCACGGTTATCCTGGCGCACACCGTCAAAGGGTACGGCATGGGCAGCGGCGATGGCGAAGCCGCCAACGAAGCCCACCAGGTCAAGAGCATGGAGTACGAAGCGCTGAAGAAATTCCGCGACCGCTTCGGCATTCCGCTCACCGACGAGCAGCTTAAAGACGTGCCGTACTACAAGCCGGAAGAGGACTCTCCCGAGCTCAAGTACATGCACCTGCAGCGCGAGCGCCTCAACGGCTACCTGCCGAGCCGCCGCAGCACGTTTGAGCCGCTGAACATCCCAAGCCTGGAAGACAAAACCTTTGCCTCGCAAATGGGCGGCTCCAAAGGGCGCGAAGTCTCGACCACCATGGCGTTCGTGCGGATTCTGAACGGCTTGGTAAAAGACAAGCAGCTGGGCAAGCAGGTCGTGCCGATTGTGCCCGACGAGGCCCGTACCTTCGGTATGGAAGGCATGTTCCGCCAGCTGGGTATTTACACCGCCGAAGGTCAGAAGTACGAGCCGGTCGATAAAGGCCAGATCATGTACTACCGCGAGGACCAGAAAGGTCAGGTACTCGAGGAAGGCATTACAGAGGCAGGCGCGATGTCGGCGTGGATCGCCGCCGCGACCTCCTACAGCAACAACAACGTCACCCTGCTGCCGTTCTACATCTACTACTCGATGTTCGGCTTCCAGCGTATCGGCGACTTGGCCTGGGCCGCAGGCGACCTGCAGGCGCGTGGCTTTATGGTTGGCGGCACCGCCGGGCGTACCACGCTCAACGGTGAGGGGCTGCAGCACCAGGATGGCCACAGCCTGATTCAGGCGTCCACCATCCCCAACTGCCGCAGCTACGACCCCACCTATGCGCACGAAGTGGCGGTTATCGTGCAGGATGGTCTGAAGCGCATGTTCACGGATCAAGAGAACTGCTTCTACTACCTGACCGTGATGAACGAGAACTACGAGCACCCCGAGCTTGAGAACGTACCGGCCGACGATATCGTTAAAGGTATGTACCTGCTCAAAGAGACCCAGGGTGACAAAGGTCGCGTTCAGCTGATGGGCTCCGGCACCATTCTGCGTGAAGTGGAAGCTGCCGCTGAGCTGCTGGCCAACGACTGGGGCATCGGGGCGGACATCTGGAGCGTGACCAGCTTCAACGAGCTGCGTCGTGAAGCGCTGCTGCTGGAGCGTGAAGCGTTCCTGAACCCGGATGCCGAGGCTAACAAGCCCCACGTGACCCAGTGCCTGGAAGGCCGTGACGGCCCGGTGATTGCCTCAACCGACTACATGAAGCTGTACGCGGACCAAGTGCGTGCCTGGGTGCCGAGCGACTACACCGTGCTGGGGACCGACGGCTTTGGCCGTTCCGACACCCGCGAGAAGCTGCGCTACTTCTTCGAAGTAGACCGCTACTTCGTCACCGTCGCCGCGCTGCGTGCCCTGGCCGACCGTGGTGAGATTGATCGCAAGCAGGTCGGCGACGCGCTGAAAAAGTATGGCATCGACGCCAACAAGCCGAACCCGCTGACCAGCTAAACCGCTGCCCGGCGGGCCACTGCCCGCCGGCTCGATCCGATTTGGAAGGAGCGCGACCTTGAGTAGCGAAATCATCAAAGTTCCCGATATCGGTGGCGATACCGATGTCGAAATCATCGAGATTGCGGTGTCAGAAGGCGACGTCATTGAAGCGGAAGACACCCTGATCACTCTGGAATCCGACAAAGCCAGCATGGATGTACCGGCCCCGAAAGGCGGCAAGGTGATCAAAGTGTTGGTGAAAGAGGGCGATAAAGTCTCCGAAGGCGACGATATCGTCGAGCTGGAAGTGGAAGGTGGCGGTGACAGCGATGCCGAGCCGGAAGCCGCCGCTGAAGACAGCCAGCCCGAAGCGCCTGCCAAGCAGCCAGAAGCGGCCCCCGCGCCGAAGAAAGCCAGCGGTGGCAAGCAAACCGTGGATATCAAAGTTCCCGATCTCGGTGGCTCTGATAACGTTGAGATCATCGACGTCGCCGTCGGCGCAGGCGATGACGTTAACGCTGAAGATACGCTAATCACCCTGGAGTCTGACAAAGCCTCCATGGACGTGCCCAGCCCGCACAGCGGCAAGATCGTGGCGCTGACCGTTAAAGAAGGCGACACCGTCTCTGAAGGCGACGTCATCGGCCAGATGGAAATCGCGGGCGAAGGTGACGATGCCGCTGAAGAGGAGGCGCCTGCCCAGGCCGACGAGCCTGCTGCTGACAGCGAGCCCGCGGAAGAAGACGCGGCCGAAGAAGAGAGCGGCAGCGGTGAGCCAGAGCGTAAAGAAATTCGCGTGCCGGATCTGTCAGGCTCTTCTGACGTGCCGATTATCGAAATTGGCGTTGCTGCCGGTGATGAAGTTGACGTCGAAGACCCGCTGATCACCCTGGAGTCTGACAAAGCCTCCATGGACGTGCCGAGCCCCTTCAAGGGTAAGATTCTGGAGCTCACCGTCAAAGAGGGTGACACCGTTTCTGAAGGCGACGTGATCGGTTATATGGAAGTCGCGGGTGCCAAGAAAGCGGCACCGAAAAAAGCGGCGCCTGAAAAAGCGGACAGCGGCAAGCAGCAAAGCGCTAGCGCTCCCAGCGCCAAGCAGGCTTCTCCGGCGGGTTCTCCCAGCCCCGAAGCGCAAATGGCCGCGCATAAGCCGCGTGACGGCAAGCTGGTTCACGCAGGACCCGCAGTACGCATGCTGGCCCGTGAGCTAGGCGTCGACCTTGGCCTCGTGAAGCCCAGCGGCCCGAAAGAGCGCGTGCTGAAAGAGGACGTGCAGGCCTACGTCAAGCAGGCGATTGCCAATCAGGGCAAAGCCCAGGCAGCCGCTCCTGCTGCCAGCGGTGGTGCAGGTATCCCCGCCGTGCCGGAAGTCGACTTCAGCCAGTTTGGTGAAGTGGAAGAGAAGCCGATGGGTCGCCTGCTCAAGATGGGCGCAACGAACCTGCATCGCAGCTGGCTCAACGTGCCTCACGTGACCCAGTTCGACGAAGCGGACATCACCGAGCTTGAGAACTTCCGTAAAGCCATGAAGGCGGAAGCCGAAGCCCAGGGAGCCAAGCTCACGCCACTGCCCTTCCTGGTCAAGGCCTGTGCCTTTGCGCTGCGCAAGTTCCCGCAGTTCAACGTCAGCTTGAAAGGCGACGGCGATACGCTAGTGTGGAAAAACTACGTCCATATCGGTATCGCGGTGGATACGCCGGATGGTCTGATGGTACCCGTGCTGCGCGACGCCGATAAGAAATCCTTGATTGAGATTGCCAAGGAGATGGCGGAGCTAGGCAAAAAAGCACAAACCAAGAAGCTGAAGCGGGAAGAGATGACCGGTGGCTGCTTCACCATTTCGAGCTTGGGCTCGATTGGTGGCACGGCCTTTACGCCGATCGTCAATGCCCCTGAAGTCGCGATCTTGGGCGTGTCGAAAGCGCAGATGAAGCCGGTATGGGATGGCAGTGCCTTCCAGCCGCGTTTGATGATGCCGCTGTCGCTCTCCTACGATCACCGTGCGATCAACGGTGCGGATGCGGCGCGTTTCACCGCCTTCCTGGCGGACGTGCTCACCGATATCCGTCGCTTACTGTTGTAAGCGGACATAAGAGCAAGCCACAAGCGGCGCCCTTTCGGGCGCCGCTTGTGTTTATAACGGCTTAGTCGCGTAAACGGTGGTTTGGCGCAAACAGGGTGACCAAAGTACTAACGCTGGCCACTTTGCTGTTTTTGCTCAAAAAAACACAAAATAATCGTGCTCTCAGGCTTTTGGGGAGTTGTGTCGCCTGAACGGCACGGTTATTGTCGGTTCATTGATTTCATCTATCACTACCATTCAAGACGATCATTCAAGGAGCAGTGCCATGCGTTTAATCCTGTTGGGTGCCCCCGGCGCGGGGAAGGGGACTCAGGCTCAGTTTATTTGTGAGCAGTTTAAGATTCCCCAAATTTCCACCGGGGATATGCTGCGCGCCGCTATCAAGGACGGCACTGAGCTGGGCCTGAAGGTCAAAGAGATCATGAACAGCGGTGGTCTGGTGTCGGATGACATCATCATCGACTTGGTCAAAGAGCGCATTAGCCAGCCCGACTGTGAGAATGGCTTCCTGTTTGACGGCTTCCCGCGCACCATTCCTCAGGCAGATGCCATGAAAGAGGGCGGTGTGAAACTCGACCACGTGCTGGAAATTGCCGTGCCGGACGAAGAGATCGTCAGCCGTTTAGCAGGTCGCCGTGTTCACCCGGCCTCAGGTCGCGTGTACCACGTTGAGCACAATCCGCCCAAAGAGCCGGGCATCGACGATGTGACCGGTGAAACGCTGATCCAGCGTGAAGACGACCAAGAGTCCACGGTGCGCAACCGTCTGTCGGTGTATCACGATCAAACTGCACCGCTGGTGGATTACTACCAGCAGTGGGCTAAAGAAGATCCTGCCGCCGCGCCTCAGTACCATCGCGTAGAGGGCGTGGGCAGTGTGGCGGATATTACTCGCCAAGTGAAAGAAGCGCTGAGCTAAGCACGCCATAGTGTCACGCATCACGATGGCCCGCAGGCTTCCTGCGGGCCATCGTCGTTACAGGCGTGTGGCGGTATACTAAGGGCCTATTTTTACGGAGTGCAACACCGCTATGTCGTCGTTATACCTTCTGGCACTGGATGTCTCCTCCAGCGCCTGTTCAGCGGCGCTGCTCCGCCAAGCGGGCGGCCAGCGTGAATGTCTAGCGCGTTATGAGATGACCCCGCGAGCGCACACCAAGCGCTTAATGCCGATGGTGGATGAGCTGCTCGCTGATGCGGGCATTGCGCCTCAAGCGCTGAACGCCATTGCCTTTGGGCGCGGGCCAGGCTCGTTTACCGGCCTGCGCATTGCCGCCGGAGCTGCCCAGGGGTTGGCGTTTGGCTTGGACTGCCCGCTGCTGGGTGTCTCTACCCTTGAGGCGCTAGCGCTACAGGCACATCGCCGCTACCACTTCCGCTATGTAGTCACCGCTCTGGATGCCCGCATGGGCGAAGTGTATGCAGCTACCTGGCACTGCCTAAACGACGCCGTAAGCTTACAAAACGACGAAGTCGTCATTGCTCCCGGTGCGTTTCGACTGCCAGCCGATGAAACCGACTGGGTGGGCGTTGGCTCGGGCTTTAGCCTGTGGGATGAGTTTGAGGTAGGGGTGCAGGCCTGCATGTCGCAACACCTCACGGATTTAGAGCCACGAGCAGAGGAGATGGCTTGGCTGGCCGCTCGCGATCTGGACGCAGGCTTAGGCCAGGCGGCCCATGAGGCGCAGCCGGTTTATCTGCGCAATAACGTTGCCTGGAAAAAACCGGCATGAGCCAGCCGGTGCCACAGGTGACTCTGCCGCCGGGCTTAACGCTGGGCTATGTGAATGGTCAGCTCGCCCTAGCGGGGGATGAGCGCCAGTACGGCAAGCCGCTCAGCGTTGATTTTGTCTCGGGCAAGGCCGCGCACCGTCGTCAGTTCGGCGGCGGCCGTGGGCAGTTGGTGGCTAAAGCTTGTGGGCTAACTAAAGGCATAACACCGAGTGTCGTTGATGCCACGGCAGGCCTGGGCCGTGACGCCTTTGTGTTGGCAAGCCTAGGCGCGCCGGTGCTAATGATTGAGCGGGTCGAAGCCATTGCGGCGCTGCTGCAAGATGGCCTTGAACGTGCCGCTAGCGCAGATGAAACGGCATTGATTGCCGGGCGAATGGCGCTTCGCCATGGCGACGCCGCGGAGCAGTTGGCAGCTCTCGTCGCCGATGCTGAGTTTGCGCCTCAGGTGATTCATCTGGACCCCATGTTCCCCCATCGCGAAAAGTCCGCGCTGGTGAAAAAAGAGATGCGCGTGTTTCGTGAGCTGGCCGGGGATGACGACGATGCCCCACGCTTGTTGGAGGCTGCGCTCGAGGTGGCAACCCACCGGGTGCTGGTGAAACGCCCGCGTAAGGCGCCGCCCATTGCTGGGCCTGCGCCGCAGCACACGCTGGAAGGCAAAACGAGCCGCTACGATCTGTACGTTCATCGTTCACTCAGCCGCTGAGCGTGGATGAAGCAGCGTAGCAAGAGAAGGAGTCTCTATGCAGCACGAGTGGCGAGAAGGAAATCGTGTGATTCTGCTGCCGGAAGCATCGCGCTTTTTACCGGCGATGTTTGAGGCGGTGAGTCAGGCGCAGCACTACGTGCTGGTGGAGCTCTATTTGATGGAGTCCGGCGAGCTCGCAAACCAAGTCATTGACGCGTTAGAAGCCGCAACGCGGCGAGGGGTGAAAACCTATCTATTACTAGACGGCTATGGCGCCATGGGGTTGGAGCGAAGCGACCGTGAACGTTTGCAGGCAGCGGGTGTGGCGTTGCAGCTGTTCAACCCGATTGGCTTTCACTCTCTAGCACGCAATCTTAGCCGTGACCACCGTAAGATCGTGGTGGTGGATGGCGAGATCGCCTTTACTGGCGGTTTCGGCGCGGTGGATGAGTTTCTGCAAGCGTGGTACGAGATTGCGCTACGCATCGACGGCCCGGCTGTCGCGGACTGGGAGGTGCTGTTTCGTCGTCTGTGGCGGTCCCGGCTTTCCCGGCAGGCTTCCGGCAGCCAAACGCCTATTCCTTTACCGCCGCAACGCAGCGCTACCGCTCATGGGGATGGCGTTCGCGGGCGCGTGATGTCAGCCAGGGGCTATCGCTATCAAGCGATTCGCCACTCGCTGTATGCCCGAGTGAGTAGCGCCCAACAGCGGCTGTGGCTGTGCACGCCCTATTTTGTGCCGACATTTGCGCTGCGTCGTCGCCTGATTCGAGCCGCCCGGCGAGGCGTCGACGTTCGTTTGCTACTGCCCGGTGCCAAGCACGACCACCCCGGCGTACGCTATGCCGGCCAGCGTTTTTATCAAGGGCTGCTGAAAGCAGGCGTTCGCATTTTCGAGTTCCAGCCGACTTTTATACACGCCAAGTTCGTCCTGGCCGATGAGTGGGTTAGCCTCGGCTCCTGTAACTTTGACCACTGGAACCTGCACTGGAACCTAGAGGCCAATCAGGAGATAGAGGACTCGGCGTTTGCCTGCGAAGTGCAGACGCTTTTTGAACGTAACTTTGCCGCCAGCCAAGAGGTGGATGCCGCTGCCTGGGCCGCGCGCCCCTGGGGGCAACGGGCCAAGGAGTGGGTGTATGGCGTCGTGGATGGCCTTGTGATGCGCCTAAAATAGCGCGGTTATTTGCGCTTTTTGCCTTTAGCCTTGGCGGGCGTTTTTTTACGCGGTTTCGGCTTGGGGGTTTCCGGCGGTACGCGGTAGTGTAGGTAAAGATCAAGCACCAGCTCGGGCAGTTGAACAACGAAGGACTCTTGGCTGGCCTGATCTTTGGCCATCTCGGCCATATCGGGTTCGTCGTCAAACAGCCCCGACAGCGACATAAACGGCAGCAGCAGCGTTGCGGCGGCCTCTTCGTCATCCTGGAACCAGGCGCTTTCGTCGCTGAACACCGCTTCCATAAAGCCTGCACACCAGTCGCCAATCGGCGTCTCTTCGGCGGGCAGGCCATCCAGCGTTAGCTCGAAGGGTAGCTCCGGTAGGCCTCCTTGCTCCAGTACCGCCATGGCGTTGTCGCGCAGTAGCGTCAGCAGCTGGATGATCTCTTCGCGCTCGGCGGCGTCGCGGTAGTTGGGTTCGCCTTGGAATAGCTCCTCTAGCCACTGCACGGTGGGCTGCTCGCTAGGGGCAACCGCCAAGGCGACGAGAAAGCCGTGGGCTGAAATCAGATCGAGGGCATCTTCGCCCACTTGCTCTGAATCGAGAAAATCATCCAGCCTGTCGAGCTGTTCATCATCAAGCAGCGGCTGAGGCGGGGCATTGTCGGGCGAGTTTGCTTCGGTCACGGTATTGCGCTCTGCCATGGGGAGCCTCGTGGTCAACGTCATCTTTGAAAACCGCTGTCGATCCGTCACAATCGAGCAACGTCACTAATGGCTAGTTTATCACTAATGAAGACGTCACCACTGCCCCCTTGGCCGCGCGATGAGCTCATGTCGCGTTCTCATGACGCGTTGCTTCAGGCAGCTCAAGAGCGCGTGGCGCAGGCCCTGGCACGCTGCCGAGAAGTCTACCCAGCGCTGCCTGCCCCAAAGGTATGGTTTGATTTGAAAGGTGCTTCAGCAGGGCAGGCGCATCTTGGGCGGGGTGGACTACGCTTTAACCCAGTGCTGTTGAAAGACAATCGACAGGCCTTCTTCGATGAAGTGATTCCCCACGAGATGGCCCACTGGCTGGTCTTTCATCTGGCCAACGGCACGCGCTTAAAGCCCCACGGCCGCGAGTGGCAGTCGGTGATGCGAAATCTGTTTGGCTTGGTGCCACGGGTGACTCACCGCTTTGATATTCAGCGTTCCCAACCGCGTCCTTATCGGTATGAGTGTGGCTGCCAGATCCATCATTTTACCGCCAGACGTCATGCCTTAGTGGTAAAGGGGCGTCGTTATCGTTGCCGCCATTGTGATCAGACCTTGGTCTACAGCGCATTTAAAAACCTGTGATGCTATTTTAAATCATTGTTTTTAAAATAAAAAACGCTAATACCAATGTCTAAAGGGAAGCCGTTCAGGACAGGTTTATGCTAGGTAAATATTACGCGCGTCGGTGTAGTCAATAATAAGGCCGACACCATTTTCTAGAGAGTGCAACTTCACGGACAGAGGCAATTTCATGAGCGAGCATAAAAACGTCTATCCAGTGCGCGATAGCATCGCTGCCAAGGCATGGGCCGATAAAGATAAATATGCGGCAATGTATCAGCAGTCCATGGACGACCCAGAAGGTTTCTGGGGCGAGCAAGCAAAACGCCTCGACTGGATTAAAACCCCCAGCAAAATCAAAAACACCTCGTTCGCCCGAGATAACGTCGATATTCGCTGGTTTGAAGACGGCGAACTTAACGTCGCGGCGAACTGCTTAGATCGCCACCTAGAGAAGCGCGGCGACCAAACGGCGATTATTTGGGAAGGCGATAACCCCAACGAATCCAAACATATTAGTTATCGCGAACTTTACGAGCGCACCAATCAGCTAGCAAACGGCTTGAAATCGCTGGGTGTTCAGAAAGGCGATACAGTAACGCTGTATATGCCGATGATTCCCGAAGCGGCCATGGCCATGTTGGCCTGCGCCCGTATCGGTGCGGTGCACTCGGTGGTATTTGGCGGCTTCTCGCCAGACGCGGTGGCCCAGCGGGTCATCGGCGCAGATTCTAAACTGGTGATCACTGCCGATGAGTCGGTTCGCGGTGGCAAGCATGTGCCGCTGAAAGAGAACGTCGACTCCGCGCTCAAGCGCGATGGCACCGACGTGTGCAAAAACGTGCTGGTCGTGAAGCGCACCGGCGGTGAGATCGACTGGCAGGAAGGCCGCGATATCTGGTTTGACGAGCTGGTCGACAAACAGTCCAGCGAGTGCCCAGCTGAGGCGATGAATGCGGAAGATCCGCTGTTCATTCTCTACACCTCAGGCTCCACCGGCGCGCCGAAAGGCTTGAAGCACACTACCGGCGGTTACCTGACTTACGCCGCCATGACGCATCAGTACGTGTTCGACTATCAAGAGGGCGAAATCTACTGGTGTACGGCCGACGTGGGCTGGGTGACCGGGCATAGCTATATCGTCTACGGCCCGCTGGCGAACGGTGCCACTACGCTGATGTTTGAAGGCGTGCCGAGCTATCCGACCCACGGCCGCATGGGTGAAATCGTCGATAAGCATCAGGTCAATATCCTCTACACCGCGCCCACAGCCGTGCGTGCGCTGATGGCTCATGGCGACAACGTGATGGATTCCAGCAAGCGTGACTCGCTGCGCTTACTGGGGTCGGTGGGGGAGCCGATTAACCCCGAAGCGTGGGAGTGGTTCTACCGCGTGATCGGCAACGAGAAGTGCCCGATTGTGGATACTTGGTGGCAGACAGAAACCGGCGGCATCATGATTGCGCCGCTGCCGGGGGCCACCGACCTGAAACCGGGCTCAGCAACGACGCCTTTCTTCGGCGTTAAACCTGCCCTGGTCGATAACGAGGGCAACACGCTGGAAGGTGCTACCGAAGGCAACCTGGTGATTCTAGACTCCTGGCCGGGGCAAGCACGCTCTATCTGGGGCGACCACGAGCGCTTTGTTCAGACGTACTTCTCCACCTACGACGGCATGTACTTCACGGGTGACGGCTGCCGTCGTGATGAGGATGGGTACTACTGGATTACCGGCCGTGTGGATGACGTGCTGAACGTCTCTGGCCACCGTATGGGTACTGCTGAGATCGAGTCGTCGCTAGTAGCGCACTCTGCTGTGGCCGAAGCGGCGGTGGTGGGCTTCCCCCACGATATCAAAGGTCAGGGTATCTACATCTACGTTACCCTGAACGACGGTATCGACCCCACAGACGAGCTAAAGAAAGAGCTGACTCAGTGGGTGCGTAAAGATATCGGGCCGATTGCCTCGCCGGATGTTATCCAGTGGGCACCGGGGCTGCCGAAAACGCGTTCAGGTAAAATTATGCGCCGCATTCTGCGCAAAATTGCCGCCAACGAGTGCGATGGTCTGGGTGATACCAGCACGCTGGCAGATCCATCGGTCGTCGATGACTTGATTGAGCATCGGGCAAATCAGTAATCTGATCGCCCCCGCTGACATTCAGCAGTGGGGGCGATTTTCAATGACGGACGTCAAGCGTTTGCTCATTACGATCAGGCAAACTGCGCTTATCCGATGCAGTGCCGGCCATAGGGCCGGCACTGCTGTTTCTGTTCGGATGACGTCTCAATAACAAATTGTGCATGTGATGCTTGGGCATGATGAAGCCCATGGGGTACCATGCTTCAACCGTATGAGCCTAGCGTCGCGGCGGCAGGCAACCCCGCTGCTCGAGGAACCGGAGGAATATCCATGGCAGTAGCCCATAAGTTTATCGTCGCTGACGACCATCCGCTGTTTCGTGCAGCGCTCACCCAGGCGTTGCGCCAGTTGGCCCCCCAGGCTGAGATTGTCGAAGCCGACACCATGGAAGCCACCACTGAGGTCGTTAATCGACACCCCGATGCGGATTTAATTCTGCTGGATCTTCATATGCCTGGTGCCCACGGCTTTTCGGGTCTCATCCAACTGCGCGGGCAGATGCCGGATATTCCGGTAGCCGTCGTGTCCGGCAGCGATGAGCCCTACGTGGTGCGTCGTGCTATCGACTACGGTGCCTCTGGTTTTATTCCTAAATCATCATCGCTGCAACTGATCGCGGAAGCGGTCGGCGAGATTCTGCAGGGTGAGGTGTGGTTACCGGAAGCACTAGCCAACGTACTGGAAGAGACCAGTGAAGAGGAGTCGCGCTTTGCTGAGGCGATTGCCTCGCTAACACCCCAGCAGTTTCGCGTGCTGAACATGCTGACCGAAGGCCTGCTGAATAAGCAAATTGCCTACGAGCTGAATGTGTCAGAAGCGACTATTAAAGCCCATGTGACGGCCATTCTGCGTAAGCTGGGCGTGCACTCGCGCACTCAGGCGGTTATTGCCGCGCAGAAACTGGAAGTAGAGCCGCCGAAAGTCGAGTCGTAACGGCTAACGGCAGGTGAACAGCGCCGCGCTTAGATTTTTCTAAGCGCGGCGCTGCTGTTTTTGGGTTCACTATTAGGGTTTGGCGCGGCTGGCCTGGAGAGTACGAGTGAGCAGTGCGCGTAGGGCGGCTGGTTTCACCGGCTTGAGCAGTAGCTGGTAGCCTGCCCGCTTGATCTCTTCTGCGACGGCTTCGGTACGGTCGGCGGTGATGACAATGCCGGGAACGGCCCCTGCAAAGCGCTCACTAAGTGCTTCTAGCGCCATCAGGCCGGTGACCTCGTTATCCAGGTGATAATCCGCCAGGATGGCGTCAGGATCACCGTCCATATTGCGTAGAATCGACTTTGCCCCACCGATACTAGTGGCGGTAAACACTTCGCAGCCCCAGCCGCTGAGCATCGCGGTCATGCCTTCTAGAATCAGCGTTTCGTTGTCGATACACACAATCCGTGTGCCCGCCAGCTTATTACCGCTACGACGGCCGCTGGGCTCCTGATCGGCGACGGTTATTTCTCGGGCCGCAACGATGGGGACGCTGACCGAGAACACCGTGCCTACCCCTTCCCACGAGCGCACTTTGATGGGGTGATCCAGAACGCGGCTCATACGATCGGCAATGGAGAGCCCCAGCCCAAGGCCTTTTTCGCTCTCTTTATGGCGGGAGACTTGATCCAGACGGCGGAACTCCTGGAAGATTTCCGTTAACTTGGATTCAGGAATCCCCGGGCCGCTGTCCCACACCTCAATCAGTAGCCGCCCACTCTGGCGGCGGCAGCCCAATAGCACGCGGCCTTCTTGGGTGTAGCGAATCGCGTTGGAGAGAAAGTTCTGCACGATCCGGCGCAGCATCTGGGGGTCGGAGTCCACCCACTGCTGAGTGGGCACAACGTCAAGATCCAAGCCGCGATCATCGGCCATCACCTCAAACTCAGCGCGTAGCGGGCGGAAAATATCGGCTAAGGCGAAATGGCTGCGCCGTGGCGTCAGCGCACCCGCATCCAGTTTTGAAATATCCAGCAGCGTGCCTAGTAGCTCTTCGGCCGCTTGCAGCGAGTTGTCGATATGGCCAATGGTGCGCTGGGTGTCGCTGGCGGTGACGTTCTGCATCAGCGCCGAGGTAAACAGGCGCGCGGCATTTAGAGGTTGCAGTAGGTCGTGGCTGGCGGCGGCCAGGAAGCGGGTTTTCGAGGCGTTGGCGTCTTCCGCGAGCTGTTTAGCTTGGCGCAGTGCCTGCTCCGCTTCGGCGCGCACACGGTTCTCCTGGCGCAGTGCGGCGTTGGCTTCTGAGAGCGCCTGGGTACGTTCGCGCACCCGCTCTTCCAGGGTCTCGTTGGTTTCTTTCAGGGCGATTTCCGCTTGGCGGCGCTCGGTAATGTCTTGATACAGAGCGAAGAAACCCAAAATCGATTGGCTGTCGCCAAAGTGAGGCGTATAGGTCACCAGCATATAGCGCATGGCGTCGTTGACCCGCATGGAGACTTCAAAACTGACCCGCTCACCGGCCAGGGTGCGCTGTACCCAGGGCACCCGCTCTTCGGCCTGTTTCACCGGCAGCACGTCTTCGTAGCGCCGCCCAATCACCGCGTTGCGGTCGATGTTGAACGCCTGCTCGTAGGCGCGGTTGGTAAACAGATAGCGGCTCTCTTTATCGAAGTAGGCAATGAGCGCCGGGACGTTATCGGTATAGATGCGGATATTGTTTTCCGAGCGGATCAGCGCCTCTTCGATACGCTTTTGCTGGGTAATATCCTGATAGGTATATACAAAGCCGCCGCCGGGCATCGGGTTGCCCTGTACTTCCAGCACGCTGCCGTCCTGGCGGTAGCGCACGTAGCGGTGGGGCTGGCCATCGCGAATGTTATCCAGCAGTAGCTGCACGTGCTCTTCCGGGTCGCCAGGGCCGTACTCGCCGTTGTGGGCGTTGTAGCGGAAGATGCGATCCATCGGTGCGCCAACGCGAATAATGTGATCAGGAAAGCGGAACAGCTCTAAATAGCGCTGGTTCCACACCACTAGGCGTAGGTTCTGATCGACCACGCTGATGCCTTGGTTGATGTTCTCGATGGTGGCCTGCAGCAGGGCACGGTTGAACTCCAGCACCTGGGAGGCCTCATCCACGATAGAGATCACATCGGAAATACCGATGCCTCGCCCTTGAAGTGCAGAGTTCACCACGATCCGCGCCGACGATGCCCCCAGGACAGAAGCGAGAAACCGCTCGGTAAATTGGATCACGTCGATGGAGGCGCGGGTGCCGTCATCCAGCGGCTTACCCGCTCGGCGTGCGTAATCATCGAAGGCACGGTCGACTTGGCCCGCGCCTAAGAAGCGCTCACACAGCACTTTCAAATCGCCCACCGTTGTGGCCCCTGTCCAGGGGCGATTAACGGAGGTTTGGCGGGTTTCGACGCTATCCACAAACAGCGACGCCTGAATGCGTTCGACCACCCGCTGGGAGGTAATCTGTGAGACAAAGATATAGCAGAACAGATTGACCCCTAGCGAAAGCATCACGCCATGGGTAAAGGCATCGCCCATGTTCAGGCCAAACAGCGCCGTGGGCGACAGCCAGTTAAGCCCCAGCGGGCCACCGGCAAGCCACGCTTGAGGCAGCACACCAGCGTTAATCATGGCGGGCATGAGCAGGCTATACGCCCAAATAGCAAAGCCCACGTTCATGCCCACAATGACGCCTAAGCGGTTGCCGCGCTTCCAGTACAGCCCGCCAATCAGCGCCGGGGCAAACTGGGCCGCTGCGGCAAACGAGAGCATGCCGATGGAGGCCAGCGAGGTGAATTCGCCAATCAGCTGATAAAAGCCGTACGCCATGGCCAGCACGGCAACAATAGTGAGGCGGCGAGCGCGCAGCACCAAGCGGCCATAGTCACGGGCTTTGGTGTCAAACCAGCGCAGCCTGAAAAGCGCCGGGATCACAATTTCGTTCGAGATCATGATGGAGACTGCCACCGCCGCCACAATTACCATACCTGTGGCAGCAGAAAAGCCGCCGATAAAGGTAAGCAGCGTTAGCCACTGCTGGCCGGAGGCCATGGAAAGGGCGAGCACATAGGTGTCGGGCTCCACACCGCTTTCTGAAAACAGCAGCAGACCAGCGGCGGCCAGGGGGACTACGAAAAAGGCAATCGCCAGCAAGTAAAGCGGAAACAGCCAGCGTGCTTTAGTGGCGTCGTCAGGGTGAATGTTCTCGACCACCGCCACATGAAACTGGCGGGGTAGACACAGGATCGCCAGCATGGCGAGCAGGGTCTGCGCCCAGAAGCTCTGGCCAAAATCCTGATTGGCGAGCTGGCGCTGAAGTTCAAGCTGACTCTCTGCGTGCCCCATCAGCTCACCCAGGCCATCGAACATGCCCCAGGTAACGAAAGCGCCGAGTACGACAAAGGCCAGCAGCTTGACCAATGACTCAAACGCGACGGCGTGGATTAAACCTTCATGATGTTCAGTAGCATCGGTATGCCGGGTGCCGAATAGAATCGCAAAAATGGCCATCACTACTGCCACATAAAAGGCCGTATCGCCAAACAGTGGCGTATGGGTAACATCAGAAGCGTCGGTGAGCACGCTGAACGTGGTGGAGACTGCTTTTAGCTGTAGCGCGATGTAGGGCAGGGTGCCGACAAGGGCGACCAAACTAGCAAAGGCGGCCAGCGATTGGGTTTTGCCGTAGCGGGAGGCGATAAAGTCGGCAATGGAGGTGACGTTTTGGTGCTTGGCAACGCGGATCATCTTCGCCAGCACAGGCCAGAAGAGCAAAAACGTCAGAATAGGCCCCACGAAGATGCTGGCAAACGACCAGCCCGCGGTGGCCGCTTGACCCACCGCGCCGTAGAAGGTCCACGACGTGCAGTAGATGGCGAGCGCCAAGCTGTAAATTATTGGGCGACGGCGACTGGCGCCGTGAGTGCGTGCACGCCGGTCGCCAAACCAGGCAATACCAAACAGCACTGCGATATAGAGCAGTGACACCGCGACCAGCAGCCCGCCATGAAACATAGTGTCTCCTCACCAATCGTACTTTTAACAGTACCTTTAAATAGCGCTTCTGAGCGGTACGTCTAAACCGACCTTCGCCCAGCAAAGGGCTCCATTCTAGGCGAAGGGGAGGCGCTACGTCTGCCGTTCGTTGGCCAGTTGGCAAACGGTGGTCAGCAGCGGTGAGGTGTCGCGGAGTGTGCGTAGCTCATTGAGATCCGCGTCTCCGGTCTCTGGGTTTAGCGGAATCAGCTCTCGGCTTGAGCAGTTGAGGATGTAGGGCTGCGTGGTGATCAGGTCCGTATGGCGGCGCTCAAACTGGTAAAGAATAAACTCGGCCACCAGATCGCCATCGACGGTTTGGGCACGTACATTCTCGCTATCCACCACACTGAAAGTGGTGGTGATCGGGAAAATAAGCGTCCAGGGTCGCCACATGTTGCTGGACGTGTCGCTGGAAATCACTTGGGCCGTTTCCGGCAGCTGCAGCTGCTTATGCTCGAACCAGCCATACTCAAATTGAACCTGATAACCCAGCATGCCCAGCCCACCAAACACCGGCACGATCCATTTGGGTAGCCGCTTACGGCTGATTGTTCGAAGCAATAGGCCGATACCTGCCGCGGCAAGGCCTGCAAACACGGCGGCCACTAAGTGCCAAATCATACTATTTCCTTCTGAAAAGCCATCGGGCTTCCCTAAGGAAGCCCGATGGAAGATGGTTCCGTTCGCTATTGGCCGACGGCGCAATAGGGTGGAACGATTATGACTTAGTGATCAACCGCTGCACCAGCACCTTTCGGATAGCGTACGCTTTCCACCAGGTCCTGAATTTCTTGCGGCGGCGCATCGGTGGCGTTAGAGACAACGAAGGCCACAGCGAAGTTGATCAGCGCGCCTACAGCACCAAACGAGAGCGGTGAAATGCCCAGTATCCAGTTATCCGGCGTGTTGGCCAGCATGTTGGTGCCCGGAACAAAGAACCAGCCCAGGTAGGTGAAGATGTAGAGCAGGGTGCAGATCAGACCTGCCAGCATACCGGCAATTGCGCCTTTGTTGTTCATGCGCTTAGAGAAGATACCCATCATCAGCACAGGGAACAGCGAGGCACCGGCAATACCGAAGGCAAGTGCTACCGTTTGAGCGGCAAACCCAGGCGGGTTAAGGCCCAAGTAAGTTGCTAGCAGGATCGCACCGGCCATGGAGATACGTGCTGCCAGCATTTCGCCTTTTTCAGAAATTTTCGGGTTGATCATGGTCTTGATCAAGTCATGACTGACGGCGGAAGAGATCGCCAGCAGCAGACCCGCTGCGGTAGAGAGAGCCGCTGCGATACCGCCCGCTGCGATCAAGCCCACTACCCAGCCTGGGAGATTGGCAATTTCAGGGTTTGCCAGTACCAGGATGTCGTTGTTAACTTCTAGCTCGTTGCCTTCCCAACCGCGATCTGCAAAGTCAGCCGTGCCGTTGTAGAACTGGATGCGGCCATCTTCGTTCAGGTCGTTGTGGGTGATCAGGCCTGTCTCTTCCCAGGTGCTGAACCACTCAGGACGATCTTCATAGAGGATCGGGTTACGCGCAGCTTCTTCGTAGTTCTCCGTTTGGCCAGCCATTTCCGGATAAACAGTGGTCATCAGGTTCAAGCGTGCCATGGAGCCAACCGCCGGGGCAGTCAGGTAGAGCAATGCGATGAACACCAGTGCCCAGCCTGCTGACCAGCGCGCATCAGCCACCTTCGGTACAGTGAAGAAGCGGATGATAACGTGGGGCAGGCCAGCAGTACCGACCATCAGCGACAGGGTGAACAGCACCATGTTCAGCTTGTTATCCACGTCTGCGGTGTAGTCGCGGAAGCCAAGTGCAGATACCACGTCATCCAGTTTTTGCAGCAGCGGCACGCCAGATTCAGTGTGCGTGCTGAACATGCCGAACATCGGGATCGGGTTGCCGGTAAGCTGCATGGCAATAAACACCGCCGGGATAGTGTAGGCGATGATCAGTACCACGTACTGAGCAACCTGCGTATACGTGATGCCTTTCATACCGCCGAAAACAGCGTAAAGGAAGACGATAAACGCGGCGATCCAGATACCCCAGGTGTTGCTCACTTCTAGGAAGCGGGAGAACGCAACGCCTGCACCGGTCATCTGGCCGATAACGTAGGTCACCGAGGCTACGATCAAACACACAATCGCCACTAAACGCGCGGTGTTACTGTAGAAGCGGTCGCCGATGAAATCTGGAACGGTGAACTTGCCGAACTTACGCAGGTAAGGGGCAAGCAGCATCGCCAGGATAACGTAGCCCCCGGTCCAGCCCATCAGGAAGGTGGAGTTAGCGTAGCCGCCAGAAGCGAGCAAGCCCGCCATAGAGATAAATGATGCCGCCGACATCCAGTCGGCCGCTGTGGCCATGCCGTTGGTGATCGGGTGTACGCCGCCACCGGCGACATAGAAGTCTTTGGTGGAGCCCGCTCGCGCCCATATCGCAATCCCGATATAGAGCGCAAACGAGGCGCCAACAAACAGTAAGTTAATTGCAAACTGGCTCATGCTGGCTTACTCCCCCAGGCCGTATTTTTTGTCGAGCGCGTTCATTCTCCAGGCGTAGAAGAAGATCAGCACGATGAAGGTAAGAATGGAGCCTTGCTGAGCAAACCAGAAGCCCAGGTCCGTTCCGCCAACGGGAATGCCCGCGAGTAGCGGACGGAACAGGATGGCGCATCCATAGGAGACAAATGCCCAAACCACGAGGCATCCGAAGATTAGCCGGACGTTGGCCTTCCAGTATTCAGCAGCATTGGATTTATCGTCTGCCATTGTGTTGCTCTCCAGTTGTGATTTTTAGGGTTGGAAAGTGAACTCAAGATAGCGTTTGGTTCATCAGGGCAACCCCGCATAGAAAACCGCGCTGGGTGTTGGGCGGTAAGACAGTGTTGCCAGGCACGTCACCTTCTTATTGTTAAGCCGTCTTGTGTCGTTATTGGGTGATCGGCAAGTTATCGTCAGCGGCTTGAAGTGCGTTAGATAGGTGTCGTGCGATTACCCTGTATGACTCGTTGATAATACTGGGCAATAATTGCAAAAAATAAATCCCAGACTTTGGTATCAGGTGCTCTTTGCAAGGCAGTGAAATTGGCTATCTTGAATATAAAGCATTATTTTTATTGATTTTTCATCGATATTTAAACGCCACCTGAGAAGTGATAGGACAATGGTCTATGGCTCGGTTAAAAGTAATGTTTGCTACCTTAATAAGAGGCGTTTAGTTGGTTTAATTGTGTTTAAAAAGTCGCTACTTTAGTCGCTGAACGAACGTCGTTAAGACGTTAGCGCTATAGCAAAAAGTATAATGAATGTATTGGTTGAAAAGTAATCAAACCGTTCGTTGTCCTTCCTAATCATTGCGCTTGAGCGAGGTCACCCATGGTGGAAGTGGATCTGTCCCAGCTACCGTTTACGCTGATGGATGAGGCGGGGCGCGATCATGTTCGTCGCGGGATGGATCTTGCCTACTTTGACCGCGATGAAATTATTCTGGAGATGGGCCAGGCGGGCGAATCCGTTTTCTTGATTCATAAAGGCGAGGTCGCCGAACTTGATCCCACTCTGCCTGCTGCTAGTGCGCGCATTGGCCACTACACCGCAGGCGATTTGTTTGGCGCCATCAGTATCCTCAACGGCAAAAGCCGCTACCGCTTCCAAGCTGAACAAGAGTGCCTGTGCTATGTGATGCCTAAAGCGCTGTTTACTCAACTGTGCCGTCACTATCCACCGTTTGAGCAGTTCTTTAAGCAGTCGCTCTCACACAAAGCGCGCCTGCTCACCGAAAAACGCGCCGAAGGCGGCGTCACCATGGCGGGCTTTATGCTGGCCAAAGTGAATGAGTGTATGCGCGAGCCGCTGCTCATTGATGCCTCAAAGAGTATTCATGACGCTGTTCGACAGCTAAATGACAGTCATGCCGACAGTCTACTGGTCGCTACTGCAGGCGCCCTGGGCATGGTTACCAAAACTGATCTGCTCAATGGGCTGGTATTGGGTAACTGCACCCAGGCAACACCGGTTGAAGCGCTGGCCAACGTCTCCTTGGTCACGGTAGCTCCCGAGCAGTACCTGTTTGAAGCGCTGATTTTAATGACTCGCCATAAAGTGGCGCGGGTGGTGGTAATGGAAGAGGAGAGTGTTAAAGGCGTCGTTGAGCTAATGGACGTGTTGAGCTTCTTCTCTAGCCGTAGCTACGTGGTCAGCCTGCAGGTGGAGCAGGCCAACAGTCTGGAAGCGCTGGCGGCGGCCAGCCAGCGTACGCCGGAATTAGTGAATGCGCTGATGGCGCAGGGCGTAAAGCTGCGTTTTGCCATGGATCTGTTGGCGGCGCTGAACGGGCGCATTATGAGCAAAGCGTGGAGCTTCACAGTGCCTGAGCAGTACCACACCCAAAGCTGCTTAATGGTGATGGGCAGCGAAGGACGCGGCGAGCAGATCCTCAAAACCGATCAAGATAATGGGTTGATCTTAGCTGATGATTGCCAGTGGCCCACAGTGGCTGAGGAGATGAACACTCTAACGGAAACGCTAATCCAGCTAGGCTATCCACCTTGCCCCGGCAATATCATGGTGTCTAACCCAGAGTGGGTGGGTACGGTTTCCCAGTGGAAAAACAATATCACTAAGTGGATCAATGCCCGAGATGGCGATAGCCTGATGAAACTAGCGATTCTATTGGACTCCCACGGCGTGGCGGGTAATCCGGCGCTACTGGATCAGGTGCGTGAAGCGCTGTTTGAACGCTGCTCCCACGATGAACTGCTGCTCTCTTACTTTGCCCGGGCGGCACTGCGCTTCTCGACGCCGCTGACGCTATTTGGCTCGCTGAAAAAGCCCCAGCACGGTATTGATATCAAAAAAGGCGGTATTTTTCCGATAGTCCACGGTGTGCGTACGATGGCCCTTGAGCGGCGCATTAATGCGACCTCTACCTTGGACCGCTTAGATGCCTTGGCCGCCGATGGGCGGCTTGACCGCCGCTTTGCCGATGATCTAGGCGAGGCGCTGGCGCTGTTTACCGAGCTACGCCTTCGTCAGCAGCTTCAGGAGTTGGATAACGCCAACCCTAAACGCACCAATCGAGTGGTCGTTCAGGAGCTCTCTTCGCTAGAACGGGACTTGTTGCGTGAAGCCCTACACATCGTGAAAGACTTTAAGCAGCGTCTTTCCCATCGTTACCATTTGGAGTATTCGTGAGCGGAATGCGCTTGTTAGATCGACATATGACCCTGTTCAGCGGTTCACTGCGCACTCTGCTTCAGCGTGAGAGCGACCGCCGTCGCTGGGCGGACTCGCCCTATGCCTGGCTGTTTCAGCCTTATATGGGGGAAGAGGCCGTGGCCATGGCGTGCCAGGTAAGCGCCGTTCAGCCCGCTGTAATGAGTGTGGCGGCGGTGGTGCTAAGCCCGCGCCAAGTGCACACCAGCCGTACGTGGGTGGCCACCTTAGCCGCATCACCGGCGCTGGCGCCTGCTACTCTGCGACGCCATCATCAGTTGCATACCACGCACTCGCCCCGTTCTCCCGATGCTGAGTGTCTGAGTGAGCTGGCGGAGTTTATTGGCAATCGGCCGCTAGTCGGGTGGCAATTAGAGAACACCATTGAGCCGCTTAATGGGCTGTTTCGAAACGTGCTGGGATTCGGGCTGCCTAACGCGCAGGTGGATATTGCCAAGCTGCACGGGCGTCAGCTACGGCGGCTGCATCCTCATATCGAAGCCAGCAGCCGCCTTGGTGATGCGCTTACCCGATGGAAACTACCCCCGTTAACCTGGCCCAGCGTGGTCAGTGAAGCCACCGCCAGCGCGTTGCTGTATCTGCGTCTTCAGCGCGAGATAGCGTTAACTGCCTAGGGTTTGTATTGGGTAGAGCTTCGTAGTGTTGTTAGAATATGCGCTGCTCCTTCACCCATCGGCAGTGCGACGATCATGTTACAACCTGACTACTTTGACCCCACTTCGTCAGACAGCGCGTCTGACGAGCCCCTTGTCCAGCAGCATGAGCTGCAGGATGCCAAGCAGAAGCGTGAATTCAACAAGTTGCAGAAACGCCTGCGGCGCGAAGTGGGGAACGCCATCATCGATTACAACATGATCGAAGAAGGTGACCGAGTCATGGTGTGTCTCTCTGGTGGTAAAGATAGCTATACGATGCTGGAGATTCTGCGCAACCTACAGCGCAACGCACCGGTTAATTTTTCCCTGGTAGCGGTCAATATGGATCAGAAGCAGCCAGGTTTCCCAGAACACGTGCTGCCCCAGTACCTGGATAAGCAAGGCGTGGAGTATCACATTCTGGAGCGTGATACCTACTCGGTGGTGAAGGAGAAAACCCCGGAAGGTAAAACCACCTGCGCGCTTTGCTCAAGGCTGCGGCGTGGTTCATTGTATGGCTTTGCCGATGAGATTGGGGCCAACAAAATTGCTTTGGGCCACCACCGGGAAGATATCCTGGAGACGCTGTTTCTCAATATGTTCTTTAGCGGCACCTTAAAAGCCATGCCACCGAAGCTGCTCTCGGATGATGGTAAAAACATTGTGATTCGCCCGCTGGCCTACTGCAAAGAGGCGGATATTGCGGAGTTTTCGAGGCTGATGGAGTTTCCGATCATTCCCTGCAACCTGTGCGGCTCTCAGCCCAATATGCAGCGCCAGGTTGTCAAAGAGATGCTGGCGGAGTGGGATAAAAAACACCCCGGCCGGTTGGAGAGTATGTTCAAAGCGGTGACCAATGTTGCCCCTTCGCAGCTTGCCGACCGTGAGCTGTTTGATTTTGCCGGTCTGGAAGCGAAGCAGGCCGCATTGATGGAAGGGCGCATTCAGGCGTTTAACGTGAGTTAACCGCCTGGGCTTCCTCTTCAGCCAGGGTGATGAGGCGCTGCATATCCAAAATATTGACCTCGCGCCCGGAGACGGCCACTACGTTTTGCTGCTGAAAGCGGCTAAGAATACGGCTAACCGTCTCCACCGCGAGGCCTAGATAGTTGCCCATATCTGCCCGTGACATGGAAAGCCGGAAGCTAAAGGGGGAGTAGCCCCGGCGCCGAAAACGGTCAGAAAGTGTAATCAAAAAGCTGGCCAGCCGCTGATCGGCAGTTTTGCGTGACAGTAAACGCATCATCCGCCGGTCGTCTCGTAGCTCCTTGCTCATGCTGCGGTAAAGCTGGCCGCGCAGTTCGGGCAGCTCCTCGGAGAGCGAGTCCAAACGGTCAAACGGAATTTCGCATACCGTGGTGGTTTCCAGGGCAATCACGGTGCCGGGGTAGTGCTCTTCGTCAATCCCATCCAGACCCACCAGCTCGCTGGGTAGAAAGAAATTGGTGAGCTGGTCGTTGCCATTCCCTTCGCTAGTCACCTGCTTCAAGCTGCCAGAGCGCACCGCGTAAACGCTGGTGAAAGGATCTCCTTGGCGAAACAGCGGCTCGCCTTTTTTCAACGGCGAGCGGCGGCGGATAATCGCATCGAACTGGCTCATATCCTCAAGTTCTAGGGCAAGCGGTAGGCACAGCGAGCTTAGGCTACAGGTTTGGCAGCGCGCCTCTTGCAGCAGTGAACGTCGTTGGCTGGCAGGATATGACATGTGGTGCTCCCTTTTTATTAGCCATCATAGGCGCAGGGGGTAGGTGTCTCAATACGCTTATAAAATCTTCGAGTAGCGTTGGTTGCCCTGGTGTTGCAGGTGATTATCGAAGGCCATGGCTAAGTGCCGAATCAACAGCCGTCCGGTGGGCGTAGCTTGTAAATAGAGGCCTTGGCGCACTAGCAGGCCATCCTGCTCGGCGGTTTTCAACCGTTCAAGAGCGGTTGAAAAGTAGTCAGCGGCATTTATCTGCCAACGCTTGCCTATTGCTTCAAGGTCAATGGCCATATCGCACATTAAGCGCTCAATCACCTCTCTGCGCATTAGGTCATCCTTATTTAAGCGTAACCCTTTTACGGTCGCTAGCCTACCTTCATCTAAGGCAGCTTCATAGTGGGACAGCTGAGTGGGGTTTTGTGCGTAAACGTCGTCTACCCGAGAAATAGCCGACACCCCCAAACCAATCAAGTCGCACTGGGAATGGCTTGAGTAGCCCTGGAAGTTGCGCTGCAGCGTACCGTGGCGCTGTGCCTGAGCCAAGCTGTCCTCTGGGCGAGCAAAGTGATCCATACCAATATGTACATAGCCTGCTTGGGTCAGCATCTCAATAGTGGTACGCAAAATAGCCAGTTTTTCATCCGCGCTGGGCAGGTCGGCTTCATTAATACGCCGCTGGGGCGCAAAGCGGGTCGGCATATGGGCATAGTTAAAGACCGACAGCCGTGCCGGGCTCAGCTCAATCACTTGGCTTAGGGTATCAGCGAAGCTTTGCTCGGTTTGAAAGGGCAGGCCATAAATTAAATCGAGGTTGAGCGAGCGAAAACCAAGCCGGTGCGCCTCATCCATCAAGGTTTCAGTGAGCACCCGTGGCTGCACGCGATTAATCGCTGCCTGCACCTGTGGGTTGAGATCCTGAACGCCCAGGCTTAAGCGATTAAAGCCCAGCGACTGCAGGTGGCGCAGGGTAAAGACATCCGCTTCGCGTGGGTCAATTTCAATAGCGTAGTCGCGGTCCGGTGCGCTCGATAAGCCAAACCGTGCATCCAGGCGGTCTATTAAATCGCTCATCTGCGCCAGGGTTAAGAAAGTCGGCGTGCCGCCGCCCCAATGCAGCTGCTGCACTGGCCGCTTTGTATCAAGATGCCGGGAGGTCAGCACCATTTCTCGATCCAGCCGAGACAAGTAGGGCTCGGCGAGGGCTGTATTTTTCGTGGCGATTTTATTGCACGCGCAGTAAAAACAGATTTTGCGACAAAAGGGCACATGAACATAAAGCGAGAGCGGCTTTTGGCTGGCATTGCTGCGCTCAAGCGCCTGGGTCATATCGTCAGCGGTGAACTGGTCGTGAAACGAGAGTGCTGTAGGGTATGAGGTGTAGCGAGGGCCGCTGGTGTCGTAGCGGCGTATCAGGGCGTCATCCCAGGCGGTGGCCTCAACCGCTGCAGAAATAGGGTGAGCGAGAGCAGCAGTGGCATGAACGGGCATAAGGAGCGCTCCTAAGTAGCAGGGCAAAGCAAGAACCGACCAACATAAGCGACGAGCTTCGCAGCTCGAACGCGTGTTGGAATGCTACGTCAGCGTAGAAGGGAAAGCGTTGAGCTATATCAAGCGATAGGATGTTTGTATTGAGTATTGTCTAGAGGAGTTTGATGGGTAAGCTCTTAATGCCCGGCATGGGGCGTCAGCGCCCAAAGCTGCCACAGGGCAAAACCGATAATCGTCAGCGCGGCAAGGCTACGGGTCGCCGGGTGACGAATTAACTGGCTGAGCTGGCGGGCGGCCAGACCCGTGGCTAACAGGGCAGGCAGCGTTCCCAGGCCGAAGGCCCCCATCAATAGCGCCCCTTGTAGCGGGTCGGCAATGGCCAAGCTCCAGGCGAGCATCGAGTACACCAGCCCACAAGGCAGCCAGCCCCACAGGGCACCGAGCGCAAAGGCTTGTGGCAGGTGAACCACGGGCATCAAGCGCCGCCCAACAGGTTCGATGACGCGCCATAGTCGACGCCCCACGGCCTCGACTTTTAACAACCCTTTCCACCAGTTGGCGATGTATAGCGCCATCAAGATTAGCATCACCGCCGCGATGACCTGCAGCGCGATACGCGCCTGAGGTGACAGCGATACCAAGGTGCCGAGCGCGGCCACCAAGGCCCCTGCCGTCATATAGCTCAGGATACGGCCCGTGTTATAGCTGAGCAGTAATCCCCCCATGCGAGCTGGGTGGCGCATGCTGGGCGGCACGGCGAAGGTCAGGGCGCTCATGATGCCGCCGCACATGCCAATGCAGTGAGCACCGCCCATCAGGCCAAACACAAACGCCGCCATCAACGGCGGCAGGTCAAGTCCGGTAGGGTTCATGGCGGTGGCTCGCGATCACGGGGTGGCTTAGCGGCTTTTTTGCGTTCGGCGCGCTGCTCGGGGGTGAAGTCGTTCTCATCATCATCGAACAGGATGCGGTGAGCGGGGCCTTCTAAGTCGTCGAACTGGTCATTCTTTACGGCCCAGAAGAACGCCCACACTGCCAGCCCCAACAGGATCAGCGACAGCGGAATCAGTAGATAGAGAATCGTCATACGGTCACCGGTGTGGCTGGGGCTACCTGGGGTGCAGGTGAGATGCGCCAGCGCGTGAGGCGTAGCGCATTACCCACGACGACCAATGAGCTTAACGACATACCAATGGCGGCCAGCCAGGGCGGTACCAGCCCCATAGCGGCCAGGGGAAGCGCAGAGAAGTTATAGCAAACCGACCAAATCATATTTTGGCGCATGATGCGCCGAGTGGCGCTGGCAATCTCGATGGCCTCGAAAATACGCATTAAGCGTGGGCTGAGCAAGACCGCATCGGCCCGAGTGCGTGCCAAGTCGGTGGCGCCATTCATGGCAATGGCCACATCGGCACCGGCGAGCACCGGTACATCGTTAATGCCGTCGCCAATCATGACCACACGTTCGCCCTGCGCCTGCAGCTCACGCAGCCGCTCCAGCTTACCCTCTGGTGATTTGCCCGCGTGCCAGGTGGTGATGTTGAGCTGCTCGGCTAAGCTCTCTACGGCTTCCTGCGTATCGCCTGACAGTAACTCAACGTTAAGCCCTCTGGCCTGCAGGGCGGCTACGGTTTGCGCAGCATCTTCACGGATACCGTCGTGGAGCTTAAACCAGGCCCGCGGGGCGCTATCTTCACTCAGCAGCAGCCACTGCCCGGCGCTGGGCGGCGTGAGTGGCTCGGTCGTTGCAAAATTGGGCTTGCCCAAGCGCCACGTTGCGCCGTTAAGCACGCCTTCTAGCCCGCTGCCGGTGACGCTTTTCACCTGACGCGCCTGCAGTGTGGCATCGCGGAACGGGCGAAACGCGCGGGCAATGGGATGCTCGGAGTGGGCTTCCAGCGCGGCGGCAATGGCCCGTAGCTGTTCGCTACTTTGCTCGTTTAACGGGCAGGTTTGGGTGAGCTGCATCTCGCCACGGGTGAGCGTGCCGGTTTTGTCAAAAATCACCCGCGTGACGTTAGAAAGCGATTCGATGGCATCGGCGCGGGTGATCAGCACGCCACGCTGGCGCAGTTGCCCATGCCCTGCTGTCAGTGCCGTTGGGGTGGCGAGTGCTAGCGCACAGGGGCAGGTCACCACTAGAACGGAGAGCAGCACCCAAAGCATGCGGGAAGGGTCGATAAACCACCACGCCACGGTCACGCAAGCGGTGACCACCAGCAGGCGCAGTACAAACAGGTGGGCCATGCGCGCCGCCATTTGCGCCAAACGTGGGCGGCTGGCAAAGGCGCGGTCGGTTAAATCCACAATGCCCGCCACGCGTGCATTGTTGCCTGCATGAGTAACCCGCACCGTGAGTGAGTTTTCCATGTTTTGGCTGCCACCTACCACCTGTTCGCCCACTCGGCGGGTGACGGGCAGGTACTCGCCGGTCAGCATCGACTCGTCCAGGCTAGACTCGCCATCTTCGATAATGCCGTCGGCGGGGACGCCATGGCCGGGCTTGATAAGTACGCGGTCGCCTGGGGCAAGCTCGCTAGCGGGCAGAATGCGTTCGCTGCCGTCAGCTTCCAGCCGTGTAGCAGACACCGGTAGCACGCCACTAAGCGCATTGCCGCTATGGCCGCTGCGTCGCCTAGCGCGCCCTTCCACGTAGCGGCCAAACAGTAGGAAGAAGGTGAACATGGCGACGGAGTCAAAATAGACCTCTCCCACGTTAAACAGCACCGCGTAGCTACTGGCGAGATAAGCCCCACCAATCGCCAGTGAGACGGGAACATCCATGCCTAGCACGCCCGTTTTTAGGTCGCGCAGGGCGTTACGGAAGAATGGCTGCGCTGAAAAGAACACCACCGGCGTTGCCAGAGCGAACGAGAGCCAGTGAAACAGCGCAAAGAAGTCTTCACTGAGTTCCCCAGGCCCCGACACATAAATGGGGATGGAGAACATCATCACCTGCATCATCCCGACCGCCGCCACTATTAAGCGGCGCACATTCATGCGCTCTTCATGCTGCAGCCGCGTCTGGGCTTGGTCGGGTTCATAGGGCTGAGCATCGTAACCAATCGCGGCAAGTTCAGCGAATAGCTGCGATAGCTTTACTACGTTTGGGTCCCAGGAAACCCGCAGGCGGTGATGGGTCAGATTCACCGCGCTGGAGACAACGCCTTCAAGCGCGTTCAATCGGTGCTCGATAAGCCAGGCGCAGGCGGCACAGGTAATCCCTTCTACGGCAAGCGTTGCCCTAACGTGGCCCTCATCGCCATCCGGATGAACAAACTGCGACTGTAGGCCAGGGTCGTCAAATACCGACCAAGTATCCGCTTTTGCAGCTTGACGCTCATCGGGGCGCTCGGGCAGTTCAGTACGGTAGCGGTAGTAGCTCTCTAATCCGCCGTCGACAATGGCGTGGGCCACGGCTTCGCAGCCGGGGCAGCATAAAGAGTGGGACGTGTCATCAATGACGATACGCCACGGTGCCCCGTCGGGCACCGGGCTTCCGCAGTGGTAGCAGCTTAGCGCTTTAGTGCTCATTCGCTCTCTGACCGCCCTCCGGGCAGAAGGGCAACGCTCGCTTCATTGGGGAAGCGGGCTTCGCCGATCAGGCGCCACTCGGCGTCATCGCCTTGTACGGGCTG
Organism: Vreelandella lionensis; assembly: GCF_044543515.1. Lineage (NCBI taxonomy): Bacteria > Pseudomonadati > Pseudomonadota > Gammaproteobacteria > Oceanospirillales > Halomonadaceae > Vreelandella > Vreelandella lionensis. The sequence continues at coordinate 20,394 of NZ_JBITWC010000016.1, read as the reverse complement.
AATCTGTAGGTACCAGCGGTAGCGCAAATTATCCGGCCCCTGAGTGATATAGCGGCCTTCGCGCACGTGTTCTAGTACGAAGGATTGATCACGGTCATCTTCGGTGGGGAAGATGAGGTCCAAATAGAGTTTATCCGGACGAGCATCGCCAGCAAGGTCGATCACAATATCGCTAGTCAGTGGGTCGATGCGCAGGTCGGCGCTCAAATTGAGTTCGCGCGCGCGCTCCTGCTTCGCCAGCACCATGTTAATAGCTTTACCGTGCTCGTAGTAATCCTCCTGGACCACCATGCCGTCGTAGCTCTTGATCGACATGATGGCGAAGCCAGTACTAAATAGGATGGACGAAAACAGCAGCCCTAGTAAAAACCACGGCCAAAACTGTTTGTACCAGGGCGGAATCGGGGTGTCTGACATGACGCATTTATCTCCTAATGTCGCTCAAGAACCGCGCTTCGCGGGTCTGGCGAATTTGCTCATCTTGCTGCGCCTGCAGCGTAAACGTAATCGCGTGGCTGGGCTCGCTTAACGACGCTGGGTCGGCCAGTACGGTAATCACCTGAATGCGTGATTCACCCGCAGGTACACGCAGCGAGGTGTTATCCAACTGCAGATTAGGTAAGCCTGCCGCGCTAATATCATAGGTGTGATCTTGGGAGTCCAGGTTGCGCACAGTCAGGCTGTAGACGTTGCTGATCTGCCCGTCACGGGTCATTTGGTAGAGCTGAGTACGCTCGCGCTCAGCGTCAAAGCTCATCGGGGTACGGTCATTAACTGCCCAGGCAAAAGTCGCCATCATCACCATCAAAGCAACGAAATAGCCAATCAAGCGCGGGCGAAGAATATGACTTTTCTTGCCTTCCAGCGCGTTTTCAGTGGTGTAGCGAATAAGTCCTCTGGGGTAGCCCATTTTATCCATCACGCTGTCACAGGCATCGATGCAAGCGGCGCATGTGATGCACTCGTATTGCAGGCCGTCGCGTATATCAATGCCGGTGGGGCAGACCTGCACACAGAGTTCGCAGTCGATACAGTCTCCCAAACCCGCTTCTCGCGCTTGCGTATGGCTAAGTGATTTCTTACGTCTACCACGTGGCTCGCCTCGCGCTTCGTCGTAAGAGACGATCAGTGTATCGCGATCAAACATGACCGACTGGAAGCGGGCGTAGGGGCACATATAAATACATACCTGCTCACGCAGCCAGCCTGCGTTGAGGTAGGTAAAGACTAAAAAGAACCCAATCCAAAAATAGGACCAGCCGTGGGCTTCTAGAGTGGGAAGCTCCATGACAAGTTCACGAATCGGCGTAAAGTAGCCTACAAACGTCACACCGGTTGCCAGAGCGATCAGCAGCCAAGCGGTATGCTTCGCGCCCTTACGCCAGGCTTTATTGGCATTCATCGGTTGGTTGTCTAGCTTTATGCGCTGGTTGCGCGAGCCTTCGATCCGGTGCTCAAGCCAGATAAAGAGAAATGTCCAAACACTTTGCGGACAGGTGTAGCCGCACCATACCCGCCCCGCAAAAACGGTAATAAAAAATAGCCCAAAGGCGCAAATAATCAGCAGCCACGACAGAAGAACAAACTCTTGAGGGTAAAACGTGGCGGCAAAGATATGAAATTCTCGGCCCGGTAAGTCAAACCACACCGCAGGGCGGTCGCCCCAGTTTAACCAGGGCAGCAGAAAGAACCCCATCATCAGCGCCCAGTTAGCGCTGCGCCGTACTTTTTGAAACAGCCCTTTGATTTCTCGTACATAGATGTGTCGCCGTTTGGCATACATCTCTTGAGTAGTTGTTTCACCAGGCGTGTGATGCCCAACGGTTGGCGGCGTAATATCGTGGCTAGGTATTTTTTCCATGGCGGTGATCGCAGCTCAATAGGCAGGAGTGGGCGGCAGCATGGCTAGCGTAACGTTAACCCTGCGACCTAGATCTCGTCGCTATATGCCGAGTCGCTAAACACAAATTGCTAAACAATAGTGTAACGGATAGGCGGATGGCTGAGCGGCTACTAGATGTAGAAAGGGTGCGGTATGTAACCGCACCCCTTCATACACCTTGGTGTTACACGCCTACCAACGGGATTAGTCGTTGAAACGTAGGCTGTAAACGTAGGCCGCTACGAGGTGAACACGCTCTTCACCAATGTAGGCTGCCTGGGCAGGCATGTGGCCATTACGACCGTTACGCAGCGTTTGGCGGATGGAGTCGTCAACGCCCTGTCCGGGTGCTAGGTAGAGCCACACGTCGTCGGTCAGGTTAGGCGCACCAAGTGCGATATTGCCTGTTCCGCTGGGGGTGTGACACGCCGCACACGCTGCCAGGAAGGTGCTTTCACCGCTGGCGGCACGCTCTGCATCATGCTCTTCACCGGACAGCGACAGGACATACTGGGTCAGATCCTCGATGTTGTTATCACCGAGCTGCTGCCAAGACGGCATCAAACCGTTACGACCGTTGTTCAGAGTGGTCAGAATGTTTTCCGGTTCACCGCCGTAGAGCCAGTCGTCGTCGGTCAGGTTCGGGAAGCCGTAACCACCCTGGGCATTAGAACCATGACACACGGCACAGTTGTTCAGGAAGATACGTTCAGCCACTTGCATGGCTTCCGGGTCCTGCGCCAAGTCAGGAATCGGTACTTCCTGATACTGAGCAAAAATCGGCGTAAAGCGATCTTCGGCGTCGGCCACTTCCTCTTCCCACTGGCTCTCCTGGGACCAGCCCAGTATGCCTGCGTAGTTACCCAGGCCTGGGTAGAGCACCAGATAGCCAAGGGCAAATACGACGGTCAGGATAAAGAGCTTAAACCACCACTGCGGAAGCGGGTTGTCATACTCTTCAATGCCGTCAGCCGCGTGGCCAGTGGTTTCGATATTGCCATCAGCATCTGGGGTTTTGTCGGTCCGGCGGTTGGCTAGCAAAATCCAAACGCTCAGAGCGATCGTGCCCAGCGTGACGACAATAATCCAGGCGCTCCAGAAGCTGGATAGGGAGTCACCCCATAAATTATTCATCTATTCTTATCTCCCCTGTCGTGGCGGGAATCCGCTTCGTGTTCTGTCGAAGCATGCTTGTCACGGGTCGGTTGCTTATCTTCTTCATCGGCGAAGGGCAGGTTAGCCGCTTCGTCAAAGTCTGGTTTGCGACGCTTGGAGTAGGCCCAAAAAAAGATGCCTATAAAAGCGAAGATCAAAATCAGCGTGATCAGGCCGCGGAAAGTTCCCGTATCCATAACTTAACGTGTGCCCTCGAGCACGGTTCCTAGCTGCTGCAAGTAGGCCACCAGGGCGGTGATTTCCTGGGTGCCGCGTACATCAGCGGTAGCAGTGGCGATATCTTCATCGGTATAGGGCACGCCTAGCTGACGCAGGGTACGCATTTTATCCGGTGTTGCTTCGCCGTCGAGGGTGTTCTCAAACAGCCAGGGGTAGGCTGGCATGATCGACTCTGGCACTACGTCGCGCGGATTGTACAGGTGTGCACGGTGCCAGTCGTCGCTGTAACGACCACCAACACGCGCCAAGTCAGGCCCGGTACGCTTGGAGCCCCACAAGAAGTTGTGCTCATACACCTGCTCGCCCGCTACGTTGTAGTGGCCGTAGCGCTCGGTTTCTGCGCGGAAGGGGCGCACCATCTGGGAGTGGCAGCCTACACAGCCTTCACGACGGTAAATGTCACGCCCTTCAAGCTCCAGGGCGGTTAAGGGGCGTAGCCCCTCAACTGGCTCGGTAGTCTGCTTTTGAAAGAACAGCGGTACCACTTCGGCCAAGCCACCGAAGCTGATCACAACCAGGATCAACACGGCGAGTAGGCCAACGTTCTTTTCAACAATCTCGTGTTTCATTGGTCTTAGCTTCCCCGGTTTAAGCGGCTTGCGGCGCAGTGAGGCCGATGGCTTCGCGACGCTTCACGGTCATGTACACGTTGAACGCCATAATCAGCATGCCGGTTACCCAGAAAAGGCCGCCAATCATGCGGACAATGTAGCCGGGGCCGCTGGCTTCAACAGACTCCACGAAGGTGTACATCAGCGTGCCGTCAGCGTTGATTGCACGCCACATCAGGCCTTGCATGATGCCGTTGACCCACATCGCAGCGATGTACAGTACGGTGCCGATTGTTGCCAGCCAGAAGTGAACAGCAATCAGGTTAACGGAGTACATTTCGGTACGGCCAAAAACACGCGGGATCAGGTGGTACATAGAGCCGATGGTGATCATGGCTACCCAGCCAAGTGCGCCAGCGTGTACGTGCCCAATGGTCCAGTCGGTGTAGTGCGACAGCGCGTTGACGGTCTTGATCGCCATCATCGGGCCTTCAAAGGTCGACATGCCGTAGAACGACAGAGCCACTACCAGGAAGCGCAGTGTTGGGTCGGTGCGCAGCTTATGCCAAGCGCCTGACAGGGTCATCATGCCGTTGATCATGCCACCCCAGGAAGGTGCCAGCAGAATGATCGACATAATCATACCCAGTGACTGAGCCCAGTTCGGCAACGCGGTGTAGTGCAGGTGGTGAGGACCTGCCCACATGTAGATCATGATCAACGCCCAGAAGTGGACGATAGACAGACGGTAGGAGTAGATCGGACGCTCTGCCTGCTTCGGTACGAAGTAGTACATCATGCCCAAGAAACCTGCGGTCAAGAAGAAGCCGACCGCATTATGGCCATACCACCACTGCACCATGGCGTCGACAGCACCTGCGTAAATCGAGGTGGAGTACATAGGCGTGACGGGAATTGCGGCGTTATTAACAATGTGCAGAACGCCAACGGTCAGAATAAACGCAGCAAAAAACCAGTTCGCCACATAAATGTGCGACGTGGTGCGTTTCTTAATCGTCATTAAGAAAACGATCGCATAGCTGATCCATACTACCGCCAGCAGTATATTGATCGGCCACTCAAGCTCTGCGTACTCTTTAGTAGTGGTGTAGCCCAGCGGCAACGTTACTACTGCAGACAGGATGACCGCTTGCCACCCCCAAAAGGTGAACGCTGCGAGCTTGTCAGAGAACAGCCGTGTCTGACAGGTCCGCTGTACGACGTAGTAGGACGTCGCAAAAAGCGCTGAGCCACCGAAGGCGAAGATAACGGCGTTAGTATGTAACGGACGCAGGCGCCCGAAGCTAGTCCAAGGTAGGCCGAGGTTCAGCTGCGGCCAGACCAGTTGGGAGGCAAGGATAACGCCAAGCGTCATACCTACGATGCCCCACACAACGGTCATAATCGCGAACTGCCGAACCACCTTGTAATTGTAGGTCGGGTGTTCCAATGCTGTGCTCATTTCATGTTCCCATCGAACGCGGTTAGGGGGTAACCCGTGGCATTTTGCACGGGTGCGGCCACCCGCTTGATGATGCAGGTCAAGATCCGGCCTAGATTCTATCGCAGCCGCGCCCTAAGCTGAACACGCCAATGGATGTAACGCTGAATTATTAGGAGGGTTGAGTGTCCTATTACGCTGATCTTGGGTTTGAGTTCATCACCCCAGAGGCGTTGCGTGAACGCCCCGCCAGCCCCGCTGTTCAGCGGTTTCTCGTGGAGGGGGTTGGCCCGGTGAGCGTCTCCGGCATCCCCGAGCTGGGGCGAATTCTGCTAGCCCATGGCGCCGGGGCAGGCCACCTATCCGAGTTTATGCGGCAATTTGCCGCGATGCTGGCCAGCGAGAGGCTACAAGTGTGGGCGATCGATTTCCCCTATATGCAGCAGATGAGCGAGGAAGCAAAGCGCCGGCCTCCGCCTCCCGTCAAGAAAACGCTGGAACACTTTGCCGCTTGGTATGACCTGCTGGCGTCATGCAGTGGTTCGCCTTTGTGGGTTGGGGGTAAATCCATGGGCGGGCGTGTGGCATCGCTCTTTGCCAGCCAGCATCACTGTGCAGGTGTCATTGCGGCAGGCTATCCGTTTCACCCACCCAAAAAGCCCGACTCCCTTCGCACCGATCATTTTCCTGACATCTCTATGCCTATGCTGATTCTGCAAGGTGAGCGTGATCCGTTTGGCTCTCGTGATGAGGTGGCCCACTACGCTTTACCTTACTCCCTACACATTCATTGGCTAACCGATGGCGACCATGATTTTAAGCCACGACGAAGTTCTGGAGTAAATCAGCAAGTTTTGATTGACGAAGCAGCCATAGTTGCGGCATCCTTCGTCCGCGCTCAGTTAGCGGTTGCCGCGAGAACGTGCAGTACGCTGGTTTAAATCAAAAATTTAAACACAACGTGTTGACATTCCAAGAGGCTTCTGTAGAATGCAGCGCCACGTGACCAGCGGGTGGTTAGCTCAGTTGGGAGAGCACCAGCCTTACAAGCTGGGGGTCACTGGTTCGAACCCAGTACCACCCACCATTTATTTGGTGCCTTGGAAACGTGATGCAGTAATTGATGAATATGCGGACCGGTAGTTCAGTTGGTTAGAATGCCGGCCTGTCACGCCGGAGGTCGCGAGTTCGAGTCTCGTCCGGTCCGCCATCATCATGTTTAACTGCATACTAAGTTATCGCTATTCGGACCGGTAGTTCAGTCGGTTAGAATGCCGGCCTGTCACGCCGGAGGTCGCGAGTTCGAGTCTCGTCCGGTCCGCCACGATAACTTTATAAGTAGTTTTATTGATAAGCGATGAGCTTTCAATATCCCGGGTGGTTAGCTCAGTTGGGAGAGCACCAGCCTTACAAGCTGGGGGTCACTGGTTCGAACCCAGTACCACCCACCATTTAAGTCAGCGTTTTTGCGCCTCTGAACCGCTTAAACAGTCTATTTAAATGGTTAGTGTGTTTTATAGTGGACCGGTAGTTCAGTCGGTTAGAATGCCGGCCTGTCACGCCGGAGGTCGCGAGTTCGAGTCTCGTCCGGTCCGCCATTAAGCACCCATCGGCAATCATATTGATAAAGCCGAACAAATTCCAAAAAAAGCCCGAATCTATGATTCGGGCTTTTTTATTGCGTGTACATAAAACGCTGACAAGCAGCGTGCAGTCAATGTGCTGCACGCTGCTGTTACTTACTTCTGTTACTTGCTTTTGTTACTGACTAGGTAAGCGTTAGGCGATTGCGCTGACGCCTGCTTTGGCAATTTGCACATCTTGATCTGGCTTAACGCCAGAGATGCCAACAGCGCCGACGACTTGACCATCCACGATGATCGGCACGCCGCCAGATAGCAGACCCTGCAGCGGTGCAGAGACAAACGCCGTGCGGCCACCGTTAATCATCTCTTCAAACACTTGGGTCTCTTTACGTCCCAGAGCCGCGCTACGCGCTTTTTGGGTAGCGACATCGGCGCTGAACGGGGCAGCACCGTCTAAACGGCGCAGTGCCAGCAGGTGGCCGCCATCGTCGGTGACGGCAATGGTGACCGGCCAGCTGTTGTTGTCAGCTTCTTTCTGTGCGGCATCGAGGACTTGGATAACGTCGGCTTGGCCTAAAACAGCTTTGGTTTGCATCAAAGGATCCTTCTTATCATAGGGATTAAAGCGCTGCGCCCAACCGTTAATACGTTGTGAAAGCGCAGCGAGTGTAAAGGGTTATACCAGGGCAGCGTCCACGACTTCTACCCAGTGGCGTACCGGCGTGCGGTTGGCGCTGGCGAGATGGGTCTGACAGCCGATGTTGGCGGTTACAATCACCTCAGGGTTGCCTGCTTCCAGCGCATTCAGCTTGTTATCACGCAGCTGAGTGGCGAGTTCTGGCTGTGTGACCGAGTAGGTGCCTGCCGAGCCGCAGCACAGGTGGGCATCTTTCACGGGCGTTAGTGCAAAGCCGAGTTTGCTAAGCACGCCTTCCACTGCGCCGTTGAGTTTCTGAGCGTGCTGCAGCGTGCAGGGGCAGTGGAACGCTAAGCGCTGATGCTCTTTAAGCTGCAGCGCTTCCAGCGGCTCGTCGCGCAGTATTTCGACGATATCCTTCGCCAGTGCGCTGACTTTTTTGGCCTTTTCAGCGTAGGCGGGGTCGTCCTTGAGCATGTCGGCATACTCTTTGACGAACGCGCCGCAGCCGCTAGCGGTTTGTACGATGGCTTCCGCGCCCTGCTCGATTTGCGGCCACCAGGCATCGATGTTGGCGCGCATCCGCTCGCGGCCCGCCTCTTGGGCATTGAGGTGGAAGTCGATAGCACCACAGCAGCCAGCTTCACTAATCGGTGTGACGCTAATGCCCAAACGGTCGAGCAGGCGCGCCGTGGCTGCGTTGGTGTTGGGCGACAGGCCCGGCTGCACGCAGCCTTCTAGAATCAATACCTTGCGGGCATGGCGCTGGCTGTCGGGTCGCTGGCCTGCATCGACCGGTGCGGGCGGCATTTTGCTACGCAGTTTGCCGGGCACTAGAGGCTTGAAGGTTTGCCCCAGAGTCAGCAGCGCTTTGAAGCGTTTCGGGTCGACCAGCATTTTGCGCAGCGCATAGCGCTGAGCGCGTTCTGCCGCTGAACGCGGCACACGACGGTCGATTTCCGCACGGCCAATATCCAGCAGCTTGTGATACTCCACGCCGGAGGGGCAGGTGGTTTCACAGTTGCGGCAGGTTAGGCAGCGGTCTAGGTGCAGGCGAGTCTCTTCGGTGACTTGGTCATCGTCATCGCGGCTCTCCAGCAGCTCTTTCATCAAGTAGATGCGCCCGCGTGGCCCGTCTCGCTCATCGCCCAGCAACTGGTAAGTGGGGCAGGTGGCGTTACAAAAGCCGCAGTGCACACAGGTACGCAGAATGCGCTCGGCTTCCTGAATATGCGGTTTTTGGCGGTCGGCATCGGTAAAGTGCGTCTGCATGTCAGCTCTCCTGATTAAAATGCCGCATAAAGACGACCAGGGTTGAAAATGCCGTGGGCATCCAGCTCGGCCTTCAGGTTGCGATGGTACTTCTCGACCACAGCATTCAGCGGAGTAAACGGTGACTCCGCGCCCCCTTGGGCATGCGGGGTGTAGCAGGTAGCGTGGCCACCGGCCTTCTGGCATTCATCGCGCAGCGTGTCTGCGGGTAGTGCGGTTTTCACCCAGCGCTGGCTGCCGCCCCAATCATAGAAGATATCGCTTTCATCAACGGCGAGCTCTAGCGCTGGGGTATGGGGCGGTAGCGAGAGGCGCCACAGTGCTTGCCCTTCGTTGAGGCTGAAAAAGCCATGCTGCTGGTCACGAAGCTGCTGCCAGAAATCCGCAGACAGCGCTTCACCGCCCAGGCGCTCTTTCGTGGCCTTGACGGAGCTTTCACCGCCTTCTAGGCGAAGGAAAAGCTCACCTGCGTGCCATGCCGCAGCGGTAATAGGCAGCGGCTGGCGGCCAAGCTCAGAGAGCTTCGCTAAGGCATCTTGCAAGCCCATTTCAAGGCGCAGACTGTGGCTGGCGGTGGGAATAGGCAGCACCTTAAACGAGATATCGGCCAGCACGCCTAGCGTGCCCTGAGCGCCGGCCATCATGCGGGAAAGGTCATAGCCTGCGACGTTTTTCATCACTTCGCCGCCAAAGCGCAGCAGTTTGCCTTCTTGGGTAATCACCCGAGTGCCCAGGACAAAATCCCGTGCGGCACCTGCCCAAGGGCGGCGAGGGCCGGACATGCCGGTGGCCACCGCGCCGCCAATGGTGCTGGCGTCGCCAAAAATGGGCGGCTCGAAAGGCAGCATCTGATGTTTTTCTGCCAGCGCCGCGTTCAGCGCGCTCAAGCGGGTGCCAGCCCGCACCGTGACGACGAGTTCGATAGGGTCGTAAGAGACGATGCCGCTATGCGCTGCGACATTGAGTTCCGTGCCTTCCACCGGGCGGCCATAAAAGGCCCGGGTGTTGCCCGCTACAATGCGTAGCGGGGTGCGGTCGTGGTAGGCGCTACGAACCTGTTCGCTCAGCTCGTCGGCGATATCTCGGTCGGCAGCGTGTATCGCTAGTTCGGTCATGGTCGATCCTTATAGCATCAGAAGCGTGGCAGTTCTGGATGCGGTAACTCGTTGTTATGCACATGCATCGCGCCAAATTCGGCACAGCGCGCCAGGGTGGGAATATTTTTCCCTGGGTTGAGCAGCCGTTTGGGGTCGAACGCCGCTTTTAGCGCGTGGAAGACCGTCAGCTCATCGGGCTGGAACTGGCTGCACATCTGGTTGATTTTTTCGCGCCCAACGCCATGCTCGCCGGTAATCGAGCCACCGGCGGCCACGCACAGCTCCAGGATCTTGCCGCCTACGTCTTCCGCCAGGGCAAGCTGGCCCTCTTTGTTGGCATCGAACAGGATCAGCGGGTGCATATTGCCGTCGCCCGCATGAAACACGTTGGCTACCGCCAAACCGCTCTCTTCGGATAGCGCGGCAATGCCTTTCAAAACGCGCGGCAGCTCGCGGCGGGGAATGGTGCCATCCATGCAGTAGTAGTCGGGTGACATGCGGCCTACGGCAGGGAAGGCATTCTTGCGCCCGGCCCAGAACTTGGCGCGCTCGGCTTCATCCCGCGCCTGTTGAATGTTAGTGGCTCCGGCCTTTTCCAGTACGCGGCGCACGGTCTCGCAGTCGTCGTCCACGTCGGCTTCCACACCATCCAGCTCACAGAGCAGAATGGCTTCGGCCTCCACGGGGTAGCCTGCCTTGATGAAATCTTCGGCGGCTTTGATGGCGAGCTTATCCATCATTTCCAGGCCACCGGGGATAATGCCTGCGGCAATGATGTCGCCCACCGCGCGGCCCGCTTTTTCGATATCATCGAAGCTGGCCATCAGCACTTTGGCGGTTTCTGGCTTGGGCAGCAGCTTCACGGTGATTTCCGTGACCACCCCGAGCATGCCTTCTGAACCGTTCATCAGGGCCAAGAGATCAAAGCCGGGCGCATCTAGGGCTTCAGAACCTAGCGTCATGTGCTCGCCTTCAATGGTCAGCACATCCACCCGCATAACGTTATGCACGGTGAGACCGTATTTCAGGCAGTGCACGCCGCCCGCATTTTCGGCGACGTTGCCGCCAATTGAGCAGGCGATTTGCGAAGAGGGGTCCGGGGCGTAGTACAGCCCGTAATGGGCGGCCGCCTCGGAAATGGCAAGGTTGCGCACCCCAGGCTGAACGCGGGCAATGCGCGCGTCGGGGTCAACGGTAATAATTTGGTTGAACCGCGACATGACCAGCAGCACGCCCTGCTCAAGGGGCAGTGCGCCGCCGGAAAGGCCGGTGCCTGCTCCCCGGGTCACCACGGGTACGCCCAGTGCATGGCAACGCTTTAACAGGCCTTCGACCTGTTCCAGCGTTTCCGGCAAGGCCACCAACATCGGCAGCACGCGGTAAGCGGCTAAGCCATCGCACTCGAAAGGGCGTAAATCTTCTTCCCGATGCAGCAGCGTTAATGAGGGCACGGCGCCTTGCAGGTCGCTGAGTACCTCGGCTTTATCACGGTGGACAAGCTCACCATCAAGGCGCTCGTCGAATAGGATATTCATGGTAACTCCTATGGGTGAGGAGGATAGACAGCTATCTAATCACTTGATGGAAAATATTTCCATAATATGTGGGTGCTTTTGGAAGTATTTTTCATAAAGTGTCGAGAGTGGTCGGTGAGGGCGAGATTCGTCTTTTTAATATAGTGCTGGGTAGCCCTAAGGCTACCCAGCCGTTCCTATCGTGGGGTAAAGCTACTCCTTACATCAACGGGTCAGTCACACCTAAAACATAAAACGCGATCAGCGCGATAATGCCGGTGAAGACCAGGTAGTAGATGGTCGGGATGATCGTTTTACGAATGGTGGTGCCCTCGCGGCCGAGTAGGCCGACGGTAGCAGACGCCGCCACGACGTTGTGAATTGCGATCATGTTACCTGCGGCAGCACCCACGGCTTGCAGTGCGACCATCATCGCCGTGGAGAGCCCAAGCGTTTCGGCCACGCTGAACTGGAACTCCGCTAGCATCAGGTTAGACACAGTGTTGGAGCCTGCAATAAAGGCGCCCATGGCCCCCACTGCCGGGGCAAAGAACGGGTAGATACCGCCCACACCGTTAGCCACCGCTTGCGCCATCATGACAGGCATCGAGACTAAATCGGCACCGTTAACGCCAGAGTTAATCAAGATCCGTACCATTGGCACGGTGAAGATCAGGACGAAGCCCGCACCAAAAATGGTTTTGGTCGATTCTGATACCGCAGCACTCAGCTGGCGTGGGTTCATGCGGTGCAGGAAGTAAGTCACCAGCACGACCGCTAGGATGATACCGCCGGGCAGGTAGAGCGGCTGGATGCCACCGCTAACGCCTGCTTCGCCGAAGATATCAGCCCAGTTCAGGTTGATGGAGGTTAACGCAGCTTTGAGCGGCTCGATGGTGCGTGAGGCTACCAGGAACAGAGCGAGCAGTACGTAAGGCACCCAACCTTTAAAGGTCGACATCGGTGCTTTACCGGCCACATCGTCAAGCTTGATTTGCAAGTTGCCGATCCACTCATCCGGCCAAGCGGTCGATTCTGGGAAGTCCCAGGTATCTTTGGGCAGCAGGAAGCCTTTACGTGCAGCAGGCACCACAATCGCTAAGCCCACCATCGCGCCAATCATGGAGGGGAATTCCGGCCCAAGCAGCACGCCCACCAGCATGTAAGGCACCACGAAGGAAATACCGGTAAAGATCGCGAAAGGCGTAATAGACAACCCTTCTTTCCAAGAGCGGTTGGCACCGAAGAAGCGCACCATCACCAGTACCAGAATCAGTGGCATTAAAATGCCGACGATACCGTGTGTGATCGCGACAGAGCTGGTCACCTGCTGGAAAAACACTTCCCAGGTAGAGCCGTTCGCTTCTAGCTGCGCGGTAATGTCGGCACGGTTCAAGCCGCTACCCACACCCACCACAATGGGCGTACCCACGGCGCCAAACGACACTGGCGTGGATTGGATCATCATACCCACGACCACCGCTGCCAGAGCCGGGAAGCCCAGCGCTACCATCAGCGGCGCTGCCACGGCAGCGGGCGTACCGAAACCGGACGCGCCTTCGATGAAGCAGCCAAACAGCCAAGCAACAATCAGCGCCTGTACGCGACGGTCTGGGCTAATGCCCGAAAAGCCGTTACGAATGGCAGTAATACCGCCCGAGTGCTTTAGCGTGTTGAGCAGCAAGATAGCGCCGAAGATAATCCACAGCAGGCCAGCGGTTTGGATGAGGCCCTGTACAGTGGATGCCGCTACGCGGCTAAACGACATATCCCATGCGGTCAGACCAATAATGGCTGCCGTAAGGAAGACAATTGGCATCGCTATTTTGGCAGGAATTTTAAAGCCTATGAGCAAAATCCCAGCCAGCAATAGCGGCAGAAATGCCAGTAGAGCGAGTATAGTTTCATTCATGGGAGGAACGGCCCCTTGTTATTGATTTGGTATGCTCCGCAGTAGCCAACTTGTCATTTCAATGATAGTTGGGTCAGCGTGAAAGATACGGTTAGGCGGGCAGAATGACTACATTGGAAAATTGGTCTTACCAGTTGATGTGGGCCGTTCTGAGCATGATTTAAGCGGTCGTTTTAATCTAACGTGTTGTTTTTAAGGTATTTTAAACATTGCATCAGAGTGTTAATACAGCAACAGTCATTAGACTAATAGACAGTGCAGCAGGCCTTCGCGCGGTGGGTTACGAACGTCGCTTGCGTCGCTAATCACTTAGACTCACTGTAGGTAGCGGATTGACCCCTGTAAAAAAGGAGAACTAACAATATGGCAATAACACTTTATGACCTGTGCGGCCGTGATGAGCGCCTACGCTTTTCGCCTTATTGCTGGCGGGTACGTATGGCGCTGGCCCATAAAGGGCTGGAGTACACCACCGTGGCTTGGCGCTTCCAGGAGAAAGACGTTCTCGCGTTTGCCGATTACGACAAAGTGCCTGTGCTGACCGATGGCGACAACGTGGTCACCGATAGCTTTGACATCATGTGCTACCTAGACCGAGCTTACCCGGAGGCCCCGGTGGTGGGCGAAGGGATGAGCCTTCAGCGCTTAATGCTGTTTAAGCAGTTAGTAGAACGCAGCATTACCCCCGCGCTGTTTAAGATCGTCGCGTTAGATCTGTTAGCTGCCATCCATCCAGATGATCGTGATTACTTCCGCAAAACCCGTGAAGCACGCTTTGGTGCGACCATGGAAGCCGTCAACAACCCTGAACAGGGGCGGCAGATGTTGAAGCAGGCGCTGGTGCCGGTGAGCGCTCAACTAAAAGAGAGTCTGTTTTTAGATGGCGATGCAGCCAGCGGTGCGGATTACCTGCTGTTTGGCAGCATGATGTGGGCCTACACCGTCTCGACTGAGACACTAGTAGACGAAAACGACCCCGTCGCTGCGTGGTTTAAGCGTATGCTAGCAGTGCACGATTCAGTGGCAGGCAAAGCCATCACTGTTCGTGATCTATAATAGTTAAGGCGGTCACAAGCCGCCTACTACCCACAGGCAACACAAACGGCCTAGGCCGTTTGTGTGAAAGGAGATGGCGATGATTGACCTGTATTACTGGACAACCCCGAACGGCCACAAAATCTCCATCATGCTTGAAGAAGCAAAGTTGGCTTATCGTATTAAGCCCATCAATATTGGCCGGGGTGAGCAGTTTGACCCTGAGTTTCTGACGATTGCGCCCAATAACCGCATTCCCGCCATTGTGGACCACGCCCCTAAAGATGGCGGCCAACCCATGTCGCTGTTTGAATCAGGCGCCATTTTGGAATATCTCGCCGATAAAACCGGCCAGTTTCTGCCAACAGAAGGGCGCGAGCGCTACGTGGTACTGCAGTGGCTGCACTGGCAGGTGGGTGGGCTTGGCCCTATGGCGGGCCAGAACCATCACTTTTGCCACTACGCACCGCAGAAAATTGAGTACGCCATAGAGCGCTATGTACGCGAGACCAACCGGCTCTACAGCGTGCTGGATCAGCGGCTCTCTCAGCAGCATTATGTTGGCGGCGACCGCTACTCCATTGCGGATATGGCGATCTACCCATGGATTGTGCCCTGGGAGAAGCAGCGTCAAACCTTGGAAGAGTTCCCCGATCTTGAACGCTGGTTTGAAGAGGTATCGCAACGTCCTGCTGTACGAAAAGCGTACGCATTAGTCGAGGATATTAACCCGCAAGCAGGCGTTGTTATGGATGATGAAGCCCGTAAGCACCTGTTCGGTAACCGTTAAAAAAGCCGTTGCGTTATGTTCGGTGAGCGTTAGATAAGCTGAACATGTAGCATGATGAAAAATCATGTTGCGCTGCACAAAAAGCGCTGCTAGCTTGGGTGTAATACAGTCATTGCCAACCATCGGCCACCTGCTGGGTATGCCGATTCGCTAGCTAACCCAAGGAGATTGCGTAATGAACAAGGCTACAGAGAAAACCAACCAGCAGTTTGACTCCGTTTTTGTATCACCGATGCGCTCTTATACGCTCGCAGCGTTGGATTACTATGAGCAACTGGTCAGCGCCCAAATTGATGCGGCTCGCGCTTACTCTGATATGACCATTTCCCAAGCGCGTACTTGGCTAGATGTGAAAGATGCAGATAGCTTCAAGAAGGCGATGGAGAGTCAGCAGAAAGCGGCCACTGACCTGATGGAGCGTATGAAAGGGGACTCTGAAAAAGTCACCTCTATCAGCCAAAGCTTTATGCAAGAGAGCCAAAAGAAAGCCGAAGAAGTTACCAAGAAAGCAGCAGACACAGCCAAGCACTAAACCGCTAAGCTTGAACGAAAATGCCGCGCCATTGATGAGCGCGGCATTTTTGTTGCTAGCAAACACGCTTCGTTAAAGGTTATGGCTGTGTTTGACTGGCTGCTTGTGCCTTCGCTAGCTTCTCTTTGCGGTCGGGCTTGCCCGGCAAGATAGCGTCTAACAGCAGCGCCGCCAGTGCGGCAGGCACCAAGCCCGACTTCAACAGCAGCCCTAACTGCCCAGGCATCGTTTCCGAAATGGCTTCCACCGCCGGTAAGCCAATGCCCAGGCTGAGTGACACCGCAATAATCAGCATATTGCGCTGATCCAGTTCGCACTCCTTGATAATTTTTAAACCTGCCGATGCAATCATGCCGAACATCACCACACCCGCACCGCCTAGTACGGCGTGTGGCATAGCAGCAACTAAGCCACCGAGCTTAGGGAAAAGACCCATCGCAATCAGCAGTAAACCACCGATGGTGACTACGTGGCGGCTCACTACCCCCGTCAGGGTGATTAACCCCACATTTTGCGCGTAAGCAGTATTGGGCAGCGTATTAAAAATAGCGGCGAACGAGGTTGCCACGCCATCCGCCATGACACCGCCGGAAAGCTCGCTATCTTTCGCTGGGCGGCCCGCACCGCCGGTGGTAATGGCAGAGATATTGCCGATTGTTTCTAAGCCCACAACGAACATAATCAGGGTCATGCCTAGAATCGCGGTGCCTGAGAAGGTCATGCCATACTCAAAGGGTTTAGGCAGGGCAAACCAGGCTGCGCTAGTGAGCGAGGTAAAATCTACCTTACCCAATGCAATGGCGACCAAGTAACCTGCCACCAGCCCAAAGAGAATAGAGGACGCTTTAATAAACCCCTTGCCGTATTGATGCACCGCAATGGTGACGCTTAGCACAAACAACGCCAGCAGCAGATTGGATGGAGAAGCAAAGTCATCAGCACCTACCCCACCAGCAGCGTAGTTCAGCCCCACCGGCATCAGCGTAATACCGATCAGCAGTACGACAATACCGGTCACAACGGGGGAGAACCAGTGGCGAATATTTTTCAAAAAAGTGCCAAGTAGAATTTGTAGCAGCCCCGCGACAAACGAAGCACCTAGCACAGCAGGAAGGCCAAACGCTTTAGCAAGGGGTAAAGCAACGGGGAGAAAACCAAAGCTCGTGCCTTGCACAATCGGCAAGCGTGCGCCAATAGGGCCAATACCAATGGTTTGTACCAGGGTAGACATCCCCGCCACAAACAGCGCTACCTGGATGAGGAAAATTTGCTCAGAGGGAGAAGCACCAATCACACCGGCAATAATGATAGGGGGCGTTACGTTACCGGCAAACATGGCCATGATGTGCTGCAACCCAAGCGGTATCGCTTTGGGTAACGGCGGCATGGCGTCAGGGTTTTGGTTAATGGTGCGCGTAGGATTTGTTTTTGGATCGGGCGGAGGAGACATAGTGAGCCTTTATTGCGTTATTAAACATGAGTAGCATTATGCTGTTGCATC
The DNA here is from genome assembly GCF_044543515.1 of Vreelandella lionensis. Classification (NCBI taxonomy): domain Bacteria; kingdom Pseudomonadati; phylum Pseudomonadota; class Gammaproteobacteria; order Oceanospirillales; family Halomonadaceae; genus Vreelandella; species Vreelandella lionensis. The sequence continues at coordinate 3,249 of NZ_JBITWC010000016.1, read as the reverse complement.
CATAAATGAATAAAATCGTATACAAGATATAAATGCAATTACCCTTAGGGTCAACCAGACACATTTAATGCTGCAGTATGCCGCCCGATCACAGCGCTACGCCTCGCCAGCGCGTGCTCTCAGACGGAAGCGAGCAATGCGAATAATTTGCTTAATAGCAGTTTCGCGCTCCTGGGCTAATCCGTTCTCCAGGCGTTCTTCAAACGCCGCGAGTATGTCGTAGCGGTCCAACCCTTTCACCGCGATCACAAAAGGGAAGCCAAATTTTTCTTTATATGCCGCATTTAGTTGTTCAAAGCGGGCAAACTCTTCAGGTGAGCACTGATCCAGCCCAGCGCCTGCCTGCTCATTGGTTGAGTCTTGGGTGAGCTCACCGGCCAAGGCGGCTTTGCCCGCGAGATCTGGGTGGGCCTGAATCACGTCAATTTGCTGCTCAGGGGTGGCCTGCTGAAGCATTAATCCCATAAGCTCTGCCAGCGCATCTGGTGCGTCATGAGATTCGCTTAAGCCGTGTTGCCAAGTAGCCTCGGCCACCCAGGGCGAGTGCTCATAAACATCGCCATAATGTTGCACAAAGGCTTCAAGGCTGCATTGGCTCGGGGCGGGTGATAGTTGTAATGAGGTTGGTTGAGGCACTGATGCTCTCCTGTAGTGCATAAATGGAATTACTGTATACAATAAATAGCATCAACGGTACTCTTTGACCAATAGGTTAAATAACGTCAACAAATCCAATGATTGAGGAGTGGCTATGGGACGCTTAACCACACACGTGCTGGATACCGCCAAAGGGCAGCCCGGCCAAGGCATTACTATTGAGGTTTTTCGGCTAGCGGACGGCAGCCGCGAGCATTTAGGCAATGCCGTTACTAATAGCGATGGCCGCTGCGATACCCCTATTCTAGAAGGCGATGCGCTAACGCCAGGCGAGTATGAGCTTGTGTTCCACGCTGGAGACTATCTGCGCGCTCAAGGGGTGGAAGCCGCTGAACCGCGCTTTTTAGACGTTATTCCGCTGCGCTTCGGCGTGGCCGATGCTAGCCAGCACTATCATGTACCGTTGCTGCTTTCGCCCTACGGCTACTCCACTTACCGTGGTAGCTAAGAGGACTAGGCATGCAAGCGTATATCATCGAGTTTGTGAATCTACTGCTGCGCTGGTTACACGTGATCGCAGCGATTGCCTGGATCGGCGAGTCGATCTACTTCGTGATGCTGGATAACGGCCTGCGCACTCCCAAAGCCGCTGAAGATCGTGAGAAGGGTGTTTTTGGCGAGATGTGGGCTGTGCATGGTGGCGGTTTCTATCATAACCAGAAATATGCCACTGCCCCGTCCAAGCTGCCCAACGACCTGCACTGGTCGTTCTGGAAAGCCTATACGACGTGGCTATCGGGTTTTGCGCTGTTCGTCATTCTCTACATGGTGAACCCCGGTTTCTACTTAGTTAACCCGGACAGCAACTGGGCCTGGGCGGCTAACCTCACCGGTTGGCAGGCGAACCTGCTGGCGCTTGGGTTCCTGCTAGGCGGTTGGGTGGTGTACAACGAGTTATGTAAGCGCATCAGCCCCAACATGGAACGCGATGGACTGCTGAGTATTGCCGTAGCGGTGATGATGGTGGTGGTGGCCTACCTAAGTACTCAGATGTTTACCGGGCGGGCGGCATTTCTGCTCACCGGCGCGGTAATGGCCACGGCGATGTCGGCCAACGTCTTCTTCTGGATTATTCCCGGCCAGCGCCGCATGGTAAAAGCCATGAAAGCGGGGGAGACCCCCAACCCGCTAGACGGCAAGCGCGGCAAGCAGCGTTCGGTGCACAACACCTACTTCACGCTGCCAGTGGTTCTGCTGATGGTGAGTAATCACTACTCTTTTATCTACGCCCACGAGCTCTCTTGGGTGGTAATGGTGCTGTTTATCTTTGCCGGAGCGCTGATTCGTCAGTTCTTTGTGCTGATGCATGCCGGCAAAATTCAGCCTGCCTACCCTGCAGTAGGCGTTGGGCTAATTTTGCTCGCGTTCTGGGTGGCAGCGCCCAGCCCACGTGCCGCCGTAGAAGGCACTGGCGGAGCGCCCACGCAAGCGCAGATATCTGGGCTCATTGAACAACACTGTACCCAGTGCCATGCCCGCAACCCTGAACATGCCGGTTTCTCCGCGCCGCCTGCAGGCTATGCCTTTGATAGCTGGGACGATATTCTTGGTCACAAGGCGCAAATCCAACAGGTTGTTGGCAGTCGCTACATGCCGCTTGGTAATATCACCAACATGAGTGACGAAGAGCGCGATATCATTGCGGCCTGGGAGGAGTAATCAGAGTCGCAGACAGGAGACACTATGAGTGATGCGCAGGCGGCGTTAAAACGGAGGCCTTCTGACAAAGAGGGCGATGAGCGCCACGAAGCGATTTACCGGTCAGTGAGCGATGCCATTGTGGAGCAGCGCCTTAAGCCCGGCGCTCGGCTGCGCGAAGATGCGCTAGCGGACGTATTCGGTATTAGCCGCACGGGGATTCGTAAAATCCTCCAGCGGCTGGCGCTGGAGCAGCTCGTTACCTTGACCCCGCGTCGTGGGGCCAGCGTAACGCGTCCCACTGCCGATGAAGCAAAAGACGTGTTCGATGCCCGCCAGCTGATCGAGTGCGGGCTAATGCCCGATGTGGCCAGACGAATGAACGCCGCGGCGGCAGCGGAGCTTCGCGACATGGCACGTGAGGAACGCCAAGCTCTACGCCGCGGCCAGCAGAGCGTGGCGATTCGTCTTTCGGCGGATTTTCACGTGCGTCTCGCGCAGCTTTCCGGCAACGCCACCCTGGCGGAATTCGTTGAACGCCTCTGCTCCCGCTCATCGCTGATCCTCGCCGTTTACGGCCATCGCGGCCACCTAGGCTGCGAATCCCACGACCACGACGACCTGATTGGCTATCTTGAAACCGGCAACGGCGAACGCGCCAAAGCCTTTATGAGCCGCCACCTCAAAGCCATCGAAGCCTCGCTCTCCATGGTTGAAGAGGAAGAGAACGTACCGGATCTGCAGCAGATTTTTGGTGTTTAGCGACGACGCATCTGCTCAACTGTAATGGCGGTTAGGCAGTTTTTTTGGAGGCGTTCCACTAACGTAAAAGCGCCACCGGAGCTCATCCGGTGGCGCTTCAGACTGCTGACGAACCCACCTATTTTGGTGGGTTCGTTGCGTTTAGAGCAGGCGTACACTCGCGGCCTGACTCACCACCCTCATCGCACGGCT
>NZ_JBITWC010000015.1:0-99444 GCF_044543515.1 Vreelandella lionensis | reverse complement strand
CGCCCGCTGGCGAACTTCAGGGGAATATCGATTTGATTTGCTCATGGCTCCATCCTCTCAAGGTTTGGAGCCTCCGGGAATCCCGGTACGGTTCACGTGTCTCAGGTCTATGCCGTCCGCTTCTTTATCAGAAAAAGCGCTGCATGCTTATTGGCAGCAATTGGAAACCCGTATAGAGGCGGGCAAAACGTCCCACACCTCCGCACGACTTGCACTAAGAGCGGCAGCCGCATTGCTACTCGCTACTGACCGGGAGGGGCAGCGACTGCCTCAACAGGGCGATGTGGACAACTATTTGCAGGCGGTGCCCGGACAAGCAGCCTCGGTCACGGGGTTTACTAATTTCTTAAATCGCCAACATGCCACCACGTTGGCTCCTCGGGTGGATGTAAAACGGGCAAGAAAGCGGCGAAAAGAAACACTAGCCCGCACCCTGATGACGATGGCCCGGTGTGCTGATCAAGGAGAGGCCTGGAGGGAGGCATGGATCGTTGCTGCCATGGAGTATTTCCATGACACAAAATTAACGCAGAAAATGCTTCGACAACAGACCGTAGAGCGGACGACAGACGGGATACAGGTGGTAGTGGGTGGCGTTACCTACTGGCTGCCTCTGGATATTGAGTGCTAAGACACTGATAGCGCGCAGTCACTTGGAGGGCCCCGCGACTCTGTAGGCGAATGTCGCCCCGCCGTTTGGACGGGGCTATGGCTCTCTACCTATATGCCAGGGCTCAACGGGGTGCCAAAAGGCGTGTCATGACCGTTGAGATGACGTCAAAACCAGGTCTTCATAAATGCCCTTGATAGCCTTCTCTTCTGGGCTGTGGCGCTGTGGCTCCTGTTCCTGCTTTGGATGTAGTGGGGTTATAAGCCCGTTAGAGAGTGACAGGACATCGCTGAGCTGCTCGTAATCGAGGTTTACGTTATCGACATTGTATTGGTTAAGGCGTGTCATGGTCTCTGTGAGTGCGGTCATACTGTGCTCTTCTTCTCCAAGCGGCGGAAAGGCTTGAATCAGCGGCTGACCGCCTTCCCAACCTATCTTGATCGGCTGATTGATGATGTTGACTTGGGTGCCGGGTGGAATGCGGTCAAATATAGATTCGATGTCTTTGGGTAACATGCGGATACAACCTCGGCTTGCGCGCATGCCAATGCCATCGGGCTGGTTGGTGCCGTGAATCAAATAGCCATCGAAGCCTAGGATGATGGCATGGTCTCCTAGCGGGTTATCGGGGCCGGGTGGCACAACGCTGGGCGCGGTTTCACCGCGTGCTTCCGCTTCGCGTTTTACCGACTCAGGCGGGTACCACGCGGGGTTTTTAATGTTCATGGTGGTCTCGGTCACGCCTAGAGGAGTATCAAACCCTTCGCGACCAATGCCAATAGGATAGGTCTCAACACGCGGTGTCTCACCGTTTTTGACATCTGGGTAGTAGTAAAGCCGCAGCTCGGCGATATTGATGACGATCCCAGTACGCTCCACATTCGGCAGAATAAAACGTCCCGGAATAGTCACTTCCGTGCCCACCCCTGGAACCCAGATGCTAACCTCTGGGTTTGCACGGATCATCTCCAAATAGCCAAGGTTGTGACGCCTGGCAATATCTATCAAGGTATCGTCGTAATCCTTTACGATAAAGGTGTCAGCCTCTCCGATAATATTACCTTCCTCTGGTAGCGGGTAATGCCCTTTGGGCCATTCCGTCTCCTGGGCAGTGGAAGGTTGTGCCGCCATGGCGACAGGGAGCCATGCCAGAAACGAAACCATCACACTCACGATGAAGCCGATCTGCATTGGCCATGGGAGGAATCTCTTAAGTATTGCTGCGTTCTTTGCCAAGAGCATCGCTAGGTTCCTTTTTCATCTAATGCGTCGTTTTTTGATCGAGATAAGTTCAGTTGTAACCCGAGCAGTGTCAGCACCGCAGCGAGTATCCAAGCGGGGCCACTACCGGTGCGTGTGAAAGGAGTTAGGCCCTGCATCGGGGTCACCTCGCCAGTTAAACTGGCCGGTTCAAACTGTGGGGCACGGGCTGTGACGTGGCCTTGTGAATCGATGATGGCCGTCACGCCATTACTGGTAGCTCGAAGTAGGTGACGACCATTTTCTAAGGCACGTAGACGCGCCATTTGAAGATGTTGGTGTGGGCCAATGGAGCGCCCAAACCACGTATCGTTGGAAACCGTTAATAGCAGCTCGGCATTACGCGCCTGTTGGGCGACATGGTCGGCAAAAATGATTTCGTAACAAATGGCATTGCCAATGGTGGCTCCAGCCACGTGTAACGGAGCCTGTTCGCCTGTCCCTGGGGTCAGGCGAGGTACTGGCAAGTCGAAAAAAGCAAGGGTGCCAGCGAGGAGACTTTGGAATGGCAAATACTCGCCAAAGGGCACCAAGTGCGCCTTCTGGTATTCGCCCTGCACATCATTTAGCCCTATGACGCTGTTATAAGAGCGCCCTTCACTGTCGCGTTGCAAAATGCCGGTCAACAAGGCGGTGTCAGGCCCCAGGTCGGACGCTACTTGCTCAAGTATTTGCTGTGCTTCCTGCTCAAGCATGGGAAGGGCTGCCTCGGGCCAAACGATGAGATCGATATCCCTTGCTTGCTCCCGTGTCATCGCCGTGTAGATACTGATCGCCTCGCGCTGCCCTTGGGCAGTCCACTTAATGCGCTGGTCAAGATTCCCTTGCAGCAATGCCACCCGGATGGGCTTGCCAGCCGGGGTTGTCCATTGGGCGGGCAATAGGAATGGAACGATCCACAAGGCGGCCATTGGGACAAGGAAACCCCAGCGGCGACGCAGTACCTCTACCCCTAACGTACCTGTCAGCGCGGTCATGAGTGACAGCAAGTACACACCACCAACGGGCGCCCATGGGGCTAGTGGAGAATCTACCTGAGAGGTGCCCAGCAATAACCAGGGAAAGCCGGTGAGCAACCAGGTGCGTAGCCATTCGCTCACCACCCACATACCGGCAAAGCTAAGACAGGCTAACCGTGGCCCCGTGATGCGCCGATAGAGCCCAAAGGGGATTGCAAAGAAGAGCGCCAGGGCGCTGACAAAAAGAGTGGTGAGGAGCATCGCCACCAAGGCCCCGGTGCCACTGAAATCGTGAATAGCAACGAAGACCCATGATGTGCCAGAACCGAACAGGCCTACCCCATAGCACCACCCACGCAGGGTGGCCATGGCGGGCGTTAGCGACTGTATCTTCCAATAGACCAGTGCCACGGCCACTGGGCCAAGCCACCATAGGGAAAAGGGGGCGGCACTCAAGGTGGTCATTACCCCAGCGGCGAGCGCTACAACGCAATCGACTATTGGTGAGGAGCGCCCAGCAAAAAGCGTATATTCTTTATCTTTATCGACCACATCCATAGCGTTACTCAGAGCGCTTAAAAGCAGGACTTTCACGCCATAACGCCACTGCGAACATCAATACACCTGCAAACAGAGCGATATCGGCCATGTTAAAGGCGGGCCAATGCCATTCGCCCCAGTAAATGTCCAGATAGTCGACGACGTACCCTCGCGCTAAGCGATCAACAGTATTACCGAGCGCGCCGCCAAGAATCAGGCTGTACGCACAGGCCTCCAAGCGCGACAGGGGTTTGCATAGCTGCACAACCAATACGACGACCACCACCAACGCTAAACCAAGAAAGAGGTAGCGCTGCCAACCCCCTGCTTCTGCGAGAAAGCTGAAAGCGGCTCCTGTGTTCCCGGTATAAACCCAGTTAAAAAACGGCGTTAGCGGAATGACTTGGCCAAACGACATCTGGGCGTGCACGATTTCTTTGACCAGTTGATCGGCTAGAGCCAATACGCAAGCAAATGTGAACCATGGCCAACGTCGTGAAGGGCTATCGTTTGGCGCTGTTCTCATGACGTTGTTTTTCCTTGTGACAGGCCTGTCATTGCGGTACTGGGCGAAAAGCGGTAACCCAGCAGTCGCATGGCGTTCAACGTCACCAGGACGGTAGCACCGGTATCGGCCATCACCGCAATCCACATGCCGGTAATACCCAGCGCCGTTGTAACTAGGAAAATGGCTTTTAAGCCAAGGGCGAGAACAACGTTGGTTTTCACATTGCGCAGTGTGGCACGAGAGAGGTCTATCAGCTCAGCGATGCCGGTAACGCGGTTCTTGAGCAAGGCTGCATCGGCGGTTTCCAACGCCACATCCGTGCCGCCCCCCATCGCGATACCCACATCGGCTGCCGCGAGTGCCGGTGCATCGTTGATGCCATCGCCTACTTTACCGATGGGGCCACGGCCAGCCGCTTGCCAGTCTCGAACATACGCTGCCTTGTCTTCAGGCATTAGTTCGCCGTACGCTTCAATGCCTAAGCGACCCCCCGTGGCAGCGACGGTGCGGGCATTATCACCGCTGAGCATGACCGCCTGTACGCCCAAACGGGATAGCGCCGCTAGGCCTTCAATGGCATCTTCGCGTGGCTCATCGCGAACCGCGATCAAGCCCAGTAAACGCTCGCCTTCGACGAGGAGAGCGAGGCTCTTACCGGCTTCTTCTAACGCGACAATCCGAGCACTGAGACTTTCCTCAAGGATGACTTTCTCGTGAAGGTGACGAGGCGTCATTAAGCTCAGCTCGCGACCCTCCACCTGGCCGGAAACACCGCGCCCCGCCAGAGCGCGGCCGCCGGTGACGGTGGGGAGGTTGATGCCCGACTGTCGGGCATGCTCAACGATAGCCGTGGCGATAGGGTGACTGGAATCCCGCTCTATTGCGGCGGCGAGCCGCAATACGCTGTTATCGTCTTCCTCAGCAATCCAAGACTCCACATCTGTGACTCTTGGGGTACCCGCAGTGAGGGTGCCCGTTTTATCTAATGCCACCAAGCGAAGCTTACCTAACTGTTCAAGAACGGCTCCCCCTTTGATCAGTAGTCCGCGCCGAGCTCCCGCCGAGAGACCGGCGGCGATGGCGGCTGGGGTGGAAATGACTAACGCGCAGGGGCATGCGATTAACAGCAATGCTAACGCACGGTAAATCGACTCCGACCATGCCATGGTCGATACCAGCGGTGGCACTATCGCCATCAGTAGGGCGAGTAAGACGACGGCGGGCATATAGTAATACGCAAAACGATCAATAAAGCGTGCTATCGGTGCCTTGGCGGCCTGTGCTTCTTCAACCAGACGAATAACGCGTGCGATCGTATTGTCATCAGCGCCTCGTGTTACCTCCACCTCCAGGGCGGCATCAAGATTCACTGTGCCAGCAAAAATGTCATCACCAGGCGCTCGCGAACGGGGTATGGACTCGCCGTTTACCGGCGACTCGTCAATGTCGGAGGTGCCCACCAGGATGCGTCCATCGCAGGGTACGCGATCACCGGGCCGCACCAGCACACGCTGCCCGGGTTTAAGTGACTCCGCCGAGACGTCACGCAGATGGCCATTGTCCATCAGCCTCGCCGTTGAGGGTGTTAAATTTGCCAAGGCTGAGATACTGCGGCGCGCTCGTGAAGCAGCTACCCCTTCGAGTAGCTCACCTACGGCGAACAAGAACACGACCATCGCAGCTTCAGCGGCAGCATTGATGGCCAATGCGCCAAGCGCAGCGATGCACATCAGCATCTCTATGGTAAAGGGATTGCGCATTTTGAGGGCGCCCCAGGCACTCTGCGCAATGGGTATTAAGCCGACTAGCGTGGCCAAAATGAAAGGCATATTACCCAGCGCAGGCCATGCTAAACGAAGCGCGAAGGCTACGATCAGCAAATTGCCTGTGATAATGACCAAGCGCCCTTTAGCGGTTTGCCACCAAGAGGATGAAGCACCAGGTGCGCGTGTTTGGCCATCATGGGAAGCCACTTGATAGCCTAGTTCGTTCAGGATGCCCTCAATGGTCTTTCGCGAGGGGGCCCCGTGATCGTGGTGGTGAATCTTCACTGATCCCGTGACCGAGCTTGCCGTGACTTCCTCAATGCCTTCCAGTCGCTCTAGCGCCGATACAACCTTGCGCTCACAACCGCCGCAGTCCATGCCTTCAACACGCAGCGTCAAGGTGGTAGGCGCTGTTGTCGGCGTTGATGTTTTCATGGTGCCTCTCCTGCCAATGGGCTATGGTTTTTAAGTGTAAACCTTGTAGCAACTACAGCTTCAAGCCCTGCCTAAGGAGTTTTACCATGTCGATGATCGGCCAAAGTATCAGCATTGGTGAGTTAGCACGACGAGCCGATTGCAAACCTGAAACGGTTCGCTATTACGAGCGTATTGGGCTGTTGCGCGATGCGACACGAACCGGTGGGGGGCAGCGCCGCTATGGAGACGACGCTGTGCGGCGCTTGACCTTTATTCGTCATGCCCGTGACTTTGGCTTTTCGGTGGAGTCAGTGCGAGAGCTTTTGGCCATGTCAGATCAACCTGATATGCCTTGCCAAGAAGTCGATGCCATCGCCACGCATCACCTAAAGAAAGTGGAGTCCCGCCTTCAACGACTGTCCATACTGCGTGAGGAGCTTCAACGGATGGTCACGCAGTGTGCCGGTGGTAAAGTGGAAAGCTGCCGAATCATTGAGGTCATCAGTGATCATCAACTCTGTATCACTGAAAAATCGCACGGAGGGGCTCTCGACTTGGGTTAGCACTAACGCTACGCCCCACGCCCAATGGTCAGCCCAGCGAAACATCCAAAAACAGCATGAGTACCAATCCGATGGAGAGGCCCAGCGTGGCCTTTTTTTGGTGCCCGCTTCGATGAGTTTCGGGAATAATCTCATGACTGATCACATACAACATCGCCCCCGCTGCAAAGGCCAACCCCCAGGGCAGTAGCGCTTGTGACATGCTGATGACTCCAGCGCCTAATAAGCCACCCAACGGCTCAACAAGCCCCGTAAGGGCGGCAATCGTCCATGACCGCCAACGTGAATAGCCCACGCCTAGCAGTGATACTGCTACGGCCAGTCCTTCTGGGGCATTCTGAAGTCCAATGCCAATCGCTAGTGGAATGCCTCCTTCGCTTCCCCCTGCGCCGAAGGCCACGCCAACGGCTAGCCCTTCTGGCAGGTTGTGTATCGTAATGGCAATAATAAACAACCAGATACGACGTAGTGAGGCAGCCTCTGGCCCTTCTCGCCCCTGTTCGAAGTGCTCATGAGGTAAGAGTTCGTTCAGTAGTGCGACCATTCCAATCCCTAGCAAGATGGCCGCACAGGCAATGGCAGCAGGTACCACGCTACCTCCGTAACGCAGCTCCGAGGCTTCTAAGGAGGGTATGATCAGTGAGAAGAAAGAGGCCGCTAGCATGACGCCAGCGGCGAACCCCAACGCTAAATCGCGAACACCACGATTCGGTCTTTTGGTAAACAAGATAGGAAGCGCCCCGACAGCCGTCATCAAGCCCGCGGCAAGGCTTCCCAATACCCCCATTGTGACGAGAGAAACCTCTTCCATACCGATTACCTGTCTTGTGGTAGATGAGTGATCACAGCGCTAGGGTTCCATAACGAGGCAAGCACACGTTCACGTTACTAACAATCCATGCAACGTTGCTAAGCACGGGTGGTTACGGCTCGTTAAACGAGATCAAGTCATAAATGGACGCCGTGCCGATAGCTTGTTCCAAGCGATCTCTTGCCTCGTAAAGTGACGCTTGATATTCACCTTGAGTCGGCTGCTCACCCAACATGATGCGTTGACCTTGACCAAGGGGATCAACAGGCTGGTTATTGACTCTCACTTCGTAATGCAGGTTGGGGCCCGTGGCGACCCCGGAGGAACCTACCTCTCCGAGCGACTCTCCCGCATTGACTAAATCCCCAACCACTAGCTGTGGGGAGAATCGGCTAAGGTGTGTGTAGCGACTAATGGCCCCTGTGTCGTGCTCCACCTCGATCACCTGCCCATATCCCCCTTGGCGACCCATAAAGAATACGCGCCCAGGTGCGGTGGCAATGACCGGCGTTCCTGTCGGCGCAGCCAAGTCAATTCCATTATGAGGACGCATCCCTCCATACACAGGATGTCGCCGATTCCCAAAGCGAGACGTTAAGCGGGCACTAAGCACGGGCAACCGCAACGTGCCTAGCAGGGTGTCGCTTTTGAAAAGAGCTACGTCCCCCTTTTGGGTGACCGGCCATATGACCTCCAAGGGCTCTGCCTGATCAGGCAGAGCGGCATAACTGAGGCGTGGTGGCCCAACACGGGCGCCGTCCTGGCGTCGATCTTCCTCCCACACTAATTGAATACGTTCACTGCCAGAAAACTCCAGCGGCGCTGCGATAAACTCGCTGAGCAGTGTTTCCAGTTTAGTGGCGAAACGCGTTGGGACACCTTCTGCTGCCAAGGCCTCGTAGAGGGTGGTATCAATGACGACATCACGCCCAAAGGTTAGGGTATCAACGCTATCGAGCGGTAATGTGCCTTCTTGCTCGCTAGCCGCCTGTAACTTGACAGGGCTAAGTTCAGACGGAGGCAATGACAGATGCGTTTGCCAATTGGCTTCGGCTAGCAAGGGGTAAAAGCCCACAAAGCCTAGTAACCACCAGCGCTGCATCACTGGCCATCCTCTTCCCCAGAGATCTCCGCTACTTCACTCTCAACGGCATCAATCAGCTCTTGCATACCAAAGGGGTCTAAAGGCTCGCCATTGACAAAAAAGGTAGGTGTTTGGCGAATCTGATTGGCTCTGACATCCGCCATGTCTTGGTCAATCACCGCCTGCACCTCAGCAGAAGTCAGTTGCTCTTCGGCAGCCGCTAAATCAAGGCCTCCTTGGCTCGCGATATCGAGGATAGCGGATTCATCAAAACTGCCATGTGAAGCCCATTGATCCTGGCGAGCCAGCAGCCTCTCCAGTACCGGTTCAAAGACGCCCTGACGACGAGCAACTTCTAATACCCGAATGGCCTTATCAGATACGTCGCCGTGGAAAGGAGTGTAGCGCACGATGAGCCGCACTTTTTCTGGGTAGGTTTCCAGAATACTTTTTGTCAGGGGATAGAAAGCACGGCAGGCTTCGCAAGCCGGATCGAAGAATTCCACAATCGTCACCGGCGCGTCTTCTCGTCCCAAGATGGGGGAGTGTGAGCGCACCAAGGAGTCCTCTGCCTGGACACTGCTCTCCTTTGCTGCCTGAGCTTGCATATCTAAGAGGGCAGGTTTCGATACGGCGACGATCGCAGCGGTCAGCATTAACGTACCGGCCAATATAAAAGACGCTTTTTTGAACATGTTTCTCTCTCTTTCTCAACGATGGGGTGGAAAAGTAGGGTTGAAAAATAAGCCAATCGCTATGGGAGTAAGCCGCTCGCTACCTACCTGAGCCGGGAGTCGGCCTCGGTCTATCACTCGTGCCCATATAGATTGGCATTTTGATGCGCGTGGTCACTATGCTCAAACTCTAGGCTGGAATGAGCAATACTGAAGCGCATTTTAAGCTGCTCCTTGATCTCTGCTTTGACGGATTCAAGCTGCTGCCAGCCGGTTTCTGTCAGAACCACGTGGCAGTCAAGGGCTGCCATGTTTTCCTGCATCTGCCATAGATGCACATGGTGAATATCCTGGACTCCCTCGATATCTCGTACGGTCTCAACGACTGCCTGCCCGTCAATGTCCGGGGGAGATCCCAGCATTAGCGTACGGATAGGGCCGCCAATTTCAGAGAAGGCTAGGTAAAGAATATATAGCGCAATCCCTATCGTGATCGCGGGGTCCACCCAGCGCATGTCGTACAGTAAAATAAGCGAACCACCGATAATCACGGCGATGGAGGCAAACGCATCCGATAAGTTATGCAGAAAAAGGGCGCGGATATTGACACTCTCTTTTTGCATTGACCACGTGAGCATGGCGGTAAGGGCATCGACGACGAGCGCGACGCCACCAATAATCACGATCGTCCATCCCTCTATCTCAGGGGGATCGACCATCCGCATAGCGCCTTCGTAAATCAGGTAGACACCGACAATAATGAGGGTGGTGTAATTGATGAGTGCTGCCACTATCTCGATGCGGCCATAGCCAAAGGTCATATGCGCATCGGCAGGCCGTCTGGCGATTTTACGAGCAGCAAAGGCAATGACTAATGCTGCCATGTCAGAAAAGTTATGTAACGCATCAGCGATCAGCGATAGGCTCCCCGCCATAATGCCACCGACGATTTGAGCGATGGTTAAGAGCCCATTGGCCCAAATGGAGATGCTGACGCGCCGGTCGCCAGAGGCAGGATCAATGTGGGGATGATCATGATGATGTCCCATCTGTTACCTTCTCTCGAATTATCTGTTCTTGGTACTATAAAACCTCTAGCAACTAAAGCTTCAACCCTTGAGCATTATCTATTTGCATCGCTGGATTGGGAAGCACGTCCCTAGCTACCAAGGAGCCTTTGTGTGCTGGGCCGAAGGTGATCATGTTTTAGGTGCGGGGCTCAATCCACTTCAACCGGTAACGTCCAATCCACCATGGGTAGATTCATTTATTTTGTCGAGGCGCACCTTGTCTGGTTTGTAATCGTCGTCGCGGGGGGAGGCTTACTCTTTCCGGCCACCGGAATAATGCTTAAGTTCGCGATTGGGCCATTACTGGCATTACTGATGTTGATTATCAGCCTCACATTCGATGCGCATGCAGTGCGCATCGTGTTCCGAAAGCCGTCACGGCAGTTGTTGGCATTGGGGCTGGTCTATGGGCCTATGTCGATTGCCGGGTGGCTAACGGGCCGTCTATTTTTTGGAAGCGGCCCGCTGGCTGCTGGCCAAACCTTGCTCGGCACGCTGCCGACAGATGTGTCTTCTCCTCTTTTGGTACTGATGGCGAAAGGCAATGTGGCGCTTGCCGCTGTTTTCAACGCAGTCAACACCGCGTTATGTCCGTTTATTGTTCCCTTCCTGTTTTTATGGCTCACCGGCCTTCAGTTAGACGTGCCGCTTGGATCAATTATTCTTGAATTAACACTAATCGTGCTTCTTCCTACCGTGATTGGGGTCAGCTTGCGTACAAGGTTCTCGGCTTTCTTTGCACGGCATGATTCAGCGTATGCAGGGATAGGGTCGATTCTGTATCTGCTGATCCTACTCGCCGTGGTCGGGCCGAATGCCACCACGATCATTGGCTATGGCTGGTATGCGTTTGTGATTGCGGGCGCGGCCCTGTGCCTCAATTTGATTGGGTACCTGGTAGGTATGTCCTCACGGTTACTCACCTCTGATCGCAAAGAGGTGATTACCTATCTTTTCACGGTCAGTAAAAAGGAATTCAGCATCGCTGCAGCGTTTGTCGCTGCTTCTGGCTTGCCATCAGAGATCGCAATTCCAGCCGCTTTTTTTGCCGTGATTCAAATGATCACTTCGCCCATCGCAGCGAAGATCCTCGCCCGCCACTGAAGGGATGGCCGTATCGGCTCTTCGTCAGAAGAGCAACCTGCACACGGGGTGTACAGGTTGCTCTTACCGACAAAACAGACACCGCTACTCATAAAGGTGGCAAATAGTACCTATGCTAAGTCACTGCGACCAATACTGACCTTGCTAAAAGCATTTAACACAGAGGCTTCGCAGGGTATCTGTTCCTTTTTGGATTTAGGGTGCTTGAACGTATCGGCGAATCCTGGGCAGTGACCAACTAGTTTTTGGACAACACCTTCTACGTGCCGCACGTTAGACAGCACTTGGCGTAACCACTGCTCGAAGCTGCCTTGGTGGCTCAGCGTGAAGACTAAACCTTTATAGGAAGGAGGCTTGGATGCCTCCTCGCTACCGCCAGCTCTGGGTTTTGGAGGGCGTCGTTGGATCTCCATGAGATAGAGCGTTTGATCTAACACATGCACCCGAACGACGAGCACCCCGCGAGGTACCTTGGTCTGAGTATCAATGTAAACCCAATTAGCGACTGACGTTTCCACCTCCTCGTCTATTTCGAAAGGTTCGAGGCTGATTAACCGAGGGTCAGGAGAAGTGCTGAATCCGTCTTCAAAGGTAAACCAGCTAACGCCACGAATCGTTGCGGGATAGGCCGATTGTAAATAGAGAAGCGCATTCCACATATCACGTAGAAAGCCCTGTGATTCCAGTGTAATAGGAGCATGAATAGACGCTTGTCCCACTCCCTTCCCTGACCCATGTGGCTCCCCAGTGGAGAAAATGGTTTCGTCACCCGGAACGGGGACGCCTCGTGTATCGGGCACGTTTTTTCGGGTATATCGTTTATCCAAGACGGCGCGAGGCTTACCTAAAATAACGAATTCGTCCTCAGTAAGGTCTAGCCAGGAAGAACCATGGTCGGGCTCGTCATCATCCGTCAGGTCAATGACATCGGGGATGTCTTGAAGCTGATGATAGGGGAACTGAGAGGGGGCATCGTCGCCATCGGTGGCTGGTACTGTCGTTGATTTCTCTCTTTCACGGTGGATCGTGGCACCATCGGGCTGCGTACAGCCTAATATCTGCAAGCCTAGGAATGTGTTGCCACCATCAATTGGAACGCCAGAAACAGAGATTTCCCCGCTGCCTTGAAACCATGGAGTGACTTTTAAAAGCATCTTATCTTGGGGGAAGCTGGCTTCAGTCTGCGCATAAATATCTCTGGCAGCTTGTTCGGCATAGGGGTCGTACAGCATGTGCGCGAGCAAAATCGCATCGTGCCTATGAACACGATATGTAAATCTGACAGGCCAGGTACCTGGCGATGGGGGCGCATTAAGCGGTCGATAAAGCCGTTCTTTGACCTCCTCCCAACAGTAAGTGGCGAGCACACGCTTGATTTCAGATGATCGACCGTAAACGCGTGCAAAAAATTCGGTGCAAGGGATGAGCAGATGTTTGCCATCTGGGAGGTCAAATTCAATCAGGTACGATTTGTGTTTTCTGTCCAGCGGTAAATAGCTTGCCTCATGAAAGGAGGTATAGAGGCTGCGCCCTGCTTTGTGCAAGTCGTCTAAGGAGACAATCCGCCAGCCGCCCGGAGAGAACGAAACAGGGAATGTTTTCTCCTCAAATGCGATGCGGGAGTTGCTCACGCCCTTTTCCCAGACGGAGCCGATTCTCAATAGTCCGACATGCGTTAAGACCGTCGTTCGCTTAATCACGTCTCCTAATTTGTTCTCCTGATCAATAGGTCTTAAAAATACATAAATTTTAGGGACGCTTTGTGAGCGGATATTTTTGAAGATAGGCCCGTACCACCAAACGACCAAGCGCTCAGTTTCGTCTTTAAGGGTGCCATCTTGAAAGCTAAAGGTTCTGGATTGTTTGAGAGAAACGGTCACAAGGGCGTGCTCTATGTAAACTCAACATAGAGATTGTCGCAGCAATTATTGTTTAGTCGCAACAATTGTTGAAAATGACAGCCGCCGCCGACCAGCGCGGCGGCGCTCGCGCTATGGTGGGGTTGGCGAAAAGGCCGCTGGCCCCAGTCGGCTTCCAGCGCTAAGCCACATACCGAGCGCACCGCTGCCACCTGTAGCGCATCATCCTCTGAAAGCGGCGGCAGGATGCCGGGTAAACGGCTGGCCAGCATGGTTTTGCCGGTGCCGGGTGGGCCTGCGAGCAATAGGTTATGGCCTCCTGCCGCTGCTACTTCCAGCGCCCGGCGGGCCTGATGCTGTCCGCGCACGTCGGCTAAGTCGGCTACCGGGGCGGTGGATTTAACGGATGCTGAGAGCTGGTGGGGCTGAATTTTCTCCTGGCCCAGTAAGTGGGCGACCACTTGCCAGAGAGAGTCGGCGGGTAGCACCGGTAAATCGCCCGCCAGGGCGGCTTCATCGGCGCAGGCGCGGGGCACGATCAGCGCTTTGTTGGCGCGGCGGGTAGCCAGCGCAAACGGCAGCACGCCGGGCACCGCCCGCAGTTTGCCGTCCAGGGCCAGTTCCCCCGCGCACTCCATGCCTTCCAGCGCATCCACCGGGATTTGGCCGGAGGCCGCGAGGATGCCCAGTGCAATCGGCAAATCAAACCGGCCACCCTCTTTGGGCAGGTCCGCCGGGGCGAGGTTGAGGGTAATGCGCTTGGTGTTGGGGAAGTCAAAGCCCGCGTTGATCAAGGCGCTGCGCACCCGTTCGCGGCTCTCTTTCACGGCGGTTTCCGGCAACCCTACCAGGGTTAACCCCGGCAAACCGTTAGCTAAGTGAACCTCTACATGTACCGCCGGTGCTTCCAACCCCACGCCTGCCCGCGTGGCCACAATGGCTAGCGTCATCGCCTTTCCTCTGCTGTTGTCACTTACTCCAATGTAGGATAAAGCTACATTAGCTTAAGTATTTAACCTAACGTAATTAAGAAGGCTTTGGTAGCGCTTAAGCAACCGGTTCAAGTAACGGAGACGGCTTGACGAAGTAATGCGCTTGCATTAACTTTGTATGCATTACCTTTGCATTGCTATCAAGCGGAGAGCGACAGTGAGCACGCTTATCGAAGACGACTCAACTCTGACGGATCGCTATCAAACGACTGTTCCGGCATCGATTCGCCGGGCGCTAAAGCTGAAGCGCCGAGACCGTATCCATTATACCGTTCGTCCTGATGGAGAAGTGGTGCTTTCCCGGGCAAGTGATGAGGCCAAGCACGACCCTGTGATGGTCAACTTCCTCAATTTTCTAGAGCGCGATCTTCTGGCGCATCCAGAAAATATTCGCACGGTGACTGCCAGTAGCTTTGCCGAGGCCGAACGGCTTACCGCAGGTATTGAGGTAGACCTCGAAGAGGCGCTGGAAGAGGATGATGACGACGAATGAAGCCTCTGGAGGTTAATGGATGGACGATTTATGCCCATCCGTTGTTCTTGGAACAAGTCGAAGCACTCACCTTGAAGGTGAGACATCTTCAATCGAAAGATCCTGCCGGTTATCGCAACAAGGCGGCCACCAAGCGCCTAGCAGCGATCATGAAGCTGGCCTTGAATGATATTCCGCAGGATCCATCAGGCACTCAATACCGCCAAGGGAACACGCTTGGCACAGAGCACACTCATTGGCAACGAGCAAAGTTCTACCAGCAGTACCGGCTGTTCTTTCGCTACGATGCTGTGAGCAAAATCATTATTTATGCGTGGGTCAATGATGACGCTGCAAAACGTGCTTATGGCAGTAAGCATAATGCTTACTCTGTCTTTCAGAAAATGCTCAGCAGTGGCAACCCACCGGATAGCTGGAAAGCCTTACAGAAAGCCTCAATGAGCGAAGTTGAACGAATTCATTTACTTTTAGCGGCAGATAACAACGATAACTAAATCACACTAGATCTCTTTGGGGAGATCCGCCGGGGCGAGGTTGAGGGTAATGCGTTTGGTGTTGGGGAAATCAAAACCCGCGTTGATCAAGGCGCTGCGCACCCGTTCGCGGCTCTCTTTCACAGCGGTTTCCGGCAAGCCCATCAGGGTTAACCCCGGCAAACCGTTGGCTAAGTGAACCTCTACATGTACCGCCGGTGCTTCCAACCCCACGCCTGCCCGCGTGGCCACAATCGCTAGTGTCATGGCGCTCCCTCGCAACGTCTCTCAATCTGATTGCTCAGTTTAATGAGCTATCTCGTTGGCTAAGCCTACTTTATTTCAGGCGTTGGGCGCTACTCAGGTGGGCAGGCTGATGGCGGGCTAGTCAGCGTGATGGGCATTCAACGCGCTGGTGAGTTCGCGGGCAAAGCGCTGGGCGGAGGGGAGAGCGCCAAAGCTCCAAACTGGCGGCAGGCGCAGCAGTCGGCCGTTTTGCACGTTGGGTAAGTGCTGCCAGAGGCCGCTCCCTTCCAACTGCTCTTCCACGCCTGCGGGGAGTGGGTCAACGATGACCAGCGTGGCATCGGGGTAGCGTGCCAGCGCTTCAATACCGGCCAGGGCAAACCCCCAGGCGTTGGTGGGTTGGTCCCAGGCGTTGGGCAGTTCAAGCTGTTCCAGCACAGCGTTGTAGAGGCTGTTCTCACCAAACACCCGCACATGCCGGGCATCCATAAACTGCACCATCAGCAGTGGGGTTGAGTCGCTGTGCTGGCGGCGCAGCTCGGCCATCAGCTGTTCGGTGTTCTCAATCAGCGCCTCGGCTTCGGCGTTGCGGTCGGTGAGCTCGCCCAACTGGCGGGTAAGGCTCTGCATCTCCTGCCATGTCTCCGCGCCCGGTGAGTAGAGGGCGAAGGTGCCTACCGGGGCGATTTTCTCCAACCGGGGAATTAGCCCGGTAAACATAGGCGAGAGCAGCGTTTGCTCGGGAGGCGATTGGGCCAGCAGCTCGAAGTTGGGCTGGGTGCGCAGGCCAATATCCATCACATGCTCGGGAATGCGCGGCTCGCCCACCCAGTCGTGGTAGGCGGGCTGCTGCGCAATGCCGCTCACGGGGGCCTTGATGGCCAGCAACGTCTCGGCAATGGTCCAGTCGATGGTGGCCCATTGGGCGTGGCTGGCGGTAGACAACAGCAGGCCAGCCGCAAGCAGGCTGCGGCGGGCCAGGATAAGCAGTCGGGGGAAACAGCGCATGAGGTTAGTACCTAGCAATAAGCGCCTTATTTAAACGAGTCTGTTTATCAATTGCAAATAGAAACACCCAGGCATGCACAGGGAGTGTGCGCCTGGGTGTGGTCGCTGCTTAGAATCGGTAATGAACGCTAGCGGTGACGCCGCGTTCGGCACCGAAATAGCAGTACTCCAGTGAGTTACACGACGCCACATACGCTTTATCCAGAGCGTTGTGCACATTCAGGCGGGTTTCGACGCCATTGAGGCCTGCTTGGCTCCAGTCGTAGCCCAGCGTGGCGTCAACGAGGGTGTAGTCCGGCACGGTGGCGGTGTTGGCGCGGTCAGCGGCAATGTCAGCGTAGTGGCGCACGCCCACGCCGATATCCACACCGCTTAGCCAACCCTTCTGCACGGCATAGTGGCCCCACAGCTGTACTTGATGGCGGGGGGAGTAAATGGCGTTATTGCCCTGGTTGCCGTCGTCGCTTGTGGCGTAGGTAATGTCGGTAAAGCTGTAGCCTGCCTGAAGTGAGAGCGCCTCGGTGAGCTGCGTTTGGGCTTCCAGTTCGATGCCTTGAGACTCAATCTCGCCTACGGCACGGTAGGGGTCGGTAGGCTGCTCTTTGGTAGCCACGTTCTCCTGGCTGATGTGGAAGAGCGCTGCGCTGTACTGCTGCCGGTCGTTGGGTTGGTACTTCACGCCGGTTTCCCACTGTTCACCCTCCATAGGAGCGAGCAGGTCGCCGTTGGCATCGACGAAGCTGGTGGGGGTAAAGGCCGTCGAGTAGCTGACGTAGGGGGCGATGCCGTTATCGAACAAGTACACCACCCCGGCGCGGCCACTAAACTGGGTGTCGCTGAGCGCGCTGGTATTGCCGCTGTCGCGGTTGGTGTTATCGATATTCACCCAGTCAAAGCGCCCGCCCAGCGTCACGCGCCAGTTATTGACGGCGATCTGATCCTGAAGGTAGACGCCGGTTTGCTCCAACTCGTGGTTCTCCCGGATGGGCGCGTAGAACGCCAGCGGCTCGCTGCCGTAGACCGGGTTGAAGGCATCCAACGAGGGGAATGCACCGGAAGGCCAGGCAACCTCGTTCTCGCGCTGCTGGTAATCCGCTCCCAACAGCAGGGTGTGCTCCATGAAGCCGTTGGTCAGGCGGGCTTCTAACTGATTATCCACCGTTAAGGCCTGAAGCGATTCCTCGCTGCCGGAGTAGTAGCGGGCCAGTGCGTTTGAGGTCGGCGATGCCCAGCCAAAACCATACACCTGATTTAGCGTCACGTCTGAATTGAGATAGCGCAGCAGTTGGCGGGCGGATACGCGGTCGTTAAAGCGGTGCTCAAGGGTATAGCCAAGCATGCGCTGGGTGCGCTTATAGGCGTCGTAGTTGGCTTCGCCATCGAAGAAGTTATTGCTTATTTGGCGGCCATTGCGAGGGGTCACCGCGCCTTCATAAGGCACGCCGGAGTGGTAGCCGCCTTCTGGCTCATCCTGAAGATACGCTTCTAAGGTCAGGCTGGTAGCGTCGGTCATGTCCCAGGTTAGCCGTGGCGCAATGGCGTAGCGCTCCTCTTCGGCTGGGCCAAACTGGGTATTGGCGGCGCTGGCGATGCCGGTGAGGCGAAACGCAACGCGCTGCTCTTCCCCCAGCGGGCCAGTGAGATCAAACGCAGCGCTGCGCTGATCATTATTACCGACTCTAAAGCGCAGCTCGCCGCCCGCTTCAAACTCAGGGCGTTTGCTGTTGAGGGCCACCACGCCGCCCGGGGAGGCGCGGCCATACAGCACGGATGCAGGGCCGCGCACCACTTCGATGCTGTCTAAAAACCAGGGGTCGATGCGCATGCTGCTATGGGAGTTGGCGTCGCCCATCACCTTCAAGCCATCTAAAAAAGTGTTGCTCAAGCTGCCATCGGAGAAGCCTCTTAACACCAGGTAATCAAAACGGTTGGAAGCTCCTATTTGATTGCTGTACACGCCGGGGGTGTAGTCGGTGGCGCGCTGTACGGTACTGACGCCGCGTTGCGACATCTGCGTTTCGGTGATGGTCGAAATACTCTGTGGGGTTTCGATAAAGGGCGTGGCCACTTTGGTGGCTGCCTGCTGGGCAGTCACAGTGACGGTGGCTAAGGCAGTGCTCGGCTGTGCCGCAGCAGGCGTTGCCAGCGCGATGAGCAGCGCACTGCTCAAGGGGGCCAGTAAAAACAGACGATGGGTGGAGGCCATAAGTGATCCTGGGAGGAAGTGGAATCAGTGTTATTAAGCAATGAGAATTATTGCTTTTTATGGCGAAATAAAGGTATGCGTCGTGCCAAGCCTGCTATGCGCGCTGACATGTTTGTACACGCGAAAGGAACTCAAGCGCGGGCTATACGCTGGAGCGATTTCCCCTCGTGAGGGGAAAAACCAAAGTGGCGTTTGAAGGCGCTGGAGAAGTTGCTGGCATGCCGATACCCACAGTGATGGGCCGCTTGTTGCACGCTCTCACCTCGTTGCAGTGCCTCGTACCCCTGCTGTAATCGCACTTGGCGAATATAGTCGAACAGCGTGCAGCCGTAGCAGGCGCGAAACTTCTGGCGCAGGCTGCTGGGGCTCATAGCGGCTTCTTTGGCTAATGCGGTGAGGCTATAAAGCTCGGCGGGATGCTGAGCAATGCGCGAGTGTAGTGCCGTGAGGCAATGACGATCACGGGTAGAAAGGCGTTTGTGTTCGGGTAGCGCTGTCAGACGCTCGGGCAAGCCTAACCCAATCAACTGCAGTGCTAACCCCTGCCATACCAGCGCTTGTCGCCAGAGCGTGGGCGGTTGCTCACTAATGGTGCAAAGCGTTTCGCAGAGGGCCTTGGGGAGCTTCCAGCAATGCAAACATGAAGCATCAGGCGGGGCGGGAAGCCCTAAGGGTGCAGTGGCCAGAACCGCAATATTCACAGTACGAAGGCGT
Organism: Vreelandella lionensis; assembly: GCF_044543515.1. Classification (NCBI taxonomy): domain Bacteria; kingdom Pseudomonadati; phylum Pseudomonadota; class Gammaproteobacteria; order Oceanospirillales; family Halomonadaceae; genus Vreelandella; species Vreelandella lionensis. Next base: position 80,087 of record NZ_JBITWC010000015.1, on the reverse strand, counting down.
GTCTGAACAGGTTGATGCACCGTGAGTGGGTGTCGGGCATCAAAGTGGCTGCATATGCCATCCCCTGCAGAGAGCTGTATCTGCTGCTTGCCCATTTGGAGATGAATGGTGCCTTCCAAGAGAACGCTCAAGAACCATGGCACGCTTTGGTAAGACGTGGAGGTATAGCCACGCTCTACCTGCAAATCAGAGAGCGTTAAGTGCACCCCGTGGCGCAGGCTAACGTCATGTACATGACCAGTGGCGACCGGCTGGCGCGGAGAAGTAGGGCCTTCAATGCGGTAGTGAATGCCGAAGCGCTGGCCAAGCTGGGCCAACGAAAAGGGGGTGATTTCAGGCGTTGCTAAGCGTTCCTGCTGAGGCATGGGGGCAGTCGCTATCGTGGGTGGAGCGTAGTGCCTGCGCCGTATTGGTGCTTAACGGCACGCGGGAGGCTGCAGATAAGCGCACGATAGCACTATCACTAGGGTTGTCAATGATAGTGATTCTTGTTCACTGGCATAAGGTGTTGAATTAAGTGCAGGGGAGAGGACGGGAGAGAGTATGGGAGAGAGGTAGGGGCAAGAAGTGGGGCAGCCGAACCTGCCCCATGCCGTGCAAAACGGCGTACTTACTCAGCGCCGTCAGCGGTTGGCTTAGTTGTGCTGGAAGGTTGCACAGGGGCGGGCGGTACTTCAGCTTCTACAGGCGTGGCGGCGGTGGTGCTAGAGGCCTCTACCGCTGCTTCCAAGCTGGCCACTTGGCGCTCTAGGGCCTCTACCCGCGAGCGGGTGCGTTGCAGCACATCCATCAAAATATCAAAGTCTTCCCGCGATACCAGCTCCAGGCGGTCAAACGCGCCGCGTACCACCTGCTGGACACCTTTCTGAATATCTTCCGGGGCTTGTGACGCATTCTGCAAACGGTCGCCGATCTGCTGGGCTAAGCGGCTAATGCGGTCTTGGGGCGCCATGGCTCTCTCCTTAAACGATCACGCATAAATGTGAACTGCTTGTGAGTAAGGATACGCAACCCGCCGACGATTCGCATGTGCCGTTTGTTAATTAAGCGCGGTGGGCGTACGTGTACAAATGCATCGAAATGGGGCGACTAGCTTTTTTCAATGTTCTTTTATGGTGCAAAGCAAGTCCGGCACGTAGTAGGTAGCGGTGCTTAGTTACCGCCACTTACTTATGTTAATAATTTAAGTTTTTGAATTTAAATAATAAAAAAGTGAGTGGCACGGTATGAGCATTAGTAGGGCAAGCACTAAATTCGGGCGGCCATGCCGCTATCCACCGAGCCAGCAGGGGAGATCCGGGATGAAACTCATCACCGCTATCATCAAGCCATTCAAGCTTGACGACGTTCGTGAAGCACTCGCCGACAACGGCGTTCAAGGGATTACGGTTACCGAAGTAAAAGGCTTTGGCCGTCAAAAGGGGCATACCGAACTCTACCGCGGTGCGGAATACGTGGTCGACTTTCTGCCCAAGGTGAAAGTGGAAGTCGCCGTAGACGATGCGCGCCTGGAGAGCGTGTTGGATGCCATCTGTAACGCAGCGAATAGCGGCAAAATCGGCGACGGTAAAGTGTTTGTGACGCCGTTGGAAGATGTGATCCGTATTCGTACCGGTGAGCGCGGTGCCGACGCCGTTTAAGGGCCGACTTTGAGTTGCTGATGACGTTTTAACGTCGCCAAGTATCTCTTCCAAGTACCTTTTCTTAGTACAAACGGGGAACACCTCATGAATGAGTTAGCTGATTTGAGCTATGCGCTCGATACGTTCTACTTCTTGATCTGCGGCGTGCTGGTCATGTGGATGGCCGCAGGCTTCGCCATGCTGGAAGCGGGCTTGGTTCGCTCCAAAAACACCGCAGAAATCCTGACTAAAAACATCGCACTGTTTGCGATTGCCTGCACCATGTATTTACTGGTGGGCTACTACATCATGTACTCCAGCAGCGCAGGCGGCTTCCTGCCGAACCTGGGCTTCTTGATCGGTACTGAAAACAGCGCCGATGCAGTGCTGGCCGGTGGCGACGATGCGCCTTACTACTCCATGCGTTCTGACTTCTTCTTCCAGGTAGTGTTTGTGGCTACCGCGATGTCGATTGTTTCGGGTGCGGTTGCTGAGCGTATGAAGCTGTGGGCGTTCCTGGCCTTTGCCGTGGTGATGACTGCGTTCATCTACCCGGTGTCTGGCTACTGGACCTGGGGCGGCGGCTGGTTGTCTGAAGTGGGCTACTCTGACTACGCGGGTTCCGGCATTGTGCACATGGCCGGTGCGGCTGCAGCGCTTGCCGGTGTGCTGGTACTTGGCCCGCGTAAAGGCAAGTACGGTAAAGATGGCTCTATCCACGCGATTCCCGGTGCCAATATGCCGCTGGCAACGCTGGGTACCTTCATCCTGTGGATGGGCTGGTTCGGCTTCAACGGTGGCTCTGAGCTGAAAATGTCCGATATCGGTTCAGCTAACAACGTTGCGCAAGTGTTCGTGAACACCAACGCAGCGGCTGCTGGTGGTGTCATCGCCGCGCTTATTCTAGCCAAGCTGTGGTTCCGCAAGGCGGACCTCACCATGGCGCTGAACGGTGCGCTGGCTGGCCTGGTGGCGATTACCGCCGACCCGCTTTCTCCTTCAGCGCTGGGTGCTGCCATTATTGGCGCAGTAGGCGGCCTGATTGTTGTCGCGGCTATCGTAACGTTGGACAAACTGAAGCTGGACGATCCGGTTGGTGCGATCTCCGTTCACGGTGTGGTCGGTATCTGGGGTGTGTTGGCAGTACCGCTGAATAATGGCGATGCTTCTTTCGGTGCACAGTTGATCGGTATCGTGGGCATCTTTGGCTGGGTCTTCATCGCAAGCTTAGTGGTATGGCTGGTGCTGAAAGCGGTCATGGGTATCCGCGTTAGCGAAGAAGAAGAGTATGAAGGCGTCGATATCGCTGAGTGCGGTCTGGAAGCCTATCCCGAGTTTAGCGTTAAGAAATAAGCTTGCGCTAATCATGTGAGCTGGCGTGCTCCTTTTGGCCTCCCCACCGTGGGAGGCCTTTTTGTCCTTCACAGGTAGGTTGCACGCTGGTTGTTATTAGCTAGGTACGTACTGGTTTTTTATTCTCTGCCCATGGCGGTGTATGCTTAACCCACTGGGTAACGGGCTTGGCTATGCGAGTGCCCCGCCAACCTTGATGGGTTATGACAACCGTTCAATAACGCTGTTTTGATAACAGTGGGCCACCAAGCTAGAGGATGTCGCAATGAAATTGATCTCAGCCATTATCAAGCCGTTCAAGCTTGATGACGTACGCGAATCGCTCTCTGATATCGGCGTGCAGGGCATTACGGTAACGGAAGTGAAAGGGTTTGGCCGTCAGAAGGGCCACACGGAACTCTACCGTGGCGCGGAGTACGTGGTGGATTTCCTACCCAAGGTGAAGTTGGAAGTGGCCGTTGACGACGATATGGCCGAGCAGGTGATCGACGCGATTACCCAGGTCGCCAACACCGGTAAGATCGGTGACGGTAAAATCTTTGTGATGCCCCTTGAGCAGGTCATCCGTATTCGTACCGGCGAAACAGGTAAAGACGCGGTATAACGCCCCATGGCGTACAAACAAACACCCCGCCACGCGACTGCATTGGCGGGGTGTTTTAGGTTTGGCAGCTAATTAATGTTGATCTCTTAGCACCTTACTTCTCGACGAACGCACGCTCGATGACGTAGTCGCCCGGCTCGCCCATACGCGGGGAGATATTCAGGCCCAGTTCGTCTAGTAGTGCGCTGGTGTCGTCCAGCATCGCCGGGCTGCCGCAAATCATGGCGCGGTCTTGGCGCGGGTCAATCGGCGGTAGGCCGGTGTCTTCAAAAAGCTTGCCGCTGCGAATGTGGTCGGTCAGGCGGCCCATGGTGTGGAACTCTTCACGGGTCACCGTGGGGTAGTACACCAGTTTTTCGGCGACTTCTTCGCCCAGGTATTCGTGGGCGGGCAGCTCTTTGGTGATGAAGTCGGCGTAGGCCAGCTCAGAGACTTCACGCACGCCGTGAATCAGCACGACTTTCTCGAAACGCTCGTAAACTTCCGGGTCTTGAATCAGGCTCATAAACGGCGCCAAGCCGGTGCCAGTCGAGAGCATGTAAAGGTTACGGCCCGGCAGCAGGTCGTCGCACACCAGCGTACCGGTCGGCTTGCGGCTGACCATGATTTGGTCGCCCACTTTCAGGTGCTGCAGGCGCGAGGTCAGCGGGCCATCGGGCACTTTGATGCTGAAGAACTCAAGGTGGTCTTCGTAGTTGGGGCTGGCGATGGAGTAAGCGCGCATCAACGGTTTGCCATCCACTTCCAAGCCGATCATCACAAACTGGCCGGTTTTGAAGCGCAGGCTGCGCTCGCGGGTGGTGCGGAAGCTGAATAGGGTATCGTTCCAGTGGTGAACGCTTAGCACTTCTTCCAGGGCAAACTTGCTCATGCTAACTCCTCCAAGGGCAGCGCGGCCTAAGCCTTGCTCGCCATATTCCAAAAAAGAATAAAAAATAGCTCTATAGGTTGCTGCTTATTCTAAATAAAGGGTGATATATCTGTTAAGCAAATTATCTTGATAACGCTTATCTTTAAAATCGATATAGCCCTCTCGCCGATCACTCACAGATAGGTTCTGGTCATGCACTACACCCTGCGCCAGCTAGAAGTCTTCGTGGCCGTTGCCCAGCATGAGAGCGTTTCCCAGGCGGCGCGCGCGCTGGCCATGTCGCAATCGGCCACCAGCACAGCGCTGGCGGAGCTGGAGCGCCAGTTCGACTGCCAACTGCTCGACCGCATTGGTAAGCGGCTAAAGCTCAACGCGCTCGGCTTCCAGCTACTGCCCAAGGCGGTGGCCCTGCTGGACCGCGCCGAGGAGGTTGAGGAGCTACTGCGGGGCCAACAGGGCGTGGGCGCATTGGACGTGGGGGCAACGCTCACCATTGGTAACTATCTCGCTACGCTGCTGATCAGCGATTTCATGCAGCGCTATCCCGGCAGCCGGGTACGGCTGGCGGTGCGTAATACGAGGCATATCATTGAGGGCGTGCGCCAGCACTCGCTGGATTTAGGGCTGATTGAGGGGCAGTGCGATGACGATATGATCATCAGCCAGCCCTGGGTCGAGGATGAGCTGTGCGTGTTCTGCTCGCCTCGCCACCCGCTGGCAGGGCGGGAGCACCTGGAGCTGGATCAGCTGCTGCGGGAGGATTGGATCATGCGCGAGGAGGGCTCCGGTACGCGTATGACGCTGGAGCATGCCGCCCGCCACCGTCGCAGCCGGTTCAATACGCTATTGGAGCTGGAACATACCGAGGGCATTAAACGCGCGGTGGAGTCGGGCCTTGGCATTGGCTGCGTTTCCCGGCTGGCGCTGCGCGATGCCTTCCGGCGCGGCAGCTTGGTGCCGCTGCCCACGCCGGAGTTGGATTTAAAACGCCAGTTCACCTTTATCTGGCATCGCCACAAGTACCTGACCACCGGCGTTCGGGAGTTTTTACGCCTCTGTCGCGAAATGACCGCCGGGGCCAAGCGCAGTGACGATATCCCGCTGCCACCGATTCCCTAGTGGTTACACCTTGGCCTTTTCAGGGCTTGGCAGCGCCTGAGCCTGGTGCTGCGACGCCTCTAGCGTAAAGCCACCCACCAGCGCGGCCAGCCTGTCCGCTTGGTCTTTGAGCTGCTCTGCAGCGGTGGTGGACTCTTGCACCAGGGCGGCGTTTTGCTGGGTCATCTGATCCAGGTCGGTCACCGCGACGCTGACTTGGTTGATGCCGTCGTTCTGCTCACCGGCTGCCGTACTGATATCGCCGAGCATTTGGGTGACGCGAGTTACGTTATCGGCCAGCTCGTGCATGGCGGCTTCGGCGTCGCGTACCATTTGCGTGCCGCTTTCGACCTTGTCGGCAGACGCATCAATGCGCTGGCGGATGTCCTTGGCGGCGTCGCTGCTGCGCGAGGCCAGCTTGCGCACTTCATCGGCCACTACGGCAAAGCCGCGCCCGTGCTCGCCAGCCCGCGCTGCCTCTACTGAGGCGTTGAGCGCCAGCAGGTTGGTTTGGAAGGCAATGCCGTCGATCACGCTAACAATGCTCTGAATCTCTGCCGAGGTCGCGCGGATGTCATCCATGGTCGAGACCACCTGCACAAACGCCTTGTCGGTACGGGAAGCCAGCTGCGAGGCGGTGTTGGACAGCCCGCTGGCCTCTTGGGAGGCGTGGGTGGTGTGGCTGACGGTGCTGCTGATCTCTTCCATCGCTGCCGAGGTTTCTTGCAGGCTAGCAGCGGCTTGCTCGGTACGCCGCGAGAGGTCATGGCCGCCTTGGGTGATCTCGTTGGCTGCGTGGTTCACGGCCTCGCTGCTGCGCCGTACGTCCAGCAGAATGGCCTGAATTTTTTCGGCAAAGGCGTTGAACTGCTCGGCCACGGCGGCGCTCTCATCGCGGCCATGCACGGGCAGGCGCTGAGTGAGATCGCCGTTTCCAGAGGCGATCTCTTCCATTCTGTTCGCTAAGCGTTTGAGCGGACTCGCAATACGCCCACCAATCCACCACAGGGCAGCGATGCCGATGGCCGCCAGCAGCAGCCCCACCAGCGTCATCCCTAGGGTGTTTTGCTGGCGCTGATCGCTCAAAACGTTCTGCAGCGCGTTGAGTTCGGCGAGCACGACGGACTCGGGCAGCTGTAGCACCAGCACCCACGGCTGCTCCGTATCACCAATGGTTAGCGGCTGATAGCGCTGAAACATGCCGTTGGCCATGCTGCTGTAGAGGCTGCCTTGTGTCGTGGCCTCGGCAATGCCTGCCAGGGCCATGTCGCTCAGCGCATTGCTGGCAGGCTGGCCAAGGGCCTCTTCGCCGTTGGTGTCCGCCACCAAGCCGCCGCGCCCGGCGACCAGCGCTATCCTGCCTGCGCCGTCATACAGCGCGGCGTTGGCGTCGCGCAGCAGCGTTTGGATGAAGTTCAGCGAGAGGTCGACCCCGGCCACGCCGCGAAATTCGCCGTTCACCAAAATCGGTGCGTTGAACGAGGTGACCAGCTGCGTTTCGCCGTCGTAATCGTAGGCGGCGGGGTCGATCACACAGGGAGCGAGCGTTTCGCGGGGACAGAGGTAGTACTCCCCCTCACGCACGCCGCTGGCCAGGCGGGTTTCGCTCTCCATGGTGTCGCCTAGTGGTAAGACCTCGAGCGAGCCATCCCCAGTGCGGTACCACCAGGGCATGAAGCGGCCACTGCCATCGTGGCCGTAGCGCTCGTCGCCAGCAAAGCGGGCGTCGTCTCCAAAGGCGTTGGGCTCCCAGCCGATGAACGCATCCAGCAGCGCGGGGTTGTCGGCAACCGTCTGCCGTACCAAGTTGGAAAGCTGACGGCGGCTCAGGTAGAGCGCGCGCTGGCCTTCGGCATCTTCCACGCCCATGAGGGCGTTGGTGGTGGCGAGCTGGCTGGCCAGGGTCATGGCCTTGTCCAGCTCGCGTTGAATCCGTTCACCCTCTGCCTCTGCAATGGCATCGAGCCGCGCGTCCAGTGCGCTCTGCATGAGCGTTTAGGTGTGCTCTTCAACGGTGGCTTGGGTGCGGGCGGCCGCGATCAGGTTATACACCACCAGCGCGGCAACCACAGCGAGCAGGCAAGGGCCTGCCAACGCCAAAACGAGAGAGCGAAGGGAGCGAAAGTGCATAGAAGAGCGGTCCTGTTTCAGCAAGAGGCGAAAGAGCGTATCGAGTGCCATCCTTGAACCAGTAGAACAAAGATTCATGGCTAACGCGTGACATGGCCACCACCGCAGGCGAGGGGGCGGAGGCGGCCATGGAGGCGGTGACGGTTAGAAATTCTCCGACGTGCGCGGTAAACGGTCCTGTGGCGCCTGTAGCGCGGGCGATGCCGCGTGAGAGAGTTTGAAGCTGCTGATCGTGCCGGTCAGGTGGTCCGCCTGCTCTTTCAACTGCTCGGCGGCGGTGGTGGACTCCTCGACCATCGCAGCGTTCTCTTGGGTCATCCGGTCCAGTTCTGCCACCGCAATATTGACCTGTTTGATGCCATCGCTTTGCTCGCTGGTTGCAGCGTTGATCTCTTCCAGTACGTCGGTTACGCGGGTGATGTGGTCCACGATATCCTTCATCGTGCTACCCGCATTGCGTACCAACGAGGTGCCGTTATTCACCTTGGTTTGTGAATCTTCAATCAGCTTCTGGATATCGTTGGCAGCGTCGCTGCTGCGGCCCGCCAGTTTGCGCACCTCATCCGCTACAACGGCAAAGCCTCGGCCTTGCTCGCCTGCCCGCGCTGCTTCTACCGAGGCGTTCAGTGCCAGCAGATTGGTTTGAAAAGCGATGCTGTTCATCAACGTGACGATATCGCCAATCTTGTTGGAAGCGTCGGAGATGTCTTCCATGGTGGTGACCACGTTCGATACCACCTGACCGCCCTCTTTCGCGACTTCGGTGGCCGCGTGGGAGAGCTTGTTGGCTTCCTGGGCTGAGGCCGCCGTGTGCTGTACGGTACTGGTGATCTCTTCGACCGAGGCTGAGGTTTGCTGCAGGCTCGAGGCGGCGTTATCCGTACGGCGCGAGAGATCCTGGCCACCCATGGCAATCTCGTTAGCGGCGTGGTGCACCGATTCGCTGCTGGTGCGCACGTCGATTAAGACGTGCTCCATTTTGTTAACAAAGCGGTTAAAGGCGCTAGCGATTTGAGTGACTTCGTCGTTGCCTTCTTCTGGCAGACGCTGGGTGAGGTCGCCCTCGCCGGAGGCGATGTTATCCATCGCGTTGCGCACCCCCAGCAGGCGGCGCAACAGTAGCGACAGCAGCAGCCCAAATACCACAGCGGTAATGGCTGCAACGATCAATAGGGTAACAATAGATGTGGTGGCAATGGCGCGTAGTCCTGCGGTGGCCTCCGCTTCATCCAGTGCTACCACAAGCTGCCAGTCGCTATTGCCGCCTATTGGGCGGCTCAGCAGTAATTTACTGCTTCCTTCTAACTGCATCTGCTGTGGCTGCTTGGTGTTAGCAAGTTGCTCGATATAGGCGGCGTTTAATTCATCGCTTAAAACAGTGGTGGGTTCTAGCGCTAGCTCGCTGTTGGGATGGGCGATTAGCGATCCATCGCCGGTAGTCAGAAAGCCAAAACTTGAAGGAGTAGGCGAGATGTCTTGCACGATCGCGACCATATCGCGAATATTGACGTCAGCACCTACTACCGCCTGAAGTTGGTTATTTTGGTAAAACGGGCGGGCAAAGGTCACGACTAAGTCGCCGCTTTGGGCATCGACATACGGCGCGGTGACAATAGTATCCTGCGCGGCAGCGGCGGCTTGGTACCAAGGTCGCTCTCGTGGGTCAAAATCGGCGGGTGGCTCCCAGCCGTTGAAAAAAATGGTCTCTCCGCTATCAGCCAAGCTCAGGTAGGTTGCCATAAAATCGCCAGAGGTGGTCAACTGACGCAAGGCAATACGTGGGTCATTGCTGGAGATAGCTTCCTCCATACCGTTCAGCATGGTGCTACGGGATGCCATCCACTCATGTAGGGCGCTACTGTTACCACGTACTACAGCGTCTAGGTTGCGTGCTACCTGTTGGGTATTGTGCTGCTGGACTGTGTAGTAGCTGGCAACACCATTGACGATCAGGGCAAGGGTGATGGCAGTGAGTGCGGCTAGCAGTATGCGGGCTCGCAGAGATGAAAACATGGTCGCTCTCAACGTCGTTTGGAATCAGTACGCGGGTGCCACGTACACTAAAGTTCGACCTTAGCTATCGGCGAGAGCCACCATGCCTTTAATAAAAGAGTAAGAAAGTGTTGATTTGATTAGCGCAGATCGCTCACGGCGCTTTGAATATCTGCCATCGACGCTTTGCTAAGATCTTTTGAGAGCGTGTGCGTCACAAGCTTTTGGGTAGGGTGATCAAGCTTTTCTCGCAGTAGCCCTAAAAACTTGGGCGGCGCGACCATAATCAGTTTTTCCATGCTGTTACTCACGCGGGCGCTATACAGGCGTTGGGCGACCTCTTTAGCAAACAGCTCGTTCTCATGCTGAGAGGCAGCCCCTTCTTCGCCAGATGAGCGCGACGACGTTGACGTTGATTCATGGACATCAGCCCCGCGGCGGTCAGTGATCAAGTCACCTTCATGCAGCCTGCCGGCTGCGTGTACCAAGCTCTCTTGCTCGGCGAGATTGAGCGCGTCACGGGTAAAAATACGTGCGCGGGCGGCGTCAGCTACCACGATATAGGTGGTCATCGTCGTACGTCCTCCATGTCGTTGATTACCCTTTAACCATGGCAATCGTTCGGTGTTTGGTCAAACACGGTTTTTGAGAGATGACAATGGACTTACTGCGTACAAATTATCATTGGCGAAATCGCTATTTACTCATGCGCCATGGACATAGCCAGGCTAACGCCCAGCAGAAAATTATCAGCTCCCCCGAGCGGGGGCTTACGAATTATGGGCTCTCTGAACAGGGTGAACAGCAGTTGGTGGATGTGCTGGCGCAGTGGCGCTGGCCGGAGCCGACGCGGGTGGTGCATTCAGATTTTTTACGCACCACCCAAACCGCCGCCAGAGTAGCAGCGGCGTTTGCTCTAAACATGCAAAAAGAGGAGCGCGTAAGGGAGCGCCACTTTGGTGAGCTGGATGGCCAGACCGATAGCTATTACCCAGAGGTGTGGGCCTTTGATGCGCAGAGTGCAGACCATACCCAGTGGCATGTTGAGCCGGTCAGCCGGGTAGCTGCACGGATGTGCGCCGCATTGGACGCGCTAGAGCAGTGCTTTGAGGGCGAAACGGTACTGGTGGTGAGCCACGGTGACCCGTTACAAATTCTGCTCACGGCGCTGGCGGGCAAGCCGCTGACTCAGCACCGGGAGCAGCCTGCGCTACTGCCTGCCAGCATTACGCTTGTGGGCGGTTAAGCGCCCTCTTTAGGAGGAATCCAGGCGATCATATCGACTTCCACATCCGCGCCGCCCGCAAGCCCGGTCACGCCGATGCAGGTGCGAGTGGGCAGCGGTTTTTGGAAGTAGCTGGCGTAGACCTGATTCACCTCATCGAAGTGCCCCATATTGGTAATAAACACCCGCGACTGCACCACGTACTCAAAGCTGCTACCGACCTCTTCCAGCACGATGGCAAGGTTCTGCATCACCCGGTGGGTTTGCTCGGTAAAGGTGCCAAGCAGCATCTCGTTGGTTTCCGGCACCGTAGGCATTTGGCCGGTGATAAAGACCAAATCGCCCACGCGGCAAGCGTGTGAGAACGGGGCGATGGGCTGCGGCGCGCGGTCAATAAATAGCTTTTCCATGGTGGCTCACTTGTTGTGACGTTATTGGATCGAGTTTAAACATAAAAATGGGCCTCATAGGAGGCCCAGATTTAGCATCCAGTGATGCTATCCGTTGTGTTAATGGCCCAGAATCTGGCTCAAGAAGAGCTGAGTACGCTCGGACTGCGGGTTATTGAAGAACGGCTCCGGCGCGTTCTCTTCGATGATTTGCCCTTGGTCCATAAAGATCACGCGGTCGGCAACGGTTTTCGCAAAGCCCATCTCGTGGGTGACGCAGAGCATGGTCATGCCTTCTTCGGCAAGTTCCACCATGACGTCCAGCACTTCCTTGATCATTTCCGGGTCAAGGGCCGAGGTGGGCTCGTCAAACAGCATGACGTCCGGGTGCATACACAGCGAGCGGGCAATCGCGACGCGCTGCTGCTGGCCGCCAGAGAGCTGGCCGGGATACTTTTTGGCCTGCTCGGCAATGCGCACCCGCTCCAGGTACTGCATGGCCATGGCTTCGGCCTCTTTGCGGGGCTTCTTCTGCACCCACATCGGTGCGATACAGCAGTTCTCTAGCACCGTGAGGTGAGGGAACAGGTTGAAGTGCTGGAACACCATGCCGACGCTACGGCGAATCTGCTCGATGCGTTTAACATCTTGGGTCAGCGGCACGCCGCCTACCGTAATCTCGCCTTTTTGATGCTCTTCTAAGTGGTTGATGCAGCGAATCATGGTGGATTTGCCAGAGCCGGAAGGCCCGCAAATAACAATCCGCTCGCCGCGTTTTACCTCTAGGTTAATATCGCGCAGCACGTGGAAATCGCCGTACCACTTGTTCACGCCGCGCATTTCAACCATCAGGTCAGAAGTACTGTTGCCAGGGTTGTTGGTGGCTGCTTGAGTCATGTCACTATCCTGCTAAAAATCGTTAATGAAAGCGGCGTTAGCGCTTGTGGCCGGTATGCAGCTTGCGTTCTAGGTACTGGCTGTAGCGCGACATGCTGAAACAGAAGATCCAGAACATGAAGGCGGCAAACACGTAGCCTTCCAACGAGAAGCCTAACCAGCGTGAGTCGGCCAGTGCCGCTTGCACGATCCCCAAAAGGTCAAAGAGCCCGATAATCATGACCAGGGTGGTGTCTTTAAACAGCGAGATAAACGTATTCACGATGCCAGGAATCATCATCTTCAGCGCTTGGGGAAGGATAATCAGCCCCATGCGTTTCCAATACGTCATGCCGAGCGCGGCAGCCGCCTCTTCCTGGCCTTTTGGAATCGCCTGCAAGCCGCCACGAATGACCTCCGCCATATAGGCGCTCTGGAACAGCGTTAAGCCGATCAAAGCGCGCACCAAGCGGTCTACGTTCATCTCTGAGGGCAGGAACAGCGGCAGCATCACCGAGGCCATAAACAGCACGGTGATCAGCGGCACGCCGCGCCAGAACTCAATAAACACCACGCAAAAGCTTTTGACGATCGGCATGTTGGAGCGTCGCCCCAAGGCCAGCACGATGCCGATAGGCAGCGCGCCCACCATGCCCACCGTGGCTAACAGTAGCGTCAGCATCAGGCCACCCCAGCGGTGGGTAGGCACTTGGGGAAGGTCAAAGTAGCCGCCGTAAAGCAGTACAAACGACAGAACTGGGAAGACCACCAGCGCAAAGACGGCAACCCAGCGCTTGAAGGGCAGGCGGGGTATGGCCAGCCAGCCAATCAGGGTAAAGAACATGGCGAACACGATATTGGCGCGCCAGGTCTCCTCGCTGGGGTAAAGGCCGTAAATAAACTGGGATAAACGGGCGTTGATAAATACCCAGCAGGCGCCTTCGCGAGAGCAGTCGTCGCGGGTAGTGCCTACCCAGTCGGCGTTGATAAACGCCCACTGCACGGTCGGTACCACCAACAAGTAGAGAATATAGAGGCCGACTAAGGTGAAAATAGTATTAATCGGGCCGTTAAACAGGTTGGTGCGCAGCCAAGCAACAGCCCCAACAGAGCTACTAGGCGCTGGTCGCTGCTCAATCACGGTTTGGTTATGAATCATGTATGGCTCCTCGCCTCAGCCTAGCGTTCAACCAGCGCCACGCGGGCGTTGAACCAGTTCATAAACATGGATACCAGCAGGCTGATCGTCAGATAGACCGCCATGGTCATGGCAATGACCTCAATGGCTTGGCCTGTCTGGTTCAGCGTGGTACCCGCAAACACCGACACGAGGTCTGGGTAGCCAATAGCGGTGGCCAGCGACGAGTTCTTAATCAAGTTCAGGTACTGGCTGGTCAGCGGGGGAATAATGACCCGCAACGCCTGGGGAATGACCACCAAACGCAGCACTAGGTTACGCGGCAGACTCAGGGCCTGTGCCGCTTCGGTTTGGCCATGAGAAATGGCCTGTATGCCTGAGCGCACGATCTCGGCGATGAACGAGGCGGTGTAGATCGATAGTGCAAACCATAGCGCCAGGAACTCGGGAATCACCGTAATACCGCCGCGGAAGTTAAAGCCACGCAGTTCGGGCATTTCCCAAGTGACGGGCACGCCAGTCACAAACATAACCAACAGCGGCAAGCCAAAAATCAGCGCAAAGGAGATCCAGTAGGCAGGAATACGTTTCCCCGTGGCTTCCTGGCGGCGCTTCGCCCAAATCACCAGCGCAATGCTGGCCACAATGGCGATCACAAAGGTCACGGGAATTAGCCCAAAACCGGACTCAAACAGCGGTTCTGGTAGATACAATCCGCGCACGTTGAGGAAAAACGCTTCCCCAAAGGCAAGGCTGTCCCTGGCGCTTGGCAGGGTGCGCAGCACGGCAAAATACCAAAAGAAAATCTGCAGCAGAAGCGGAATATTCCGGAACGTTTCGATATACGCCGCGGCCAGCTTGGCGATCAGCCAGTTGGGCGATAGGCGAGCGATACCGACAATAAAACCAATGATGGTGGCGGCGATCACGCCTAACCCGCCCACCAGTAGCGTATTCAGTAGGCCAACGAAAAAGGTGCGGCCATAGGTGCTTTGGGAAGAGTAGTCGATCAGACTCTGTACGATCCCAAAACCGGCGGTATTACTCAGGAAACCAAAGCCTGTGGTGATACCCCGAGAGGAGAGGTTGTCTTGCACGTTGCCGACGATATAGAACAGAAAGGCGATGACAGCGGCAATCAGCAGACATTGGAAGATGAGCGCACGTTTGGCGCGGTCTCGCCAAAACGGTGGCTTTTGGCCAACGGGGCGAGCGTTAGGTCTTACGGACATGGGTGGCGTCTCCGCGATACGGAAGGTCAATCAAATGGCCCGCCATGACCAAAAAGGGTGGCGGGCCGGGGTCAAGCGAGACGCTTAGCGAATCGGCGGTGCGTACTGGAAGCCGCCTTGGTTCCACAGGGCGTTAACACCGCGCTCAATTTCCAGCGGTGAACCCATACCTACGTTGCGCTCGAAGCTTTCACCGTAGTTACCCACTTGGCTCAGGATGTTGTAAGCCCAGTCGGATTCAAGTCCCATGCCTTCACCGTAGTTACCGTCCTGGCCGAGCAGGCGAGCCACGTCCGGGTTCTCAGAGCTGAGCATCTCTTCAGCGTTCTCGCTGGTGACGCCGTACTCTTCACCGTTGATCATGGCGAACAGCGACCACTTCACGATGTTAAACCACAGGTCGTCGCCTTGGCGTACTACCGGGCCCAGCGGCTCTTTCGAAATAACGTCGGGCAGAATCATTGCAGAAGCGGGGTCGTCCAGTTGGATGCGCAGAGCGGCCAACTGAGAGGTGTCAGAGGTTAGTACGTCACAGCGGCCAGCCTGGAAGCCGCCTACCGTTTGCTCAGAAGTATCGAAAACGATGGGGTCAAACTCCATGCCGTTGGCACGGAAGTAGTCCGCCAGGTTCAGCTCAGTAGTGGTACCGGACTGGATACAAATAGCCGCGCCATCCAGCTCCGAAGCACTGGAGATACCCAGGTCACGAGACACCAAGAAGCCTTGGCCGTCGTAGAAGGTCACCCCGGTGAAGTTTAGGCCTAGCGTGGTGTCACGGGTGGTCGTCCAGGTGGTGTTACGAGAAAGGACATCCACTTCGCCGGACTGAAGGGCAGTGAAGCGCTCAACGGCGTTCAAGGAGATGTAGTTGACGGCGTCTGCGTCGCCCAGTACTGCTGCGGCTACGGCGCGACATACGTCAACGTCCAGGCCCTGCCAGTTACCGTTATCGTCTGGGGCGGAAAAACCTGGTAAGCCGTCGCTGACGCCACACTGTACGGCACCGCGCTCGCGGGTATCTTCTAATGTATCGGCTTGCGCGGTGGCAACACCGGCGAGGGTAATAGCACCAGCGGAGGCCAGCAGTACCAGGTGTTTCTTATTAATCATGTTTGTTCCCCTTCCTCGATTTAATGTCATTATGCATGGTGATGCATCATTAAAAGCTAGCAAGGAAGGTGCCAAGAAAGATATGCCGTCAAATTCAGCGCTTTTCAACGTAAAATCAGCGAATTTGACGAAGGTAGTGGTGCAAAAAAATAGGCCAGCAGCTACGCCATGCGCTTTTTTGGTGCGCAGCCGCTGGCGGAGGTCGGTGGCTAGTCGCCTAGCGTGTTAGCGAATAGGTGGCGCGTACTGAATGCCGCCATCTTTCCACAGAGCGTTCAGACCGCGCGCAATGTTGAAATCAGAGTCCGCGCCCACGTTGCGGTCATAAATGTCCGCATAGTTACCCACCTGTTTGACGATTTGGTAAGCCCAGTCTGACGAAAGGCCCATGGCTTCACCAAAATCGCCATCTTGCCCAAGTAGGCGCATCACATCGGGGTTTTCTGAGCTTAGCTGCTCATCCACGTTGGCTTGGCTGACGCCCAGCTCTTCGGCATTCAGCATGGCAAACAGCGACCACTTCACGATGTTGAACCACTGGTCATCGCCTTGGCGCACTGCTGGGCCAAGCGGCTCTTTGGAGATGATCTCCGGTAGTACCACGGCCATATTGGGGTCGGCCAGTTGAATGCGCTGGGCGTAGAGCTGCGAGGCATCCGAGCTCAATACATCGCAGCGGCCTGCTTCGAAGCCCGCAATCGACTGTTCAGGTGAATCAAACACCACCGCATCATAGGTCATGTTGTTAATGCGGAAGTAGTCGGAAAGGTTGAGTTCGCTGGTGGTGCCTGACTGGGTGCAAACAGCCGCCCCATCCAGTTCTTTTGCGCTCTGTACGCCGAGGTCGCTGGCCACCATAAACGCCTGGCCGTCGTAGTAGCTGACGCCAGTGAAGTTCATCCCTAGCGTGGTGTCGCGGCTAGAGGTCCAGGTGGTGGTGCGGGAGAGTACGTCCACCTCGCCCGACTGTAGTGCGGCAAAGCGTTCCACCGAGTCTAACGGCACGAAATTGACCTTGCTAGCATCGCCCAGCGCAGCGGCGGCAATAGCGCGACACACGTCGGTGTCCAGGCCGCGGTATTGGTCGTTATCGTCCAGCGATGAGAAGCCGGGCTGGGCCGCGTTAACGCCGCAGCGCACGCTGTCACGCTCTTGTACGGTCTCTAGGGTATCGGCCATGGCCGTGGCAGGTAGCCAGAGAGCGGGTGCTAACAGAGTGATTCCCAATCCTAACCAACGCGTTGTAGTCATTTATTATTCCTTAACGTCGAGCGCAGCAACTCCTGCGCATAAAAAAGGCCGGGCAGAGCCCGGCCTGATACATAGCGGAACCGCGAAGTTATGCGAACGCTTTACGCATAAAGGGCGGCAGCGCCAGGGCACCACGGTGGGCATCTACTGTGTAGTACTGTAGCGGCATTTCGTGGCTGGCGGCAGCCTCTTCACGGAAGCTTTTAACGTTGGTGCTTTTGCCTGCCAGCGTCACGCTCCACCAGCCGGAAGGGTACACCGGCTGGGGGAAGGGCAGGGTGGCTACGCTATCAAAGCCTGCTTCGCGCATGTCGTTACGCAGCTCGCGGATGATTGAGCCGCTGTGATACAGCGGTGACTCACTCTGCTGCACCATGACGCCGCCGCTTTTCAGAATGCGGTGGCAGCGCTTCAAAAAGTCGGTTTTGAACAGGCCTTCGGCAGGGCCTACCGGGTCAGTGGAGTCGATGATCAGCACGTCGATGCTCTCGTCGGCAGCGTCGTCGACCCATTTCACGCCGTCGGCAAACAGCAGCTCGGCGCGGGGGTCGCCGTTGGCTTCCACCAGCGACGGGAAAAAGCGCTCGGAGGCTTTGGTGACTTCTTCATCAATGTCGATCTGAGTGACTTTTTCAACGCCCGGATGGCGCAGCACTTCTTTCAGCGTGCCGCAGTCGCCGCCGCCAATAATCACCACCCGCTTGGGGTCTTGATGGGTGAACAGCGCCGGGTGAGCAATCATCTCGTGGTAGAGGAAGTTGTCGCGATCGGTCAGCATCACGCAGCCATCCAGCACCATCAGGTTGCCGTAGGTTTCGGTGGCGTACACTTCCAGGTGCTGGTAAGGGCTTTGCACATCCAGCAGTTTTTCGGTGATTTTCAGCGAGAAAGCGCTGCCGTGGCTATCAAAGACTTCGGTAAACCACTGGTCGTCGCGTAAGTCGCTCATTGCTTGGCTCCTGGGCACTGGTCGTTCGTTTGGGTCGGAATGCCCTGATGGTACTGCGGGCTTAAGTCGTGCAGCGCCTCCATAAAGGCGGTGACGTGATCGGGATTGGTGAACTGGCTGATGCCGTGGCCCAAGTTGAACACGTGGCCCGGGCCGTGGCCGTAACTCTCCAGCACGCGGGCCACTTCGGCGCGAATGGCAGAGGGGCGAGCAAACAGCACGTTGGGGTCTAAATTACCCTGCAGGGCAACTTTATGGCCCACACGGGCGCGGGCGTCGGAAAGCTCGGTCGACCAATCGATACCCAGCGCGTCGGCACCGGCGCAAGCAATGTGTTCAAGCCACTGGCCGCCGTTTTTGGTGAACAGAATCACCGGCACGCGGCGGCCGTCGTGTTCGCGGATCAGCCCGGAAACGATCTGCTCCATATAGCGCAGCGAGAACTCTAGGTAAGCAGGCGTGGAGAGCGCGCCGCCCCAGGTATCGAAAATCTGTACCGCCTGAGCACCGGCACGAATCTGCGCGTTCAGGTAGTCAGTGACCGACTGCGCGAGGGTATCCAGCAGCTGGTGCATGGTGTCCGGCGTGTCGTACAGCATGGTTTTTAGGTGACGGAAATCCTTGCTGGAACCGCCTTCGACCATGTACGTCGCCAGCGTCCAGGGGCTGCCGGAGAAACCGATCAGCGGCATGCGGCCGTTCAGCTCGCGGCGAATCGTGGATACCGCCCGCATCACGTAGTCCAGGTCGCGCTCGGCGTTTGGCACCGTCAGCGCCGCTACTTCTTCCGGCGTGCGGACGGTTTTTCTGAATTTGGGGCCTTCACCGGTTTCGAAGTAGAGGCCCAGCCCCATGGCATCGGGGATGGTCAAAATATCCGAAAACAGAATTGCGGCGTCGAGCGGGTAGCGCTCTAGCGGCTGCAGGGTCACTTCACAAGCCAGGTCATGATTGCGGCACAGGTCCATAAAGCTGCCTGCGTCGGCGCGGCTGGCGCGGTACTCCGGCAGGTAGCGGCCGGCTTGGCGCATCATCCACACCGGAGTGCGGTCAACGGGCTGGCGAGCCAGCGCGCGAAGAAAACGGTCGTTTTGCAAAGGTGTGGTGGTCATAAACACTTGCTCTTGAGAAATTTGCCCGCATTGTAAGGGAGTCATCGTACCTGAAGATAGGAATTGTACGTGAAGATAGCCGGGGGTGGCGGCGCAAACCGTGGCAAAAATCGTCGCACCCCGCTAAGACCGTGAGGCCTGCGCGGCTTCCTGGTAAACTGTTCGTCCACTTCGCCAACACTGGTGTGGTTAACTGGTTTGGTTAATCAGCGAGGAAACCTGTGACCATTCGCTTCATTGCTGCCTCTCGGCTGCCCACTCCCTGGGCCACATTCACCATGCATGGCTTCGAAGACGACGCCACGGGTAAAGACCATATCGCCCTAACGTTGGGCGATGTGAGCGGCGGCGAGCCGGTGTTAGGGCGCGTGCACTCCGAATGCTTAACCGGCGATGCGCTATTCTCGATGCGCTGCGACTGCGGCTACCAGCTGCAAGAAGCGCTGAAGCGTATTGCCGAAGAGGGGCGCGGCGTGCTGCTCTATTTACGCCAGGAAGGGCGTGGCATTGGCCTGCTCAACAAAATCCGCGCCTATCATCTGCAAGACCAGGGGGCCGATACCGTCGAAGCCAACGAGCAGCTCGGCTTTGGTGCCGACATGCGCCGCTACGACCTCTGCGTGCCGATGCTCAACCACCTGGGCATAACGGCGCTCAAACTGATGACCAATAACCCCCGTAAGGTAGATGCGCTGACCCGCGACGGCGTGAACGTCGTCGAGCGCTTGCCGATTACCACTGGTTTAAACCCTCACAACGAACAGTACCTCTCCACCAAAGCGGGCAAGCTCGGCCATATGATGGCGCTGGATGACTTCACCCAGGCCAGCGACGTGGATATTGAACGCAAAGGCTAGGTAGGTGGCTGTTGTTATCCGTTGTTAACTTAAGTTTCCTGATTAGGGCGTGATTGTCGTCGAACACCCGTAAAAAAGCTTTTTCTTAACTTTGGTTGCCGTGTGTCTGAGCTATGGTGATACATGGCAGGACGCTATGCACAACCATGTAAGGAGAAGCAGCCATGAAAGCACTTTGCTGGCACGGTAAGAACGATGTTCGTTACGACACCGTGCCCGACCCCGCGCTCGAACACCCCCGCGATGCCATTATCAATGTCAGTAGCTGCGCCATCTGCGGCTCTGATCTGCACCTTTACGATCACTATATCCCCGGTATGTCCTGTGGCGATGTCCTAGGCCATGAGTTTATGGGCGAAGTGATGGAAGTGGGCAGTGAGACGAAAAATCTCAAAGTAGGCGATCGAGTGGTGGTGCCCTTCACCATTGCTTGCGGCGAATGCGAGCAGTGCCAGCGCGGCAACTACTCGGTTTGCGAGCGCTCCAACCGTAATAAATCCCTGGCGGATAAAGTTTTTGGCCATGGCGGTGCCGGGCTGTTTGGCTACTCTCAACTTACCGGCGGCTATGCGGGCGGCCAGGCCGAGTTTGTGCGCGTGCCTTTTGCCGACACCACGCATATTAAAGTGCCCGATACGCTCACCGATGAGCAAGTGCTGTTTCTAGGGGATATTTTCCCAACCGGCTGGCAGGCCGCCGCGCAGTGCGACATTCAACCCACCGATACCGTGGTGATCTGGGGCGCAGGCCCGGTTGGCCAGTTCTGCGTGCGTAGCGCGGTGCTGCTGGGCGCCAAGCAGGTAGTGGTGATTGATAACGTACCCGAGCGGCTCTCAATGGCCGCTGCCGGTGGCGCGATCACCATTCACTTTGCCCACGAAAGCGTACTGGGCAGGCTGCAGGAGCTGACCCACGGTAAGGGGCCAGAAAAGTGTATCGATGCGGTGGGGCTGGAAGCCCACGCCACGCGTTCGCTGGACTCGGTGTATGACCGGGTAAAACAGGCCATGTGGCTGGAAACCGACCGTGCTCATGTGCTGCGCGAGATGATCTATGTCTGCCGTCCGGCGGGTATTTTGTCGATCCCCGGGGTGTATGGCGGGCTGGTTGATAAAATCCCTATGGGGGCGCTGATGAACAAAGGATTGACCGTGCGCACCGGGCAAACCCATGTCAAACGCTGGACGGATGATCTGTTGAGGCGCATTGACGGGGGCCAGATCGACCCTTCGTTTGTGATTACCCACTCGGTGGATTTAGCCCAGGGGCCCGAGATGTACCAAACCTTTCGGGATAAGCAGGATGGCTGCGTCAAAGTCATTCTGAAGCCGTAATACTGCACAGGGAGGAGAGTATGAAAACATCGATGAAACGCCATTTCCACTCGCCAACGCGCTCAATGTCACCAGCAGATAAGTTAGCTAGAGGCTTGGGTTGGCTAAGCTTGGGGATGGGGTTGTATCAGCTAGTGGCCCCGCGTCGGTTGAGCCGCGCGTTAGGTATGCCTCATCGTGAAAATAAGGTACGCGCCTGCGGTGCGCGGGAAATCCTCAGCGGCATCGGCGCGCTGTCGGATAACCCGACCAACGCAATTTGGAGTCGAGTTGGCGGAGATGTGCTAGATTTTGCCGCGCTCACCTTTGCGTTAAAGCGCCATCCATCGCACAAAGAGAACCTCTATTTAGCACTCACCGCGGTGGGCGTGCTGACGGTAGTGGATTATAGCTGCGCCAAAGCGCTAAGCCAGCGCCATGCCTACCAGGGCGGTGTCACTCCAGATTACAGCCAGCGAAGCGGCTTCCCTGGCGGGCTGGAAAGTGCCTGGGGAGCCGCCCGGGCCGAAGGGAGTAAAGCGCAGGAAACACTCCGGCTGCCTTCGCCTAACGCGGTGTAATCAGGTCGCTTGCGCCGCCGCCTGCTCTTTTTCGGCGGCGCGGGCAAGCGCAGGGCGATTAGCATGACGGGCGCGGTAAGCTACCAGCGGCTCCGGCAGGCGGTGCTTCATGCTGGCCGCCCAGGTCAGCGTATGCGTCAGGAAAAGATCCGCAAGGGTAAAGGTGTCGCCTACCAGGGTTTCTTGGCCGCGGTAGCGGCGCTCCAGCGCGAGTAGCGCTCGCTGGAATTCCCAAGCCGCAGTGGGCAGTACTGAGGGGACTCGCTTGTCTTGTGGCAAGGCGAACTTGTGCTTGGCCTGTAACCACAGCGGCTGTTCAATCTCGGTGACGATAAAGCTGAGCCACTGGTCGACCTGGGCGCGCTCGGCAACGCTTTGAGGCAGGAGGCTGCCATCGCCATACTGCTCGGCGAGATAGCGGCAGATAGGTGCGGATTCAAACAGCGTTAGCTCGCCATCTTCCAGCACCGGCACCTTGCCATCCGGGTGGCGAGCAAGATGCTCGGTACTTTGCCCTTCGCCTTTATCCAGCGCTACGTGGTGGCACTGGTACTCTAGGCCCAGCTCTTCAAGGGTCCAAGCAGCGCGTAGCGAGCGGGAGTTGGGAAAGCTGTATAGCGTGATCATTTGGCGGCTCCAGGCAGTACCGTGAAGTTTTCACTGTAGCGACTCCCTGGAACCCTGTCACGAGCTACTAGCTCCGCGCAGCGCGGATGCGTTCGTAAGCGTTGCCAATTTCACTGGTCCGTGCCTGAGCCACTTCTCGCATGCTCTCTGGCAACCCTTTGCCGGCCAGTTTATCCGGGTGGTTTTGGCTCATCAGGCGGCGGTAGGCTTTCTTCAGCTCGGCATCGCTGGCCTCTTCTGATACCCCAAGAACGCGGTAAGCATCTTTCAACGCTTCTTCGCTGGCGCCTTGGGAGTTGGCGGCAGCGCCGTGCAGCATCGCTTCGATTTGCTGAACTTCGGCGTCGCTACAACCAACGCCGCGGGCAACGCGCAGAATCATCTCGTGCTCGGCGGGGTGCAGCACGCCATCGGCGGCAATCGCGCTCAACTGAACCTGTAAAAACACTTGGCGCAGTACCGGCTGGCGCTGGGTGAGGCGGTTGACCTTGGCCAGCTCGGCATCCAGGTTGAAGTCAGCCGCGCGGCCCCGGTCAAAGGCGGCGCGAGCTTTGGCGCGGTGCTCGCCCTGAAGACGCATTTGATCGAAGAGCTTTTCGGCAACGTCTAGCTCGCCCTCGGTGACTTTGCCATCGGCCTGACAGAGACAGCCCATCACGGAGAAGATTGATTCCAAAAAGCCTTCTTGAATTTGAACACGGGCAGCGTTCAAGCGACGGCTGATGCGCCGACCCAGCCACCAGCCAAGGCCGCCACCTACGAGTAAGCCAATGGGGCCACCGACGGCAAGGCCAATCAAACCAAACACAATAATTAGAAATAACATAGACATCTCAACAGGTTAAAAACGCGTGGTTCACACGCGGAGGTTACGGCAGTCGGGCGCGAATAGCGCGCTCGATCCCTTCAGCGTCCAGGCCGCAGTCGCGCAATAGCTCGGCGGGGGTGCCGTGTTCCACAAAGGCGTCCGGCAGGCCTAAGTTCAGCACTTCCACCTGAACGCCTTCCGCGTTGAGCAGCTCGTTCACCGCGCTACCCGCGCCGCCCGCAATGACGTTCTCTTCCAGGGTGACCAGCAGCTCATGCTCGTCCGCTGCGTGGAGCACAGCATCGCGGTCCAGTGGTTTCACCGAACGCATGTTGATGTGGGTGGCGTTGAGCTTCTCAGCCACTTCGGCGGCGGCGCTATTGACGCTACCAAACGCCAGCAGGGCAATGCGCACACCGTCGCTGGTGCTCTCGCGGCGCACCTGGGCTTCGCCAATGGTCAGCGGCTCCAGGTGCTCAGGAATGGCGACGCCGGGGCCGGTGCCACGGGGGTAGCGCACGGCAGCCGGGCCAGAATGGTGGTAGGCAGCGCTGAGCATGGCGCGGCATTCGGCTTCATCCGATGGAGCGAGAATCACCATGCCCGGCACACAGCGCAGGAACGAAAGATCCATGCTGCCGTGGTGGGTGGGACCGTCTTCGCCCACTAGGCCTGCCCGGTCGATGGCGAAGGTGACATCTAACTCCTGTACCGCCACGTCGTGAATCAACTGGTCGTAGCCGCGCTGCAAGAAGGTGGAGTAGATCGCCACCACTGGCTTCATGCCTTCACAGGCCATACCGGCGGCCAGGGTGACCGCGTGCTGCTCGGCAATGGCGACGTCGAAGTAGCGCTCGGGATAGGTTTGCGAGAAGCGAATCAGATCCGAGCCTTCGCCCATGGCGGGGGTAATGCCCATTAGCCGTGGGTCGGCGGCGGCCATATCGCATAGCCAGTCGCCAAACACGTTGCAATACTTCTTTTTTGGGACACTGGCAGGTTTCTTCACCAGCGGTGCGCTTACCGTGACGCTGGTTTTTTCCAGCTTAGTAATCGCGTGGTAGCCAATCTGGTCGGCTTCGGCGGGCAGGAAGCCTTTCCCTTTGACCGTTTTGATATGCAGGAACTGCGGGCCTTTCTGGTCGCGCAGGTTACGCAGCGTTTGAGTCAGCGCCTCTAAGTCGTGGCCGTCGATGGGACCAACGTAGTGAAAGCCCATCTCCTCAAACAGCGTGGCGGGGCTGACCATGCCCTTCATGTGCTCTTCGGTACGCTTGGCAAGCTCCAGGGCGCCGGGCAGGTGGGAGAGCACCTTTTTGCCCTCTTCACGCATTTTTAGGTAGGGCTGGCTGGAGAGCACCCGTGCTAAATACGTAGCAATACCGCCGACGTTTTCGGAGATCGACATCTCGTTGTCGTTCAGCACTACCAGCATATTGGCGTTGACGTGGCCCGCGTGGGCCAGCGCTTCAAACGCCATCCCTGCGGTGAGCGCGCCGTCGCCAATAATGGCGCAGACCTTGCGCGGGTCGTTTTGTGCTTGCGCAGCCAGGGCCATGCCTAGCGCCGCAGAGATGGAAGTGCTGGAGTGGCCAACGCCAAAGGTGTCGTATTCGGACTCTGCCCGGCGGGGAAACGCCGCCAAGCCGCCGTGCTGGCGAATGCTGAGCATGGCATCGCGCCGCCCGGTGAGGATTTTATGCGGGTAGGCTTGATGACCCACGTCCCACACCAAGCGGTCTTTCGGCGTGTGAAAGGCGTGGTGCAGCGCGACACTGAGCTCAACAACGCCCAGGCCTGCGCCAAAGTGGCCGCCCGTCACGCCAACGCTGTAGAGCAGGTAGGCGCGCAGCTCATCCGCTAGCTGGGCGAGCTGTTTAGCATTCATGGCCCGCAGCGCGGCGGGATGATCAAAAGAGTCGAGCAGTGGCGTCGCCGGGCGCTCGCGGGGTATCTCGTCGAACAGCTTCATAGGCATGTGTTAGTGGTCGCGCTCGATCATATAGTGGGCAAGATCGGCCAGGGGTGCGGCCTGCTCGCCTAACGGGGCGAGGGCGGCAATGGCCTCGTCAATAAGCGTGTTCGCTTTGCACTGCGCCTCCGCCAGCCCCAGTAAGCTTGGGTAAGTAGGCTTGGCACGGGCGGCGTCAGCACCGGAAATTTTGCCCAGCGTGGCGGTGTCACCCGTCACATCCAGGATGTCGTCATGAATCTGGAAGGCTAGACCAATGGCGCGGGCGTAGCGAATTAGCGCTGCCAGACGCGGGTCGTCCTCTTCCACCGCGACCAGGCCGCCCAAACGCACGGCCGCCACGATCAGCGCGCCGGTTTTATGGGCGTGCATGTGTGCCATTGCCTCGGCATCTGGATGTCCGCCCACGGCGGCTAAATCCAGCGCCTGGCCAGCCACCATACCGTCGCGGCCAGAGGCGACCGCCAGCGTGGTGACTAGCTGGCCCAAGCGAGGGTAAGGGTGACTGGCCAGCACTTCGAACGCTAGCGCCTGCAGGGCGTCGCCCGCCAAGATGGCGGTGGCCTCGTCAAAGGCTTTATGCACCGTAGGCTGGCCGCGCCGCAGGTCGTCGTCGTCCATGGCGGGCAGGTCATCGTGAATCAGCGAGTAGGCGTGAATCAGCTCGATGGCCGCCGCCGGAGCATCCAGGTCGTCGTCACTCGCCCCGAGTGCTTGACCCGCTAAATAGACCAGCAGCGGGCGCAAACGTTTTCCGCCGACCAAAAGCCCGTGGCGCATGGCCGCTTCTAAACGCTCATCTACCGCTGGGCGTGCATCGAACAGCGCGGCTAGCGTGGCATCTACTCGGGTGCTGCTGGCATGGCGCAGCGTGGCTAGTCGGGAGGCGTGGGCGCTCACCATGGCGGCGTCTCCTCGCTGTCATTGCCAGCATCCGGGGCACCTGCGAACGGGGCGACTTCCAGTTTGCCGTCGGGGTCTTCGCTCAGTGCCCGTACTTTTAGCTCAGCCCTATCGAGACGCTGCTGGGCATCGCGGGTCAGTCGAACGCCCTGTTCAAAAGCGGTCAGCGCATCTTCCAATGAGAGTTCGCCGGACTCCAGGCGTTCCACAATGGTTTCTAGCTGGGCAACCGTTGCGGCAAAATCTTGTGGGGGTGTGGTGTCGCTCATTGGGCAATGCCTACCGTTTTCCGGGCGCCCTGGTATCAGCAAGGGCGACGAGTGTGGCTGCGGATGCTGTTAAATAAACGCACAGTATACACCGAGGCGAGGGGGTGGCGTCTGCCCTCCCTATGGGTTGATTGTTCGTCTTGCACTCAGTTCATCTTGAAAGCGCACACTTTTCATCACGCCAAGCCACCGAGAGCGCAAGTGGCTGTGCTACCATACGGGCCTCCCGTGAACCGATACACGGCGCATGCCGCCGACCATAGAGGTTGATTCAGCCATGGCCAAAACGTCCCTGGAAAAGAGCAAGATCAAGATCCTGCTACTCGAGGGCGTCCACCAAAGCGCGGTGGACAATTTTCACAACGCAGGTTACGAGAACATCGAACATCTGCCGACTTCGCTAGATGAAGAGTCGCTGATCGAGAAGATTCGCGATGTTCACTTTATCGGCATCCGTTCCCGTACTCAGCTAACTGAGCGCGTGTTTGAGGCGGCCGAGAAGTTAGTAAGCGTTGGCTGTTTCTGTATCGGTACCAACCAAGTTGACCTGGATGCGGCGCTCAAGCGCGGTATCGCGGTATTTAATGCGCCTTACTCCAACACCCGCTCGGTGGCGGAGCTGGTACTGGCAGAAGCCATTATGCTGCTGCGCGGTATTCCCGAAAAGAACGCCCGTGCGCACCAGGGCGGCTGGCTGAAGTCGGCGAAAAACTCCCACGAAGCGCGTGGTAAAACCCTCGGTATCGTGGGCTACGGCAGCATCGGCGCGCAGCTCTCTGTCTTGGCGGAATCACTCGGCTTCAACGTGATTTACTACGATGTGATCACCAAGCTGGGCATGGGGAACGCCAACCAGGTCAGCAGCCTGGAGGAGTTGTTGGGCCGCGCGGATGTGGTCAGCCTGCACGTACCGGATATGGCCTCTACCCGCTGGATGATTGGCGCGAAAGAGATCGCCGCCATGAAGGATGGCGCTATCCTGATCAACGCCGCCCGTGGCAGCGTGGTGGAAATCGAGCCGCTAGCGGATGCCATTAAAGCGGGCAAGCTGAACGGCGCTGCTATTGATGTCTTCCCGGTCGAGCCGAAAGGCAACGATGAAGAGTTCCAAAGCCCGCTGCGCGGCCTGGATAACGTGATTCTGACGCCGCATATCGGTGGTTCTACCCTGGAAGCCCAGGAGAACATCGGTATCGAGGTATCCGAGAAGCTAATCACTTATTCAGACAACGGCACCACGGTCACGTCGGTCAACTTCCCCGAAGTGGCGCTTCCCGCGCACCCGGACAAGCACCGTTTGCTGCATATTCACGACAACGTGCCCGGCGTGCTTTCTCAGATCAACCGCGTGCTGTCTGAAAACGGCATCAACATTTCGGGCCAGTATCTGCAGACCAACGATAAGGTCGGCTACGTGGTGATCGATGTCGACAAAGCCTACGGCCCGCAGGCGCTGGAAGCGCTGAAGCAAGTAGAGCACACGCTGAAGATTCGCGTGCTCTACTCGGCGCAGAATAGCTAAGCAAATAGCTAGCCAGCGCTTGTTACCAAAACGGCCCCAACGGGGCCGTTTTGCGTTATATCACTTGCTAGTTAGGTGCTGTTAGGCCAAATCAAACAGCAGCACTTCGCTGGCGTCGTGGCTAGTCAGCTCAACGTGCTCGTCCGGCGTAAAAGCGGCGGCATCGCCAGTGGCGAGCGCCTCACCGTTGACCTCGACAGCCCCCTTCACCACATGCAGCCATGCATAGCGAGAAGGCGGAGCCGTCACCTGATCACCTGCACCCAGCAGGCTGGCGTAAAGATTGACATCCTGATTCACGCTCACCGAGCCATCGCGGCCATCTGGGGAGAGCACCAAGCGCCACTGGCCCTGCCGCTCGGCAGTGGGGAAGTGCTTCTGCTCGTAGCTGGGCTGAATGCCACGCTGGGCGGTTTCGATCCAGATTTGCAGAAAGTGCAGCCCGTTCTCTTGGGAGTGGTTGAACTCGCTGTGCAGTACGCCCGTGCCTGCGGACATGCGCTGCACATCGCCTGGGCGCATCACTTCGCCATTGCCCATGTTGTCCTTGTGCTCCATCTCTCCATCGAGCACGTAGGAGATGATCTCCATATCCCGGTGGGGGTGGGCGCCAAAGCCGTGGCCGGGGGCCACGCGGTCTTCGTTGATCACCCGCAGCGCGCGGAAGCCCATATGGTTGGGATCCATGTAATTGGCGAACGAAAACGTGTGGTAAGAGCGCAGCCAGCCGTGGTCCGCGTAGCCCCGCTCGTTGGAACGACGAATCTTCATGAAAGGCACCTCATCACTGAGTTAAGTTGCCGCCTACTATACGACCGAGTGCGCTCAACGTGGGGTGAAGCTTTCTCAATGATGTCGTCGAAATAATCGACGATTGGCGCCCCTTTGATCTGCGTCAAACGCGCCGAGATGCACCGAGGGCGCGCTTTTTGCTATCATGCGCGCCTTTATTGACCCGGTCCGCCCTTTGCGAGGGCGACTACCAGGAGCACTCCATGACCCCGACCCCAACACCGCCCATCGTGGTGGCGGCGCTGTACAAATTTGTCACCCTGAACGATTTCGAAGCGCTGCGCGAGCCGCTGCGCCAAACCATGCTGGATAACGGCGTGAAAGGCACGCTGCTGCTGGCCAAAGAGGGCATCAACGGCACCGTGGCCGGTAGCCGCGAAGGTATCGACGCGCTGCTGGCTTGGCTCACCGCCGACCCGCGTTTGGCCGATATCGACCACAAAGAGTCATTTTGCGACGAGCCGCCGTTCTACCGCACCAAGGTCAAACTGAAAAAAGAGATCGTCACGCTGGGCGTGCCGGGCATCGACCCCAACGACACCGTGGGCACCTACGTAGAGCCAGAGAATTGGAACGACGTGATCTCCGACCCCGAAGTGCTGGTGATCGATACTCGCAATGACTACGAAGTGGCGATTGGCAGCTTTGAAGGCGCGGTGGACCCGAAAACCACCACCTTCCGGGAGTTTCCAGAGTACGTGCGCGAGCACTACAACCCGGAGCAGCATAAAAAAGTCGCCATGTTCTGTACCGGCGGCATCCGCTGCGAGAAAGCCTCCAGCTTTATGCTGAAAGAGGGCTTTGAAGAGGTGTACCACCTAAAGGGTGGCGTGCTGAACTACCTGGAAAAAGTGCCAGAAGAGAAGTCGCTGTGGCGCGGCGAGTGCTTCGTGTTTGATAACCGGGTCACCGTGCGCCACGACCTTACCGAAGGCGAGCACGAGCAGTGCCACGCCTGCCGAATGCCGATCTCCCAGGAAGATATGCAGTCGTCGGCTTATGAACCAGGTATCAGCTGCCCCCACTGCATCGACTCACTGCCTGAGAAAACCCGCGCCGCCGCCCGCGAGCGTCAGCGCCAGATTGAGCTGGCCAAAGCCCGTGGTGAGCCTCATCCGCTGGGCTATAACCATCGCCAAGGCACTCGCGAGAAAGCGTAATCATCAGTGGCCTTCTGTTTTGCAGGAGGCCACTTTGGTCTTAGCTTGCGCTCAATGTGCCAAGCAAGCGCTAGACTGGGTAGCAACGTCTGCTCAGGAGCCTGCCATGTCGTCCCCTCATGCGTCCCCTTCCCACGACTGCCTGCTGCGCACCGCGCAGGGGGGCGTCGTGACGCTTACTCTCAATCAGCCCGAGCGCTTCAATGCGCTGTCGGAAACGATGTTGGAAGCGCTGCAAGCTGCGTTGGATAACATTATCCAAGATGAGCACGTGCGCTGCGTGGTTTTGGCAGCCAACGGTAAAGCCTTCTGCGCAGGCCACGACTTAAAGCAGATGCGCGCGAACCCGGATAAAGCCTACTACCAAGCGCTGTTCGCGCGCTGCGGCAAGGTGATGCAAAGCCTCGTCCATTTTCCCGTGCCGGTGATTGCCAAGGTGCAGGGCATTGCCACCGCTGCGGGCTGCCAGCTCGTCGCTAGCTGCGATTTGGCCGTGGCCGCCAGCAGCGCCCGCTTTGCGGTCTCTGGTATTAACGTGGGCCTGTTTTGCTCGACCCCGGCCGTGGCGCTTTCGCGCAACGTGCCCCGAAAGCGGGCCATGGAGATGCTGTTGACCGGCGAGTTTATCAGCGCAGACACCGCCGCCGAGTGGGGGCTGATCAATCGTGTCGCCGCAGAAGGCGAGCTTGATGCCGAGGTTGAAGCGCTCACCGCGAGCCTCTGCGCGAAAAGCGCGGTGGCCGTGCGTACCGGCAAAGCCATGTTTGCCCGTCAGTTGGCGATGCCACTGGATGAGGCCTACGTCTTTGCTGGCGACACCATGGCGTGCAACATGCTGGCCGACGACGTGGCCGAAGGGATCGATGCGTTTATCGAGAAACGCCCGCCCCAGTGGCAACACCGCTAGCCATCCAATGGTGGAATTTGTTTCCGTAAACGCGACAGCGCCCGCGCAGCGCGTTATCCTGCTGGCTTTTTACGTCATTCAGCGCCTTCAGGAGAGTCTCAGGTGAGTGAAGCCAAGCGCAGGTCAGTCGGACGTCCGGCAGGAGCCACCAAAGCCAGCGGTGGGCATAGCCAATCGTTAGTACGCGGCCTCACGCTACTCGAGTATTTGTCCGCCAGCCCCCTGGGCCTTGCGCTTTCAGAGCTGGCGGAGATGGCCGACCTTGCCCCTTCCACCACCCACCGCCTGCTTCAGGCGCTGCAAAGCCAGGGCTTTGTCACCCAAGAGAGCGAACAGGGCCTGTGGCGCATCGACGTCAAAACCTTCCGCATTGGTAACAGTTTCCTTGAAGCTCGCGACGTGGTGGCCAAAAGCCGCCCGTTTTTGCGCCGCTTAACCGCAGAAACCGGCGAAACGGCGAACCTGGGTATCCGCGATGGCGCCACGGCGGTCTTCCTGGCGCAAAACGAATCCCCGCAGATGATGCGCATGATCACGCGGCTGGGGTCTCGTGCGCCGCTTCACGCCTCCGGCGTGGGCAAGGCGCTGCTGGCGTGGATGAGCGAGGAGGAGCGCAGCGCGCTGTTAGAAGGCGGCTACGAGCTGGCCCGTGTCACTGAAAATACCCTCTATCAAACGGATTCACTGCAGGCGGAAATGGCCGCCATTCGCGCCCAAGGCTTTGCCTGCGACCGAGAAGAGCATGCCATTGGCCTGCACTGCGTGGCGGCCTGCATTTTCGACGAGCACGCCACGCCGTTGGCGGCTATTTCCGTCTCGGGCCCCATGGCGCGTATTCCCGAAGAGCGCCTGCTGGTACTGGGGGCGCTGGTGCGTCAAATAGCCGACGAAATTACCCAGCAGCTCGGTGGCCAGTTGCCCCGTTAAACGTTAGAGGGCGCGTATCGTGTTCAGCCTGTTTTGGGTGGCGCTAGCCAGCGCCACCCTGCTGCCTGGTGGCTCGGAAGTGTGGCTGGCGCGGCTATGGTGTGTTGGTGAGCCTGCGCTGGTGCTGTGGGTTGTGGCGACGGCTGGCAACACGCTGGGCAGTTTGATCAACGTGGCTCTTGGTCGCTACGCTCGCCAATTTCAACATCGCCGCTGGTTTCCTGCATCTCCCCAAGGACTTGCCCGTGCCGAGCGCTGGTATCACCGCTTTGGCGAGGCGAGCCTATTACTCTCCTGGTTACCTGTGATTGGCGACCCGCTCACCGTGCTGGCTGGGGTGATGCGCCTTGCCTGGTGGCGGGCGCTACTGTGGATTGTGCTGGCAAAAGGTGCCCGCTATGGGCTGCTGATTGCGCTGGCCCATCAATGGTTGGCGCCTTACTGCCAATAAGTGGCGGCTGTTTTCATTGGTGCGCAAAAAACGGGTGCGTTAACGTCTCTTTCATTGAGGCATGTTACGCTAGCCAACGTTATACAAAGCTTGCACTCTTAGCGGATGCACTATTCTGTGTTTAACTTTAATACGTTAGATCTTAGCGTTAGCGAGTCGCAGGATTGCAAATATTCACCCAAAGGGAGGTTATGGTGTGTCGTCACTACGTTTACTACCCTGGCTAAGCGTCTGGATGCTGACGCTGTTCGCCATGCTGGCAGGGCCAGCCATGGCGCAAACCACGCTGGGCGCTGAGAGTGAAGCGCCTGCCACGGAAGAGCAGCCCTCTTATACGGCACTGGCGGATCTGCTGGAAGATGAGCAGGCCCGCCAGGAGCTGATTGAGCTGTTGCGCAATCAGGCCTCAGAACTGCCAGCTGGCGTTGCTGCCGAGCTCTCGCCGGAAGCGGCCGCAGCAGGTGGCAATGTGGCCCCGGAAGATGTCTCGTTGCCCCGACAGTTGGCTGAGCTTACCAGCCGTGTCGTCGGTGATGTGGGCGGCCAGATTGAGCAGGCAGCGGCGATTGTCGGCAACATGTTCACTGGCCAGGGCACAGGCAGCAGCTTTGATATGGCAGCGTTTATCAGTGCTGCCATTAATCTTGGCATCGTGATTGTGGCCACCTTTGCGCTCTTTATGGTGTTCCGCCGCTTGGCGAAGTCGCTGTTTACCAAGATTAGCAGCTGGTCGCAGCAGGGCAGTGGCTTAACGCCGGTGCTGCGTTTAGTGCTCTGCGTGGCGATTGCCGCGGTGCTGGACGTGCTGCTGGTGGCGCTGGCATACGTAGGCGGTAACCTGATTGCGACCTTTGCGGTGGGAGAGACCGGTGAGCTATCCACCCGCGCATCGCTGTTTTTAAATGCTTTCCTGATCATTGAGCTATTGAAAGCTGGCGTGCGGATGCTATTCTCTTCGCGCTATGAAGGCCTGCGCCTGCTGCCGATCTCGGCCCAAGAAGCCTCCTACTGGAACCGCTGGCTGGCACGCCTAATTGGTATGGTGGGCTATGGCCTGATGGTGGTGGTGCCATTGGTCAACTTCTATATCGCGGCCTCTCTGGGGCAAGCGGTCGGCACGCTGATTATGCTGCTGGCGTTTATTTATGCGGTGGGCGTGGTGCTCAAAAACCGTGTGCGGCTGCGCGATAACCTGAATCAGATGGGCACGCGCTCTACGCTGACCGCCAGCCGTGTATCGCTGCAGCTGTTTGCCCGCACGTGGCACCTGTTCGCGCTGATCTATTTCTTAATGGTGTTTGTGCTGACGCTTACCCGTCCGGGTGATGCGCTGCCCTTTGTCCTCTTTGCGACGTTGAAGACGCTCGGCGCCGTGGTCGTGGGCCTGCTGCTGTCTGCGTTCCTGACACAGACCATTGGTCGTCGTATTCAACTCTCCGATGACCTGCGCCGTAAGCTGCCGCTGCTGGAAGTCCGGTTGAACAGCTACGTGCCCAACGCGCTTCGCGTGCTGCGCACGGTGATCGTCGTTGCGGTGATCATGGTGGTGCTGGATGCTTGGGGCGCCTTTGACCTGGCCGCCTGGTACGCCTCCGAGCGCGGTGCCAATCTGGTGGGTAACCTGATCAGCGTAGCAGTGATCCTGATTGTGTCGCTGGGCATATGGCTGGGCTTGGCAAGCCTGATCGAGCACAAGCTCAACCCGGAAACCGGTCACGGCGAACCCTCTGCCCGTGCCAAAACGCTGCTGAGCCTGTTCCGTAATGCGCTGGCCATTGCCATGGTGACCATCACCGGCATGATCGTGCTCTCGGAAATCGGCATCAATATTGGGCCGCTAATTGCTGGTGCCGGTGTGCTGGGTCTGGCGATTGGTTTTGGTGCCCAGAAGCTGGTGCAGGATGTGATTACCGGGGTATTCATTCAGGTGGAAAACGCGATGAATACCGGCGATGTGGTGACCGTAGGGGGTATTACCGGTACCGCAGAGCGCTTGAGTATTCGCTCGGTGGGTATCCGCGACCTCTCCGGTACTTATCACATTGTGCCGTTCTCCAGTGTGGATACCGTCTCTAACTACATGCGCGAGTACGGTAACCATGTAGGCGAGTATGGCATTGGCTACAACGAGAGCATCGATGATGCCATCGAGCAGCTGCAGCTCGCCTTTGAAGATCTCAAGGCCAGTGAAGAGCATGGCAAACAGCTGCTGGCAGATCTGACCGTGGCAGGGGTTACCGCCCTGGCCGACAGCTCGGTGAACATTCGTGTGGTCATTAAAACCACGCCGGGCGACCAGTGGGCTGTAGGCCGTGCCTACAACCGCCTAGTGAAACTGCGCTTTGACGCGGCGGGTATCGAGATTCCGTTCCCGCATACCACGCTCTACTTTGGCGAAACCAAAGGCGGCAAGACACCGCCTGCCAACGTGCGCATTCTGGAAGCGAAAGCCGAACGGAAGCGTACCGACACGGCACCGCTTGCAGAGCGTAGCGAAGCCTCGCTTGAGCATGAACCGGATCACCATAAGCCGGACCATGATGATGTGGATGAAACCTAAGCGTACGCTTAGGTAAGCCAATGAGGCCGCCTTCGGGCGGCCTCATTGCGTTGGGTCAGTCGCGCCGCTCGCCAGGGTAGTTTTCGGAGTGGCGACCCTCTAGGTTGATCGATTCGCCGCCGTCTACAAATAGCACTTGCCCGGCCACAAAGGCATTATCCAGCAAATAGTGCAATGCTTGTACAAGGTGTGCTGGGTTGCCCTGGTGATTGACCGGAATGCCTTCGATGCGCCACTGGATATAGTCGCTGGTACGCTGGGAGGCGGGCAGCACTACCCCGGGGGCGATACCGTTAATCCGTAGGCGCGGAGCAAACTCCAGCGCTGCCATACGGGTCATCTCAGCTAGGCTTTTCTTGGAGAGCAGGTACGCCGCATACGGATATTGGTGATAGGCCACTTTGTTGTCGATGATGTTGATCACCTGACCGTGCTCTACCGCCTCGGCAAAATGGCGTGTGAGTAGCAGCGGGGTGAACATATTGACTCGGAACTGAGTCTCCAGCATGGCCATATCGGTACGGGCGATCGGCGCTGGTTCATAAGCTGAGGCGCTATTGAGCAGCACGTTCAACCCAGGAAAACGCGTTTTAGCTTGGGTGATTAATTCTTCTAGCGAATCCTCTAAAAAGTTGCAGGGCAGAATCTCGCACTCACGATCCTTGCCGCGAATTGCGTCTGCCACTTCCTCTGCTTCCCCCCGGGAGCTATTCACGTGTAGCGCGATATCAAAGCCCTTATCGGCTAGCGCTTCAGCAAAATAGCGGCCCAGGCGCGTGGCGCCGCCGGTTACAAGTGCAGCAGGTGTATCCATTGCTTTATCCCTCGCAGCAGGTAGTGTTTGTTAACTAACGTTGTCATGGTAATCAAAAAGACTTTCTGCGTGAGCGCAGCGTTTGTCAATAACTTGTACAGAGCTTGAACAGAATGGTTAACCGTCTACTCTATTGGGGCGCCGATTGATTCCTATACGCTAAAACGGTGTGGGCTAGGTCATCGGCTCACCAGCCGTTAGTCATCCAGCCTCTTATATTGGGATATAGTTATGTCATTAAGGTCGTCACCCGTAACGTCAACTCCCTCGCCCGCGTCGGCTCAACACGAGTGCGTTATCTCGCTAGGAACCAATATTGAGCCAGAGCATCACTTTGCCAAAGCCCTTGAGATTTTGAGCAGTGAGTGCGAACTGCTGGCCCGCTCCGAAGCGGTGCGCACTGCCCCGGTAGGCTTTCAGCAGCAGCCAGACTTCTTAAATGCCGCCCTGGTGGTGCGCACTACGCTTGAGCTGGGCGACTTTAAAGCCTACCTAAAAGAGGTTGAGCATCGCTTAGGCCGTGTTCGCGGGCCGATCAAATCTGGCCCCCGGACCATGGACTTAGACATTGTGGCCTGGGATGGCGAGGTGGTCGACGATGGCTACTTTCATCACGACTATGTTCGGGGGCCGGTGGACGAAGTGCTAGCCGTACTGAAGAGACCGAACTGAAAAAATAGTAGCGACTGGGAAAGTTTTACGGGGCAGGGCTCACGTTTTCTAAAGATAGGCCGATATTCACGCTACCTCCGCACTGTTTGCGTTCACTTCCGAGGTCACGCCCGTGATCAGCCTTGCGACTAATATCACGTCGCTACTGGTGATGAATAATCTACGCAGTAGCCAGCAAGCAATGCAGACCTCCATGGAGCGTCTGTCGTCTGGGCTGCGTATTAATAGCGCCAAGGATGATCCGGCAGGCCAGGCGATTGCCAATCGCATGGGCGCACAAATTCGCGGTATGAACCAGGCGATCCGCAATACCAACGACGGTATCTCTATGGTGCAAACCGCAGAAGGCTCGTTGGACCTGATCAACGATAGCCTTCAGCGCATCCGCGAACTCAGCGTTCAGGCGCTCAACGGCACCAATTCCTCAGAAGATCGGGCGTCTATTCAGTTAGAGATCGACCAATGGCTGGAAGAGATTGACCGCGTCGCTGAGCAGAGCAACTTTAACGGCATTAAGCTGATCGAGAGCGATAAAACGCTCAATATTCAGGTAGGGGCCAACGCCGGTGATGTGATTGGCGTGAGCTTTTCGGCGATGGGGCGTCAGGCGCTGGGGTTGGATAATTTCAGCGTATTAGATAATGGCTCGGCCACGCCCAAACCAATGGATGTTGTGGATGAAGCCATTAAACAGGTCGACCGCCAGCGCAGCTATTTAGGGGCGGTGCAGAACCGCTTCGAGAGCGTCATTGACGGGCTTAACACCAACATCATTAACACCTCCGCTGCCCAGTCGCGTATTCAAGACGCCGACTACGCGCAAGAAGTCTCCAACCTTATTCGCGCCCAACTGCTTCAGCAGGTGGGTATCGCGATGCTGACCCGGGTGAACCAACAGCCGCAGATGATTCTGCGGCTGTTGGAAGGGCTGTAGTTAGAAGTGGCCGATCACCGTTAGTCGATGATGCCCTGTTCACGCGCCATGGCGTAAGCCGCCTGCGGGCCGTTCCACAGCGAGGGCAGCAGAATCAGCGACACTGGGATCGCAGTAATCACGATAAACTGCTGCAGCGCGCCAATTTGACCTGCACCCATATACAGCAGCACGGCCGCCATCAGAGCCATCGCAATGCCCCAAAAAGCGCGCATGTAAGGGCTAGGGTCATCATGGCCTGCGCCGACAACGGCAATCGCGTAGCTCATGGAGTCGCCGGTGGTGGCCACAAAAATCGTGGTCAGCAGCAGAATCGCCAGCGCCATCCAGGTTCCGCCGGGCAGCGCTTGCGCCACCGTGAGGGTCGCCACGTCAAACTGGAAATTGTTGAGCGCTTCGGTCAGGTCAATTACCCCGGTCAACTGGTAGTAAATGCCGGAGCCGCCCAGTAGCGTAAACCATACGGTGGTGGCAATCGGGGCGAGTACGGCAACCGCCAGAATCATTTCACGAATGCTGCGGCCCCGTGAAATGCGCGCCACGAAAATCGCCATCAGCGGTGCATAGCCGATAAACCAAGCAAAGAAGAACACCGTCCACCACTGCATCCACCACGCCGGGGCGGTTTCAGCGGTCATCGTGGCCATGGTGAAAAACTCGCTGACATACGCGCCCATGCTGGAAACGTAGGTGTTCACCAAAAACAGCGTGGGGCCGAACACGATAATCACGGCGCCGATCGCTAACGCCAGCAGTACGTTGAAACGGCTCAGCAGTTGGATGCCTTTATGCACCCCGCTCATCGAAGAGAGCACATAAATAGTGCCCAGTACGGCCAGAATCATCAGTTGCCCGGTGTAGCCTTCCGGCAGGCCAAACAGCTCATGCAGGCCAAAGCTCACCTGAGTTGCCAAAAAGCCGATGGGGCCTACCGTGCCTGCCACTAAGGCAATCACGCAGCAGGCATCCACTAAGCCGCCCAGCGGGCCACGCATCAAGCGTTCACCAAAAATCGGGTAGAGCAATGTGCGCGGCTGCAGCGGTTGGCCTTTCACGTAGTGCGCATGTGCCAGCACCACGGCGGTGAGCGAGCCCAGCACCGCCCAGGCCATAAAGCCCCAGTGCATAAACGACTGCGCCAGCGCGCCGGATACCGCTTCAGCGGTGCCCGCTTCGGTATCAAAGGTGGGTGGGGTGACCACAAAGTGGTACACCGGCTCGCCTGCGGCAAAAAACACCCCACCACCGGCTAACAGCGTACATAGAATGATCGAGAGCCACTTAAAGGTGCTTATTTCTGGTGCATCGAGATTGCCGATCTTAGCTTTTGCCGCAGGCGTTAACGCCACGCCAATGGCGATAAAAAACGTCAGCAGAAGCAGCAGCTGAAAGTAGCTACCCAGCACCAGCGCGGTCCAGGCAAAGCCTGCGCTGATAGAGTTGGCGACCAGATCAATGTCGTAAAACGAAAGCGCCAGAAACGCCACAATGAAGCCGATGCTAAGCACCAGCACAATAGGGTCACCGAGGGAAAACCGCGAGGGCCCCTCGGCGCGTTGGGCAGGTTGGTTCATGAAGAGTACCTATTTGGAATGGGAGGTTGCAGGAAAGAGCGGGAGCAGAACCTTTAGCTTAATAAACCCAAGAGGGAGCCGACTTAACGCCGCTGGCCACAGGTTTTCAAAGCAAAAAAAAGCGCCATTCAATGAATGGCGCGAGGACAGGAAACTGCGCATAGTATACGTGGTGTATAGACGAAAGTCTAAAAAAGTTGCTATTTGGTGCATATGGTTATGTCTACGCACCTTCACAAGGCATGTTGGCTTGGGAAGATAAGGCGATAGACGGCGATATCTTCCTAAGTATTATCTATCAATGCTTATTAACGTATTGATATAATTATGGTTGTAAAAGATTGGCAGCATTCATGCTTGGTATGTAGCACAATTTTGTATACAAGGTGTGCTTGCTATGAATGCTTCAACAGCGGTTTTTCCGGGATTAAAACGCGTTGCATTAGTGGGGGCGACGGCTCTTTTATGGCTGCCTGGGGTCGGTCAGGCGGAAGAGACAACCATTCGCTTCCAGTTAGATTGGCGCTTTGAAGGGCCTTCCGCCCCCTTTCTGTTGGCTGAATCCCGCGGCTACTTTGCTGAAGAAGGCCTTGATGTACAAATTGATTCCGGCAGCGGGTCAGCAGGCGCGATTAACCGAGTGGCCTCGGGTGCCTATGAGATGGGCTTTGGTGACCTTAATGCGCTAGTGGAATTCCTAGCCGAGAACCCCGATGGCCCCGGTATTAGCGGCGTCTATATTGTATACGATGGTACGCCTGCCGCCGTTTTTGCTCGTAAGGATAGCGGGATTGAGACGCCCGCTGACTTAGCAGGCAAAACCATCGCTGCCCCTGCCTTTGATACCGGCTACCGCGCTTGGGGTATTTTTGCAGCGGCCAATGATCTAGCGGCCGATGCGGTGGAGTGGCAAAACGTCGACCCTACGCTGCGCGAAACACTGCTTACCCGAGGTGATGTAGATGCTATTACCGGTTTCTACTTCACCAGCCTGCTGAACCTGGAAGAGCGGGGCATGAGCGAAGAGGAGCTCACCATCATGCCGTTCCCCGAGTATGGGGTCCCGCTTTACGGCAATGCCATCATTGTTAGCGAGTCCTTCGCCAACGAGAACCCTGAGGCTGTGCAAGGCTTTTTGCGGGCGTTTAACCGCGCCCTGGGCGACACCCTGGATGATCCCGAAGCGGCGATTGAGTACGTGCGCGAGCGCGATAGCTTGATTGACGTTGAAATGGAAACCCGCCGTCTGAAGCTGGCCCTGGAAAGCGTGGTAGACACCCCAGATGCCCGCGAGTATGGCGTGGGGGGAGTGGACGATGAGCGCCTACGGGATGCTGTTGCGCTAGTGGCTAAGGCCTACGACCTACCCACACTGCCATCACCCAGCCAAGTCTTCGACTCCCGTTTCTTACCGCCCGTCGATGAGCGCATGCTGCTGCCGGAGGCTGAGTAATGTCGGCAGCGTTTGTCCGCTTTGATGATGTGAGCCTGGCCTATGACGGCACAGGCAACGCCATTGAGGATATTAATCTCTCCATCCGCGAGGGCGAGTTTGTCGCCTTCGTGGGGCCATCCGGGTGCGGTAAATCCACCTTTATGAAGTTATGCACAGGCCTGCACGCACCTACCCAAGGGAGTGTCAGCGTGGATGGCGCGCCGGTCACCGGACCACTGAAAATCTCCGGTATGGCGTTTCAGAATGCCAACCTGCTGCCCTGGCGTACCACGCTGGATAACGTGCTGCTGCCGCTGGAAATTGTTGAGCCCTACCGTCGGCAGTTTCGTAAGCGTCGCGAGGAGTTTGTGGGCTGGGCGCGCTCACTGCTGAAAACCGTCGGGCTCGCCGAGCATGAGAATAAATACCCTTGGCAGCTCTCCGGCGGTATGCAGCAGCGGGCGTCCATTTGCCGGGCGCTGATCCACCAGCCGCGTCTGCTGATGTTGGATGAACCGTTTGGCGCGCTGGATGCGTTTACACGCGAAGAGCTGTGGTGCGTACTGCGGGATTTATGGGAAGCCCAGCGATTTACCGTTGTGCTGGTGACCCATGACCTTCGTGAAGCGGCCTTCTTAGCCGATACGGTGTATGTGATGAGCCGCCGCCCTGGTCGCGTTATTGAGCGCCGCACCATTGAGCTGCCTCGCCCCCGAGCGTTGGAGACCACCTACGAAAAACCCTTTATTGATCTGGTGCAGGAACTACGCGCCCAGATTGGCGAAGTGCGTAGCACCTGATCGATGACTCTCTGCGTCGGCACCATTAAGGCATTTTTTTATGACCGTAAATAGCAAACTGATTGAACGTCTGGCGCCCTGGATCGCGGTGGTGGTACTGGTGATTATCTGGGAAGTCACGGTGCGGCTATTTAACGTACCGAGCTTTATCTTCCCCAGCGCCTTGGAAACCGCGCAGGCGTTGATTACCTATGCAGGCCCCATTGGTCAGCACTCTTGGCAAACCTTCTGGACCACGCTGATCGGCTTTGGGTTGGGAGTGGCGGTCGGGTTAGTGCTGGGCTTTATCATCGGCTCGTCGCGCTTTTTGTATAACGCCTGCTACCCGCTGCTGGTGGGGTTTAATGCCATTCCTAAAGTGGCCTTTGTGCCAATTCTGGTGGTCTGGTTTGGTATCGGTTCGGTACCTGCGATTCTCACTGCCTTTTTAATCTGCTTTTTTCCCATTGTCGTGAATGTGGCCACAGGGCTGGCAACCCTGGAGCCAGAAATGGAAGACGTGCTGCGAGTACTGGGTGCGCGGCGCATGGATGTGCTTTTGAAAGTAGGGCTGCCGCGTTCGCTGCCGTACTTTTTTGCCTCGTTGAAAATCGCCATCACCCTAGCGTTTGTGGGCACCGTCGTATCGGAAACCGTCGCCTCTAACCAGGGCATCGGCTACCTGATGATGAGCGCTGGTTCGCAAATGCGTATGGGGCTGGTATTTGCCGGGCTGCTGGTGATCAGCGCGATGGCCATGGTGATGTACGAACTGTTTGCCCAATTAGAAAAGCGTATGACTGCCTGGGCACACCGTAGTTGAGAAAAGAAACGCCGTAGCGGCGAAGTACCGCTGCGGTTTAACTGAATTTGCTGGCATAGCCAGTGTTGAACAATAAGGGGACCCAATGAAATATTTACCCATCGCTAGTTTAGCCGCTGCCATGTTGATATCACCGCTTGCCTCGGCTGAAAAATTATTTTCAGACTCAAGTATCTCGCTGCTATATAGCGATCAGTACCAAGCGTTTGGGCGTAATGAGCGCACCGATACCTATGTCACCTTTGAAAACGTGACGGCACACGACTGGGGCGGCACTTTTTTGTTTGTGGATCGTAACCAAGGGCGAGGTAAAGCCGATGGTGACGACGATCTGTATGGCGAATTCTCCCCAACGCTCAGCCTTGGCTGGCTAAGTGGCGTCGATTTGCAGCGGGGCGCGCTTAAAGATGTGTCGCTAGCAGGAACCTATGAATTTGGCGGCGGCACCAATGCTACCAACATTCTGACAGGCGTGAGCTTCGCCTGGGACGTGCCAGGCACAACGTACTTCAACAGCACGTTCTACTACGTCAATAACAGTGAAATCGCCGATGATCTGCAAATGACGCTCACCTGGGGTGCGCCGTTTGAGGTGGGTGCATCGCGTTTTCTGTTTGATGGCTATATCGACTACTCAACGTCGGCATCGGACCATGACGCAGAGTTTCATTTCAACCCACAGCTAAAATTAGACTTAGGGCACTACCGTGGCCGTCCAGGGGTGCTCTACGCAGGGATTGAGTACTCCTACTGGCACCATAAATATGGCCTTTCCGACAGCGTTATGGATACGGAAAGCGCGGTGAGTGCACTGGTTAAATTTCACTTCTAATCGGCGTGGGTAGCACCATGATGGTGCTACCAGCGATACAGCAGCGAGGCGCTGGTCGTGGTATCAGTGCGCTCGCTGGCATCCTCCGGGGGTTGTGAGTTGTGCTTCACTTCATAAGAGAGGCGCAGCGACAGCCTAGCGTTAAGACGGGCGGTAAGCGCCGTTAGCGAACGGCCGGTGGTGTTTGCATCGGTGTACTCTACCGACATCTCCTGGGCAATATCAGCGTAATCAGAGAATCGGTAGCGGTAGTCCAGCGCGGTATAGGCCACGGCCAACTGTTGGTTATCTTCTTTTCGCAGGCGATCATTGCGGTAACCCGGGCCTGCTTCCAGCGAGAGCGTGTGCTGCTTATTCTCTAACAACTGCCGTCCATAGCCACCAATTACCGAAAGCTGTTGGTCGTACCCGGCAAAACGGTCCTTCTCCCAGCGGGCAAAACCAAATAAATAGTGCGGCCCGCTGAAGTCGTAGCGCTCGCGCCCGGCCAATAAATACTGCTCGGCGCTGGTTTCGCCATCCTTACTCACATTACGCACTTCACCGCGTAGCGAATGGGTCAACTGCCCCGTTAGCCAGGTCAGGCGGGTCTTGCCGATCAGGGTTTGGCTGTCGGTGTTGCCAGAAAGATGGGTAAAACCAAGCTCCGCATCGCCGCTAAATTCGGGGGTGTCCTCTTTCGGAGGCGGCGGCGCATAGAACGGCGAGGCCGCAACGCCGGTCGCCCAAAGTGCGCTGCTAGTGAATACCAGTGAGCGTAGCAAATGTCGCACGACACTCCTCCTTGAGCTTGGGTTCAGTAAGTGGCTGCTATATAAGCAAAGTGAGGTGAAAGCGCAACGACTAACGCCGCTTGGCGCTGCGTGCCATAATGACGCTGTCGCGCATTGTGAGTTCCGTTATGACCGCCCCCCGCCCTAGAACGCTGGCCGAATTACAGCGCTGGCGCCGCACCCGCGCCAAGCGCCGCTGGTATAAGCGCAGTTTTCGCCTACAGGTAATGATGCT
This sequence comes from Vreelandella lionensis, assembly GCF_044543515.1. Lineage (NCBI taxonomy): Bacteria > Pseudomonadati > Pseudomonadota > Gammaproteobacteria > Oceanospirillales > Halomonadaceae > Vreelandella > Vreelandella lionensis. Next base: position 36,615 of record NZ_JBITWC010000015.1, on the reverse strand, counting down.
GGTGGGGCTACTGTTATCGGGCATGTTGCTGGCCCAGGGCACCTATTTGAACCACCGCAAAGCCGAGATCATCACCCACCAAATGGGCGAGCGGGCACTGGCTGTGGCCAAAACCGTGGCCGGGATGCCGCAGATTGTAAACGCTTTTTCCTCTCCTGACCCCTCCTCCATTATTCAGCCCCTTGCCGAACGAGTGCGCCAGGAGACCGGTGCGCGCTACGTGGTGGTGGGTAATGCCCAATCGATCCGCTACTCCCACCCTGTGCCCGAGCGTATCGGCCAGCCCATGGTGGGCGGCGATAACGACCAGGCGCTGATCTATGGCCAGTCGTATGTCTCCGAAGCCACCGGCACGCTGGGTACGGCCATGCGCGGCAAAACGCCGGTGTGGGATGAGGAGGGCAATATCATCGGGGTGGTCTCGGTGGGCTTTATGCTCGATCGCGTCGATATGGACGTGGCCCGCTACACCAGCCTCGGCTGGGCGCTGGTGGCGCTGATGATTATGCTGGGGTTCGCCGGTGCTTACTGGCTGTCGCAGCACTTGAAAAAGATCATTTTAGGGCTGGAGCCTTACGAAATCGCCCGCTTGGCGATGGAGAAAGAGGCCATCCTGCAATCGATTCACGAAGGCATTCTCGCGGTGAACCGGGATGGCCATATCACCCTGGTGAACCAGCAGGCGCGGCGCTTTTTAGAACTGCCCGACGAGCATGTGTTGCTCGGCCAGCCGATCCGTGAAGTGGTGCCCAACTCGCGGCTGTTGGAAGTATTAAAGCGCGGTGAGCAGGAGTTCGACCAGGAGATGTGGCTGGGGGATCATCCGGTGGTGGTCAACCGCGTGCCGATTCTGCATGAAGGGGAAATAGAAGGGGCTGTGGCCACTTTTCGTAGCCGCCGAGAAATTATCGACCTCTCCCAAGCACTCACCCAAGCCAGTCGCGATGTGGATATGCTGCGCGCCCAGGCCCACGAGTTCTCCAACAAGCTCTACACCATCTCCGGCCTGTTGCAGTTGCAGCGTATCGACGAAGCGCTGGCGCTGATTCATCAGGAAACCGAGCGCGCCCAGGCGCAAATGAGCTTTTTAATGCGCCACGTGGCGGATGCGGTATTGAGCGGCACGCTGCTGGGCAAACTCACCCGCGCCCGCGAGCTGGGCGTTACGTTAGAAATCGACGAGCAGAGCTCGCTCTCCTGCCCGCTAACGCCCACCGGCCAAGAGGTCATGATGAGCGTGGTGGGTAACTTACTGGATAACGCCTGCCACGCCGCGCTCAACGGCCCTCACGGCGACCAGCCCACTGTGCGGCTGTTTTTCACCGACCTGGGCGAGCAGCTACTTATTGAAGTGGAAGATAACGGTGCCGGGGTGCCCGCCGAGCATGCGGAGTCGATTTTTGCCGAAGGATTTTCCACCAAAACCGGCAAGCATCGGGGCATAGGGCTGGCCCTGGTGGCGCGGCTGTGCCGCCAGCACGGGGGCGCAGTGACGCTGGAAGAGAGCGAACTGGGCGGCGCATGCTTTATTGCCGTGCTGGACCGCTCGCTATGCGCCGAGGCCGCCACCGAGCCTGCGCCCTCATAACGACACGAATAATGACGACGCTAATAAATAAGAGGAAACACCATGTCTGCGACGCAATACGGCATTTTGGTCGTCGAAGACGATTTTCGCATCGCCGATATCCACCGCGCCTTTATTGAGCAGAGCGACGGGTTTTATGTGGTCGGCATGGCGCGCAACGGCAGTGAAGCCAAGGCGCTGATGGCCCAGCACGCCGCCGAAATTCAACTGATTTTGCTGGATGCCTACCTGCCGGATGTTGAAGGGCTGGAGCTACTGTGGGCCATTCGCCGCGACTACGTGCATGTGGATATTGTGATGGTGACCGCCGCCAAGGAGGTGGAGACCATTAGCGAGGCGCTGCGCGGCGGCATATTCGATTATCTGATCAAACCCATTGAAGCGGCCCGCATGAACCAGATGTTGACCCGCTTCCGCCGCGAGCGTGAAGTGCTGGCGAACCGTGCCGAGATGAGCCAGGACGAGTTGGATCACGTGTTGGCCCGGGTTACCCCGAGCGAACCCACACGCTCCGACAGCCGAGCGCTACCCAAGGGCATCGACCGCTTAACGCTGCGCCGGGTGGTGGATGCGCTGGCTGCCGCGCCCGACTCGCTCACCGCGATGCAGGTAGCACGCACCATGGGCGCCAGCCGCTCAACCGCGCGGCGCTATTTGGAGTTTTTAGTCGCTGAACAGGCGGTGAGCGCTGAGCTAGGGTATGGCGATGTGGGCCGCCCCGAACGGCGCTATCGGCTGCTAGGCGCCGCTAAGGGGTGGCTAGAAACGTTATAAGCATGTCTGCGTGAACAAAATGAACAAAACGCACAAAAAGAACAATTTGTCGTTTATGGTCATAAGCTTGCCGCTAGGGGTGGCGCTCTTCTAACGTTCGCTGCGTAACCACACAAAGTTAATAGCCGAGTGCCCGGCGCCGTTTATTAACTCTGCGTATGAAGAAGCTTGGTTAACAATAAGCCAACGTTAATAACAACACTGTTTAAATAACAATGTGGAGAACGCCAATGACGACGCTACCCCTAAAGCGCATCGCCGTGCTTGCCCTGCCGATGGCTGCCCTGGCCATGACGATATCTGCCCAAGCGCAAGAATGGACCCCGAGCCGTTCTATCGAATTTATTGCGCCGGCTAACCCCGGTGGCGGCTGGGACACCCTGGTACGCACCATGTCCCGCGTGATTCAGCAAGAGTCCCTGGCGGATGAGAGTTTTGCAGCGATCAACGTACCTGGCGGCGGCGGTGCCGTGGCGTGGGCCCAGGTCGCCCGCGATAGCGGCAACCCCCACAAACTGTTTGCCACCAGCCCGCCGATGATTCTGGTGCCGCTGGCAGGCGCTTCCCGCTACGACCACACCAACTTCACGCCGATTGCGCGTATCAACACCGACTACTCGATTATTCTGGTCGCGGCGGATTCCGAATACCAAACCCTGGATGACCTGTTTGAAGCGCTCAAAGCCAACCCCGGCCTGAGTGTGGGCGGCGGCAGTGCGCCAGGCTCCATGGACCACATCTCGATGGCGGGCTTGGCGTCGGCGGCGGGAATGGAGCCCTCGGCAGTGAACTATATCCCGTTCTCTGGCGGCGGCGATGCCATGACCAACCTGATGGGCGGCCACATTGAAGCGGTGATCGGTGGTGCTGGTGAAGCCGTGGGCCAGCTTGGCGAAGGCAGCCAGCTGCACGCTCTGGGCGTCTCTTCTGAAGAGCGTCTGGGCGGCGGTTTGGCCGAAGTGCCCACCTACCAAGAGCAGGGCTTAGATTACACCTTCGATATCTGGCGTGGCGTGATGGGCGCGCCGGAAATGCCGGAAGAAGCGGTGGAGTACTACGAAACGCTATTCGCTGAAATGCTCGAAACCGACGCATGGCGCGAAGCCAGCGACCAGCTGGGCTGGATCGATGCCTACCAGGATAGCGAAACGTTTGGTGCCTTCCTGGACGATCAGCAAGAGCAGTTCAGCAGCGTGCTGACCGATCTGGGCCTGCTGCGCCAGTAAGCGCCAGCGCCCGTTAGAGATTCCCCGGTGGCGCCACGCCGCTGGGATCTTCTGTCTGTTACCGCGAGGGCCAGCGCATCCGCGTTGGCTCCTTCGGAGAAATCCCAATGACCCGATTGAATACTAACCAGTGGCTAGCGCTTGTACTGGCACTGGTGGCGGCTGCTTATTTAGCCATGGCTTGGCAAATCCCGACGTTCCCCTTACCGCGCCCGGTGGATTCCGACCTGTTCCCCAAAGTATTGGGTGTGTCTCTGCTGCTGCTGGCGGCGCTGCTGTTTTTTGAAAAGCCGAGCGCTATTGCCGGGGCCGATGAGATCGACCATGAGGCCACCAACGGCCCGCTGCTGTTCACTCCTTGGGCGCGTGTCATCGTGACCTCGCTAGCCATTGCCGCCTATGCGTTTTTGCTGGTGCCGCTGGGCTTTGTCTTGGCCTCCACGCTCTTAAGCGTTGGTTTAACCGCCTACTACGGCTATCGCCGCCACGGCGTCAACCTGGCGGCATCGCTGGGTGTGGTACTGGCCCTTTACCTGACCATGACGCGGGTAATGGATGTTTACCTGCCCACCGGCGTACTGCCGTTCTAAGCAGGGCGTGCTGACGCACGCTTAGCGGGTTTTAACGAGAGACACTCCCATGGATGCCTTAAACAATCTGATGTATGGCTTTGGCATCGCGCTTGAGCCAATCAATATCGCTTACGTTTTCGCCGGTGTGTTTGCCGGTACCATTATCGGTATGCTGCCGGGCCTGGGGCCGATCAGCGCGCTGGCGCTGATGATTCCGATTACCTTTGCCATGGAGCCCTCCTCCGGTTTGATTCTGATGGCAGGGGTCTATTACGGCGCTATTTTCGGCGGCTCGACCTCATCCATTCTGCTCAACGCCCCCGGCGTGGCGGGCACGGTGGCAACCTCCTTTGACGGCTACCCGATGGCCAAGCAGGGCATGGCGGGTAAGGCACTGGCCATTGCGGCGTATGCCTCCTTTATCGGCGGTACGGTATCGGTGATCTTTTTGATGCTGGTGGCACCGCTGCTCTCCAAAGTGGCGGTAAGCTTTGGCCCTGCTGAGTACTTTGCACTGATGGTGCTGGGCTTAACGGCGGTGGTGTCACTGTCGGATAAATCCTTGGTAAAAGGCCTGATTGCGGCGGTAGTGGGTGTGATGATCTCGATTGTGGGGATCGACACGCAAACCGGTACTGAACGCTTTACCTTCAACTCGATTCAACTGCTCGACGGTATCGACTTTCTGGTGGTGGCGCTGGGTATCTTCGCCCTGGCGGAAGTGTTCTACATGCTGCTGCGTGGCGGCGGCGGTAAAGAGGTGCCGCGCAATGTGATTGGCTCGCTGAAACTGAGCCGTGGCGAAGTGAAGAAAATTGCTGGCCCGATTGGCCGCAGCTCCGTACTTGGTTTCTTCACCGGCGTACTGCCGGGGGCGGGCGCCACTATTGGCTCCTTCCTGGGCTACAGCATGGAGAAGCGCCTGGCGAAAGATGGCGACACCTTTGGCCAGGGCAACATTAAGGGCGTGGCCGCGCCGGAAGCGGCGAACAACGCCGCCTGTACCGGCTCTTTCGTGCCGCTTTTAACCCTAGGTGTACCGGGTTCCGGCACCACGGCGGTACTGCTGGGCGCGCTGCTGGTAATGGGCGTCACCCCTGGCCCGATGATGCTGGAGCAACGTCCGGATGTGTTTTGGGGCGTGATTGCCAGTATGTATATCGGCAACATCTTCCTGCTGGTACTGAACCTGCCGCTGATCCCGCTGATCGCTAAAATCCTCGACCTACCGCGCCCGCTGCTGCTGTCGATGATTCTGATCTTCTGCATGATCGGCGTTTACGGCATGAGCTTTAGCGTCTTCGACCTGCTGCTGCTGTTGGGCTTTGGCCTGTTGGGCTTGGGCATGCGCCTGTTTGGCTTCCCCACCGCGCCGCTGATTCTGGCGCTGATCCTGGGTAACATTATGGAAGAGTCCATGCGCCGGGCGCTGCAGATCTCTGGTGGCGACTGGACCACCTTTATCGATAAGCCGATCTCGCTGGCGCTACTGGTCATCGCGGTGCTCTCCCTGGGCCTGCCGCTGCTTAAAAAGCGGCGTAGCAAGGCGGCTGCGGCGGCTAACTAAACGCCAACGCTTTACTCCTCGGCGCTCTAGGTCTCCTAGGGCGCTTTTTTATTGGCGGTGACAATACCCTCTTGTGGTGCAAGGCATCCTATTGGTGCATAACAAGCGTGCATGACGGCTTACTAATTGCGTCATATTTGTGCACGCGGCATAAAACAGTGTTTTTTGAAAACTGCTAAGTATTTGATTCTATTTTTATTAATAGTCTTTGCTTTAATCTGGCGCACCCCTTGCAGCATGAATAGCGACGTGTGAATAACGAGCCATGGCTCGCTACCCACGAGTGGACGCACCAAGTGCCCCGTCGCCTCAATAACGACAACGCTTGGTCGCGGTACCCCAAACACGAGCCCCAACCATAAGGGGCGCAAGGAGGTTCAAGTGACCACACTGCAGCGCAAGACACACCCACGTACCCTTAGCCGTTTCGCCACTGCCCTGATCACCGCCGCTGTGATGGGCGCCAGCGCGCAAGCGGTGGCCCAAGACGACGACCCGATCAAAGTCGGTATTTTGCACTCGCTCTCTGGCACCATGGCTATCAGTGAATCGACCCTGAAAGACACCGTGGAAATGCTTATTGAGCAGCAGAACGAAGCCGGTGGCCTGCTGGGCCGTCAGCTAGAAGCCGTGGTGGTCGACCCCGCGTCTAACTGGCCGCTGTTTGCCGAGCGCGCCCGCGAGCTGCTGGCCCAGGAAGAAGTGGATGTGATCTTCGGCAACTGGACCTCCGTTTCCCGTAAAGCGGTGCTGCCAGTGGTAGAAGAGCTCAACGGCCTGCTGTTCTACCCGGTGCAGTACGAAGGCGAAGAGTCGTCTGAAAACGTCTTCTACACCGGTGCCGCCCCTAACCAGCAGGCCATTCCTGCCGTTGAGTATTTGATCAACGAAGTGGGTATCGAGCGCTTCGCGCTGATCGGCACCGACTACGTCTACCCGCGCACCACCAACCGCATCTTGGAAGCGTTCCTGAAAGATGAGCACGGTGTGGCCGAAGAAGACATCATGGTCAACTACACGCCGTTTGGTCACTCGGACTGGCAGAACATCGTCTCCGAAATCCGCCGCTTTGGCGAAGAGGGCAAGCCCACCGCCGTGATCTCTACCATTAACGGCGACGCCAACGTGCCGTTCTACCGCGAGCTGGCTAACCAGGGCATCGATGCCGCCGACATTCCGGTCATCGCCTTCTCGGTGGGTGAGCAGGAGCTTTCCGGTATCGACACCGCGCCGCTAGTGGGCCACCTGGCCGCCTGGAACTACTTCATGAGCGTGGATACCGACGCCAACTACGACTTTATCGACGCCTGGATCGAGCACACCGGTGACGAGATGTCGGTGACCAACGACCCCATGGAAGCGCACTACATCGGCTTCAACATGTGGGCCGAAGCCGTGCGTAAAGCGGGTACCACCGACGTGGATACGGTGAAAGACGCGATTATCGGCGTGACCGTGCCGAACCTCTCCGGCGGTTACGCGGCGATGATGCCTAACCACCACATCACCAAGCCGGTGCTGATCGGCGAAGTTCAGGATAACGGTCAGTTCGATATCGTCTGGCAAACGCCCTCTACCGTGGCCGGTGATGCGTGGTCGGATTACCTGCCGGGCTCCCGTGACCTGATCTCTGATTGGCGCAAGCCCATGGAGTGCGGCAACTTTAACGTTGTGAACGGTTCCTGTGGTGGCAGCACCGCAGCAGAAGAAGCCGAAGCAGCGCTCGCCGAGTAACTTTCGTCCCCTACTGCGCCAGCGCAATGGCGCAGTAGGGGAGCACGCTACCTCTCCCATTTGATCACCAAAGGAAGAACCCCATGAGGCGTTTCCTTTCCTTGGGGCTACTGTGCCTGATGCTACTCGGCACCGCCGTGTCGGCGCAGGCACAAAGCAGCTCCTCGAACCCCGATGACCAAGCCGCACTCGCGCTGTTGACCGCGCTGGATGTGGACTCCTACCGCGATAAAGGCGAAGCCATTACCGCTATTCTACAAAGCGACGATGAGCGCGCCCGCGACTGGCTGCAGGCACTGTTGGATGGCCGCCTTCAGCGCACCGACGATGGCCGCTTCGTGCTGGTGCTCGAGAACCGTGGCCGTGACTGGCCGGTGGCCGATGCGCTGACTAACGAGCCGCTGGGCGAAATGTCCCGCCGCGACCTGGACCGTATCGGCATCAACAATGCGCTGCGTAACCAGCTACGTAGCGCCATTGCCGTGGTGGACCTCTACTCGCCTAACGTAGAGCGCCGCCGTACCTCCGCCGACCGTCTGCTGGGCGAAGTGGACGGCGAGCTGGCCGAGACGCTGACGCCGGTGATTGCCGACGCGGAAGATGAGTACGTTCGCACGCGCTTAGCTCAGGCGGTGGCGATTTACCGCGCCGAGCAGGGCGAGATGGCGGGTGTCGAGGCGCTCACTGGCAGCCTTCACCCGCGTGCTCGCGTGGCGTTAGGCCGTGCGGCTAATAGCGACGACCCTGTTATTGCCGAGGCAGCAGCCACGGCGCTGGCAGGCATTGAGCAGCAGCTCAAGATTAACCGCGGCCTGGAAACGCTCTATTTCGGCTTGAGCTTGGGCTCGGTGCTGGTGCTGGCAGCGATTGGCTTAGCGATTACCTTTGGCGTGATGGGCGTGATCAACATGGCCCACGGCGAGCTAATGATGTTAGGCGCCTACACCACCTGGATGATGCAGCAGCTGCTGCCGGGCCAGCCGGGGCTGGCGCTGATTCTGTCTATCCCCGCAGGCTTTATGGTGGCCGCGCTGGTGGGCATTGCCATTGAGCGGGGTGTGATCCAGTTCCTCAAAGGCCGCCCGCTGGAAACCCTGCTGGCAACCTTCGGTATCAGCCTGATTCTGCAGCAGCTGGTGCGTACGGTGATTTCACCGCTCAACCGCACCGTGGTGACGCCGGAGTGGATGAGCGGCTCGCTGGTGATCAACGACGCGCTTTCGCTCACGCTCAACCGGATGTTTGTGCTGGGCTTTGCGCTGGTAGTGTTCGCTGCGCTGATGCTGATTATGCGTCGCACCCGCTTAGGGCTTGAAGTGCGTGCCGTTACCCAAAACCGCGCCATGGCGCGCTCTATGGGTATTCGCGCCACCCGCGTGGATATCATGACCTTTGCGCTGGGTTCCGGCGTGGCGGGCTTGGCGGGCGTGGCGCTCTCCCAGCTCACCAACGTAGGCCCCAACCTCGGACAAAACTACATCATCGACTCGTTCATGGTGGTGGTGTTCGGCGGCGTGGGTAATCTGTGGGGCACGCTAGTGGCGGGGCTCTCGCTGGGGGTGATCAACCAGGTGCTGGAACCTTGGGCGGGCGCGGTGCTGGCCAAGATTATCGTGCTGGTCTTCATCATTCTGTTTATTCAAAAACGCCCGCGTGGACTCTTCCCGCAGAAGGGCCGGGCTGCGGAGGGCTAACCCATGATGACGCAAGCAACATCCAGCCAGTTTTGGTTGACGCGCCCGTTCGGTGAGCGGGCCACTCAGACCTTTCTAGGCGTGCTGTTGGCCGCGCTGCTGCTGGTCACCGTGCTGCATCTGGCGGTGCCCCAGGGGCACCCGCTGCATGTGAACGCTTACACCGTCAACCTGTTCGGTAAGTACCTGAGCTACGCGCTGCTCGCCGTCGCGGTAGATTTAGTATGGGGTTACCTGGGCATCTTGAGCCTGGGGCACGGGGCGTTTTTCGCCATTGGCGGCTACGCCATGGGCATGTACCTGATGCGCCAAATCGGTGACCGTGGCACCTACGGCCACCCGGTACTGCCGGACTTTATGGTGTTCCTGAACTGGGACAGCCTGCCCTGGTACTGGCACGGCTTCGATATGGCCTGGTTTGCCTTTGCCATGGTGCTACTGGCACCGGGGCTGCTGGCGCTGGTGTTCGGCTTTTTGGCCTTCCGCTCGCGGGTCACCGGGGTGTATCTCTCGATTATTACCCAGGCTCTCACGTTTGCCCTGATGCTGGCCTTCTTCCGTAACGAGATGGGTTTTGGCGGCAATAACGGCTTGACCGACTTCCGCGAACTGCTGGGCTTTAACCTGCGTAGCGATGCCACGCGCTTGGGGCTGTTTATTGCCACCGGCGTAGCGCTGGCGCTGGGCTATATCCTCTGCCGGGCAATCGTAACCAGCAAGCTGGGCCGGGTATGTGTGGCCACGCGGGACGCCGAGGCGCGCACGCGCTTTATTGGCTACCGCGTCGAGCGCTTCCAGCTGTTTGTCTTCGTGGTCTCGGCCATGCTGGCGGGCCTTGCCGGGGCGCTCTATGTGCCGCAAGTGGGCATTATTAACCCCAGCGAATTCTCGCCGCTGTTCTCGATTGAAATTGTATTGTGGGTGGCGCTGGGTGGCCGGGCCACGCTGTACGGCGCGGTGATCGGCGCAATTTTGGTCAACTACGCCAAAACCATCTTCACCGGCATTATGCCCGACGCCTGGTTGTTCGCTCTGGGCGCGCTATTCGTGCTGGTCACGGTGCTACTGCCCAAAGGTGTAGCGGGGCTGTTAGGCCACCTAAAGCGCCGTAAAGAGGATAGCCACCCACCCAAGGAGGCCGCCGCATGAGCCTATTACAATCTCTAAAAGCGCGGGATCGGGTGTTTGATTTTATGGCCACCGAGGCCTCGCCGGTCGACGTGCGCCACGGCCCGATTCTGTATATGGAAGATGTCACCGTCAGCTTTGATGGCTTCAAGGCGATCAATAACCTGAACCTGACCATCGACGACGGCGAGCTGCGCTGCATTATCGGCCCCAACGGGGCCGGTAAAACCACCATGATGGATATCATCACCGGCAAAACCCGCCCCACCGAAGGCAGCGTGTGGTTCGGCAGCCGCCATAACCTGCTACAGATGAACGAGCCGGAAATCGCCAGCCTCGGCATTGGCCGCAAGTTCCAGAAGCCCACAGTGTTCGAAGCGCTCAGCGTATTCGAGAATCTGGAATTGGCGATGGCCGCCGACAAGCGCATCTTCCCTACGCTGACTGCCCGCATGACCGGGGAGATTAAAGACCGCATTGACGACGTGCTGGAAACCATCGGCCTGACTGCGCTGCGCTTTCAGCCTGCCGGTATTCTCTCCCACGGCCAAAAACAGTGGCTGGAGATTGGCATGCTGCTGATGCAGCGCCCGCGCCTGCTGCTGGTGGATGAGCCGGTGGCCGGGATGACCGAGCAGGAGATGGAGCGCACCGCCGAGCTGCTCACCGGCCTTGCTGGCAAGCAGTCGGTGGTGGTGGTAGAGCACGACATGGGCTTTGTACGCTCGATTGCGCGCAAGGTGACCGTGCTGCACCAGGGCAGCGTGCTGGCCGAAGGCAGCATGGATCAGGTCTCCAACGACCCCAAAGTGGTCGAGGTGTATTTAGGGTCGGATGAAGAGGAGAGCGCCTGATGTTAGCCATTGAAAAGCTCAACCAGTTCTACGGCGAGAGCCATACGCTGTGGGACTTAGACCTAGACGTGCCCGCCGGGCAGTGCACCTGCGTGATGGGCCGCAACGGGGTGGGTAAAACCACCCTGATGAAAGCCATCATGGGCGAAGTCGCGGTGAAAAGCGGCCAGCTGCGCTACCAGGGCGATGGCAGCGAGATCGAACTCACCAAAAAAGCCGTGGAAGCGCGTTCGCGACTGGGCATCGGTTTTGTGCCCCAGGGGCGGCAGATCTTCCCGCTGCTCACGGTGGAGGAGAACCTGCGCACCGGGCTGGCCGCGCGAGGCGACGGGCTGAAAAAAATCCCGGAGCGTATCTACGAGCTGTTTCCGGTGCTCAAAGAGATGAAGCACCGCCGGGGCGGCGATTTATCCGGCGGGCAACAGCAGCAGCTCGCCATTGGCCGCGCGCTGGTGATTGAGCCTAAGCTGCTAATTCTTGATGAGCCGGGAGAGGGCATTCAGCCCAATATTGTCGCTCAAATCGGCCAGGTGATTCGCCAACTAATCAAAGAGGATGGTTTAACGGTGCTGCTGGTGGAACAAAAGCTGCCCTTCGCCCGTAAATATGCCGACCGCTTCGTGATTATGGATCGCGGCCGCCCGGTGGCCAAAGGCGAGATCAGCGAACTCTCTAACGAGCTGATTAAGCAGCATTTGACGGTTTAAGTTATCCACACCCGGTTTACAGCCGTGGATCGGGTTGGAACGGCAGTACCTCGGCGCTGGCAATGGCTTGCTCGAATAAGGGGTGGGCCGGGTTGAGCATGTAATTAAGCTCTCTCGGCACCACCACGCTGGGGAGCGCCAGTGCCAAACTCTGGCCGGTTGCCAGCCAGCCATCGCCTAGGTCGGCGGTTTCCGCAGGTGCTGGCGCTTCCTGCCAGTGGTCCGGTAGGTCTTCGACGCCAACGCGTAAAATACTCTCTGCGGGCAGCGTCAGGCGCAGCAGCGCATAGGCGTTGAGCAGCCGATAGCTTTCCAGATGCACCATGATTTCCAGCAGCGCCAACGACTCTGAGCTTGCCACATACACACAGGCATTGCCTGGGCTGTTCCAGCGCCCGCCGTAAAGCCGTGCGCCCTCGCCATCAAACGCTGTCTCCTGAAACTTGCGCTTCACCAGCCGGTAAGCGGTGACCTCGCTCATACCGAGACCCCGTGCTCCAACCGCCCAATCAGGTTCAGTACCGTTTGGTACTCCGCCGAGGTAGCGCTCATTTCGACGGGGCGACGCCCGCCTAGCCCGGCATTGGGCTTGAGCAGCCAGGCACGGGCACCCTCCGCGTCACCCTCGAACAGATCCAGCGCCGCCTTGAAAAGCTCGGCAAAGCGATATAACCGGTCGCTTTCCGCCATCTTGAAACGGCCCGACTTGGCGCGGCGGCTCAGCGTGGCAGAAGGGATATCCACATAGCGTGCCAGCGCTTTCTGCTCAATACCTGACACCTTGGCAAGTTGGGGATAGACACGATATTCCACGCCTGCATGTAGCAGCTCATGCAGCTTACGGCCCCGGGCAGGCAAGCCGATCTGCTGCCAGAATCCGGAAGCGACCGCTTTGGGGGGCTGGTATTGAGAAAAGTGAATATCCATGACGCCATACTCGTTTGATAATTCAATGATGTATCAATTGATATACAGCGGGCTTGGTGTTCCGTCAAGGGTAATGAACGGTAAAACGCTTGTATAAAAATAGGCTTTATTCGTCAGGTTGGATTATCCACACTCACTCTGTCCGCTTATGTAGGCTTTAAAAAAGTGGGGGGTTGTTTAAAACCCTGAGTTGCGTCCGTATTGGCTATCCTGTTTTATGTGTAACATGGCGGGTTTCAACAATAACCATCGGGTGGGGTATGCGTTATAAAGATAAACATCAGCTCGCCGCTGAGTGGCAAGCACTCCTTGAGCGTACGCCTGTGGCGCTTCGCCAAGCAGTGGAGACGCTGGTGGAGTCCCGCCGTGACTATTTTGCTGATCACTTCTATCAGGTGATGATGGAGGATCCCCACGCCTCGCTGTTTCTCTCCCATGACCAAGTGAAAAATCGCCTGCATCCCTCTATGCAGCGCTGGTTGAGCGCTATGTTTGCCGTCGAGCACGCCGATTTTGAATCCTTGGTCGAGCAGCAGGAAAAAGTCGGCCAGGTGCATGCGCGTATCGATATCCCGGTGAACTTGGTACTTAATGGCGCACGTCAGTTAAAGCAGGCGCTTTATGAGCACATTAATAGCACCTTTAGCGCTGAACTCTCTTCCGGTGATGCAGCGGTTTACGTGTCTGATCATATTGATATGGCCATGGAAATAATGAGCCATGCCTATTCAGTGGCGAATAATCGTAATACCCGTATGGAAGAAGCCTATAAGCTTTTCTCTTTAACCCAGAGTATTGGTGATGAGCGCGAGCGCCAGCGCTCCGCACTGCTTAATTGGGAGAACGCGCTCATGTTTGCTGTGGCCGCGCAGCAGGCGACCAGCGCCTTGCCCCGATTAGCCAGCTCTGAGTTTGGGCTTTGGTATCACCATAAAGCGTGCCACGCCTTTGAGGGCGCGCCGGAAATCACCACCATTTCCCGGCATATTCGCCTTGTGGATGAGCAGTGGCTCGCTCAGCTAGGCGACCCAGACAGCCAGCTTCGTTTGGCCGCGTTGAGTAACATTCGTGATGCGGCGCGCACAATTTTGATGCTGCTAGACGATATTCTGGATCGCGCCTCGGGGCTTGAGGCGGGCCGGGATAGCCTAACGCGCCTGCTGAATCGTAAGTTTCTCCCGGTGGTGCTGAACCGTGAAATTGAACTTGCCCGGCGCTCGGAGAAGTGTTTTGCGCTGCTCATGGTGGATATTGATCACTTCAAATCAATTAATGACACCCATGGCCATGATGCTGGCGATAACGTACTGCAGCAGGTGGCCAGTATCCTTGACCGCTCGACCCGAGGCGGCGACTACGTGTTTCGTATGGGCGGTGAAGAGTTTCTGATTGTGCTGGTGGATACGGATCAAGACGGCAGCCGTCTGTTTGCCGAACGGCTGCGCCATGCGGTGGCCAAAGAGCCGATGTTAGCCGCTGCCGATACGCTACTGAACGTCACGGTGAGCGTCGGGGTTACGCTTCATGATGGCCACCCAGACTACCAACGCTCGATGCAGCGCGCCGACCAAGCGTTGTACCAAGCGAAGCGCAACGGGCGTGATCGGGTGGTGGTGACCGCTGTCACTGAGTAATATCGCGGTAAGCGCTAGGTTTTGGCGATGTTACCCACGGAGAACACTATGTTGATGCGCCGTTTTACGCTGTTAACCGCAATGCTGCTCATGAGCGCGCCGCTGATGGCGGCTCATCATGGCAGCGACCACTCGGATGCCATGGAAGGCCACTCCTCTATTGAAGTGGCGCAACCCTGGACCCGTGCAACGCCGCCGGGAGCCGGGGCGGGCGGTGGCTTTGTCACCCTCACCAATCATGGCGATGGCGATGACATGCTGCTAGGGGCGACCAGCCCGCTCACCGAGCGTGTCGAGATTCATATTATGGAGATGGACGGCGATGTGATGCGCATGGCACCCCTGCCCGGTGGCATTGAGATACCGGCAGGAGGGAGTGTCACGCTAGCGCCGGGCGGTTTGCACTTAATGTTGATGGAACTGGGCTCACCCATCGTGGAGGGTGAACCCGTCCCTGTGACGCTTGAATTCCAGCACGCCGAGCCGATGGAAATTGAGCTTCAGGTGCTACCCGTCGGGGCATCACCAGACGGTGACCACCACGAAGGCAGCCACGGTGACGCGTCGCACTAATCAGCCTTGCCGCCCTGTTAACCTCGGCGAATGGGGTGGCGTTGCTGGAATGGCCGCACGATCAGCCAGTCGATGACCAGCATCACGATCAAAGACGCCCCAACGAGCGGGAACAGCACGCCGCCAATCACAAGAAGAGCGATTAGCCCACGAAACACGCGTTTATCAGCGGGCAAGGGCGGCACGCCCATGGCCCCTGATGGGCGACGCTTCCACCACATCACGCCTGCAGCAACGCACATCACGATGATGGCGATGCATACCGCCAGCAGGAAGAGCTGATTGATAAGCCCAAACTCCTGCCCCAAGTGAACGTTAATCCCAAACTCCAGCCAGCGGCCTAGCGGGCCATAGTTGGCGTAGCTCATATCGAGCAGCGGCTCACCGCTATATTGATCAAGGTGAATCACCCGCTGCTGGGTTAAGTCATCGGGATAAATCGAACCGGTATACACCCCGGCAGCCGTGTTGGGCAGATTGACCGTGTAGCCCTGCTGTAGGCCCAGCGCATCTAACCGAGCCACGGCGTTGTTCAACCCAATGCGCGGAGCAGGCACGGCAGGCTGTATGGATTCAGGCACTCGCGCCTGCTCCAGCGACCAGCTGGTGCTGCCTTGGTCGCTTAAATAGGCGCTAGACATCGGTACGTCCACCCGAATGCCAGCCGGATAGCCAAAGTTATTGCCGTTGGCCCATTCGTTTACCTGTGCGCCCCAAACGCCCGACCACGGCATGCCGGTAAGGGCCAAAAACACAATGAACCCACCAATAAAGATACCCAGCACCGCGTGCAGGTCGCGCCAGAACACTCGGCTTTTGGGTTTGCCGCGCACGCTCACCACGCCGCCCCTACCGTTGCGCGGCCACCAGAGATAAATGCCGGTGGCGACCAACAAAATCGACCAGCCCGCGGCAATCTCAATCAGCTTGCGCGGGGGTTGCCCGAAGAACTTGAAGCTATGCAGGTAGCGAACGGTCCACATCACCGTGCCCCGGTCATCCAACGAACCAAGCACCTCAGCCGTATAGGGATTGACGTACACGGCCAGCCGTTCGCCGGTTAGTGAGTTAACGGTCACTTCCGCTGAACTTCCCGGGGTGGTGGGCGAGGTGTATGTCACCGCCGTGCCGGGGTAATCCTGCAGTGCCGAGCTAACGAGTGAGGCGGCAGGCTGGGTGGTCTGCTGAACTTCCACGCGCTTGAGATCTGAATGAATCAGCGCATCCAGCTCGTCATCGAATAAATACAGCGCCCCGGTCAGCGAGAGCGCGATTAAAAAAGGCAGGATTAACAGGCCTGCATAAAAATGCCAGCGCCAAACGGCGCGATACAAGTCGAGCGACGCAAGGCGTCTTGATGGAGAGGCAGGCATGATCATTCCTATCTAGGTCGCGAGCGGGCCCGCTTGAAAAGCAGTAGAGGGTAGCGGAAGGGGGAAAAACGTAAAGAGCTACCGAGAGTGACATGGTGTCACTGCCATAAGCGCTAATTAGGTGCATTGTGATGGCTGTATGCACATATTTGGTGCGCTGGAGGGCTGGGCAAGAGGGTTGAGGCTCAAAAAAAGGTCTTTATGAAGGTAAAAAAGCGCCTTTCACCATTTTGGCGCATTCTTTGCATTTATAAGGCAATGATGAATCCACCAGAAAGCGACAGCGCCCCATGATGTTAAGCGAACTTGCCCCACCCGCTGCTGGTTCCGGCCACCGCTTTGACGCCGAGCGCCGCTGGGCCGCCTCGCTGACCCTGCGTTTTGCCAACCGCGATGGCGTGACCCGGTTAGTGCAAGCGCGCCACCAAGGTCCGTTACGGGTACAGCGCCCCTTCTACCCAGAAGGCAGCCAGGAAGCGTGCCACGTTTACGTATTGCACCCGCCCGGCGGGCTCGTGAGCGGTGATGCGCTGACCATCCGTGCTCATATCGAGCGCGAAGCCCATGCGCTGCTCACCACACCCGCTGCCAATAAGCTCTACAAAGCCGACAGCCAAGGCGTGGCCTGGACACAGCACACCGAGCTGACGGTAGAAGAGGGCGGCACCTTAGAGTGGCTACCCCAGGAAACCATCGCGTTTAACGGCTCAAAGGGCACTCAACGCACCCATATTGCGCTGCAGGGCAATGCTCGCTGCCTAGGCTGGGAAGTGATGGCACTCGGCCGCCCGGCCAGTGATCTGCCCTATGTCACGGGGCGCATCGAACAGCACTTTCGCTTAACCCTGGATGGCAAGCCGCTGTGGCTTGAACGCCAGCCGCTGGACCCCGCACACCCACGCTTTGCGGGCCGCTGGGGGCAGGGTGGCGCCACGGTGCAGGCCACGCTCTGGGCGGTGGGTATTGACGATGCCGCTGCGGCCATTGAAGCACTGCGCGAAGCGCTGCCGGATAACCCCCGCTGGGCGGTAACCGTACGCCACGGCGTACTGCTGCTGCGCTATCTAGGCACTTCTCGTAACGAAGCCTGGGCGCTGTGTGAGCAGGCCTGGCACCTGCTACGGCCGCGCTGGATCGAGCGCGAAGCGCACACGCCGCGCATTTGGCTAACTTAATTGGCAACACGCTGATAACGCTGGAGACACTCCATGGAACTGACCCCACGAGACAAAGACAAGCTGATGCTGTTTACCGCCGCCCAGCTTGCCGAGCGCCGCAAAGCGCGTGGTTTAAAACTGAATTACCCCGAAGCGGTAGCGCTGATC
The DNA here is from genome assembly GCF_044543515.1 of Vreelandella lionensis. NCBI lineage: Bacteria > Pseudomonadati > Pseudomonadota > Gammaproteobacteria > Oceanospirillales > Halomonadaceae > Vreelandella > Vreelandella lionensis. The sequence goes on along the minus strand of NZ_JBITWC010000015.1, from coordinate 18,939 downwards.
AGCTTTGAGATTATGGAAGGCGCGCGAGATGGCCGCAGCGTGGCGGATTTAATGAGCTACGGCCGCGAAATCCTCACCCGAGACGACGTGATGGAAGGCGTGGCGGAGATGGTCGATGAAGTACAGGTGGAAGCCACCTTCCCCGACGGCACCAAGCTGGTCACCGTTCACACGCCGATCAACTAATTCATCCACCGTTAGGAGAGCGCCATGATTCCAGGACAGTATCAGTTACAAGAGGGTGATATCGAGCTGTGCGCGGGTCGCGAGCGTATCACCGTGGAGGTGGCCAACACCGGCGACCGCCCCATTCAGCTTGGCTCCCACTACCACTTTGCTGAAGCCAACCCCGCGCTGGTGTTTGACCGCGATAAAACCCGTGGCTACCGCCTGGACGTCGCCGCCGGAACCGCTATCCGTTTCGAACCCGGCCAAACCCGCGAAGTCACGCTGATTCCGTTTGTCGGCAAGCGGGAAATCTACGGCTTCCGTGGCGATGTGATGGGGCCGCTCGATTAGCCAACGGATTAATAAAGAACAACCGACGGTAGGGCGGGCATCGGCTGGGTGACTGTCTGCGCCATGGATGGCGCAGTCAAGCTTACAGGGATGTATTCACAGCGTGTCACACAGACGATGGCCGCCCAGCACTGGACTCAACGCTTGAGGCAGAGGCAAATATGAAACCGGTAAACAAGATCAGTCGGCAAGCCTATGCCGATATGTACGGCCCCACCGTAGGCGACCGCGTGCGCCTGGGTGACACCGAGCTGTGGATCCAAGTCGAAAAAGACGCCACCCACTACGGTGAAGAAGTAAAGTTCGGCGGCGGCAAAGTTATCCGCGATGGTATGGGCCAAAGTCAGCGCCAGGACGCCTCGGTGATGGACACCGTGATCACCAACGCGCTGATTTTAGACTGGTGGGGCATCGTCAAAGCCGATGTAGGGCTGCAAAACGGCCGCATCGCCGCCATCGGCAAAGCAGGCAACCCCGATACCCAGCCCGATGTGGAGATTGTGATTGGCCCCGGCACCGAAGTGATTGCGGGCGAAGGCAAAATCCTCACCGCAGGCGGCATCGACGCCCACATCCACTTCATCTGCCCCCAGCAGGTCGAAGAAGCGCTGATGAGCGGTGTTACCACCATGCTGGGCGGCGGCACCGGCCCCGCCACCGGCTCCAACGCCACCACCTGCACCCCCGGCGAGTGGCACATTGGCAAAATGCTTCAAGCGGTAGATGACCTGCCCATGAACATCGGCCTGCTCGGCAAAGGCAACGCCAGCCTGCCGGAAGGGCTCGAAGCGCAGTTGGAAGCGGGCGCGATGGGCCTCAAGCTGCATGAAGACTGGGGCACCACCCCCGCCTCGATTGATACCTGCTTAAGCGTGGCGGAAAAGTACGATGTGCAGATCGCCATTCACACCGATACGCTCAACGAATCCGGCTTCGTGGAAGACACCCTAGCGGCGTTTAAAGAGCGCGGCATTCACACCTACCACACCGAAGGCGCAGGCGGCGGCCACGCCCCGGATATCCTCACCGCCTGCTCCAAAGAGTACGTGCTGCCGTCCTCCACCAACCCCACGCGGCCCTACACGGTGAACACCATCGACGAGCATCTCGACATGCTCATGGTCTGCCACCACCTGGACCCCAATATCCCCGAAGATGTCGCCTTTGCGGATTCACGTATTCGCCGCGAAACCATCGCCGCCGAGGATATTTTGCACGACCTGGGCGTGATCTCGATGATCGCCTCCGACTCCCAGGCCATGGGCCGCGTGGGTGAAGTGGTCTGCCGCACCTGGCAAACCGCCCACAAAATGAAAGTGCAGCGCGGCCTGTTGCCGGAAGATGAAGCGCTGGGGGCCGATAACCTGCGTGCTAAACGCTATATCGCCAAGTACACCATTAACCCCGCCATTACCCACGGCATTGCCCATGAAGTCGGCTCGATTGAAGTCGGCAAGCTGGCGGATTTGGTGCTGTGGAAGCCTGCTTTCTTTGGCGTCAAACCCGCGCTGATTCTGAAAGGCGGCATGATTGCCGGTGCGCCCATGGGCGACCCCAACGCCTCGATTCCCACGCCGCAGCCGGTGCACTACCGCCCTATGTTCGGCACCTTTGGCCGCGCCGCCAGCCAGACACGGCTCAACTTTGTCAGCCAAGCGGCAATAGACGCAGGCATCAAAGAGCGCCTTGGCTTACAAAGCACGCTTTCCGCCTGTAAAAACGTGCGCGGCGTGCGTAAAAAAGACATGAAGCTCAACGATGCCTGCCCAGAACTCACCGTCGACCCGCAAACCTACGAAGTGCGCTGCGACGGCGAACTGCTTACCTGCGAGCCCGCGACCGAGCTACCGCTGGCGCAGCGGTATCACTTGTTTTGAATGTAGGGTATACCCCACGTGACACGAGAGCCGGGAGCAGCCCGTAGAGAGGGTCTTTTGCCATGGATGGCAAAAGTAGCGTACAGGGATGTATTCACAGCGCCCTCTCGTAGGGCTGCTCTCGGCGAGCCTCAAAGGCTATACCAGGACGATATCGATGTTGAAACTGATTGAACGCCTCGGCCCCATAGATGAGGGCACCGCCAGCGACACGCTGACACTGCCCTTCGAGCTACGCATTCGCGGCCGCTTAAAAGCCGAAAGCGACAGCGGCCAGCCGCTAGGGCTGTTTCTGGATCGCGGCCCCGTGCTGCGCGATGGCGAAGGCCTGAAAGCCGAAAATGGCGAGATCGTGCGCATTTGCGCCGCGATCGAACCCGTGGTGACCGCGCGAGTGAGTACTGGCTTACCGCTGGCCCGGCTGGCTTACCACCTCGGCAATCGCCATGTGCAGCTCGCGCTAGGCGAAGACGAGCAAGGCGGATGGGTGCGCTTCCCGCCCGACCATGTCCTCGAAGAGCTGGCTGAGCTGCTGGGTGCCACGCTTGAGCACCACAACGCCACCTTCGACCCCGAACCGGGCGCTTACAACCAAGTGGGCGGTGGGCATTCGCACAGCCATTCGCACGGTCATGGCCACGCTCATTCCCACGACCACGACCACGACCACGACCACGACCACGACCACGACCACGCGCATGAGCACCACCATGCCCACTGAACAGCCCTCAGACCTCGCCCTGCTAGGGCTGATGCAGCTCGTCAGCCCCGCGCTGCCCATTGGTGCCTTCGCCTTTTCCCAAGGGCTGGAGAGCGCTTTTGAGTTGGGCTGGGTGAGTGATGAACCCAGCCTCTCTCATTGGCTATCCGGCGTGTTAGAGGATGGCCTGAGCCGCTGCGAGCTGCCGCTGATCGAGCGACTGTATCGCGCTTTCGAGCACCAAGATGGCGCTGCGGTGGCAGAGTGGGACGACTGGCTGGCCGCCACCCGTGAAACCGCTGAACTCGCCGCTGAAGACAGCCGCTTGGGTGCATCGCTGAAGCGGCTACTGGGCAGTCTCGACCTATTACCCAAACATGAAGGGCTGCCCAGTGAAGACTCACTCACGCCCTTGCTACCGGTGCAGGCAGGCTATGTGACCCTATTTGCCTGGGCGGCCTACCAGCGCGGTATCCCTGTGCGTCAAGCGCAGCTCGGCTTTAGCTGGGCGTGGCTGGAGAACCAGCTCGCGGTGGCCTGTAAAGCGCTGCCGCTGGGCCACACTGCTGCCCAGCGCATTATCGAACAGTTACGTGGCGAACTGGTGAATGCCGTCGAGAAGGCCCAGCGGCTAGACGATGACGAGCTTGGCCCTGCGCTTCCCGGCGTCGCGCTGGCCAGCGCCCTACACGAAACCCAATATTCCCGTTTGTTTAGAAGCTAACGAGCGTTGTTATTTAGGAGAAAACCATGACTCACTGTTTACGCGTTGGCGTGGGTGGCCCGGTTGGTTCAGGTAAAACCGCCCTGCTCAAGCAGCTCTGTACCGCGCTGCGAGACCACTATGACATTGCCGTCGTCACCAACGATATCTATACCCGCGAAGACGCCGATTTCCTGCTAAAGCACGATGCGCTGCCCGCCGACCGTATTCTCGGCGTAGAAACCGGCGGCTGCCCGCATACGGCGATTCGGGAAGATGCCTCCATGAACCTAGCGGCGATTGACGAGCTACACGCCCGTCATCCCAAGCTGGAACTGGTGCTGGTGGAGTCCGGCGGTGACAACCTTTCCGCCACGTTTAGCCCCGAGCTTTCTGATCTGACGCTCTACGTGATCGACGTGTCGGCAGGCGACAAAATACCCCGCAAAGGTGGGCCTGGCATCACCAAGTCGGACCTGCTGATTATCAACAAAATCGATATTGCTGAGCAGGTTCACGCCTCACTGGAGGTGATGGAGCGCGACTCAAAAAAAATGCGCGGCGAGCGCCCGTTCGTGTTCACCAACCTCTACGATGGCGTCGGGCTTGAAGAGATCATCCGCTTCATCCTCGATAAAGGCATGCTGGACGAGCGTCGCCCACAGGCGGCGTTAGCGTAAGGTTGTTCTTCTCTAACTGAGCAGCAAAAAAAGCTGCCCAGCTCCTGAATTAAGGGAGCTGGGCAGCGTTGTTTCATGGCTATCAGCGTGCTGAAACGGGCCATCCCTGGCCTCCACAGTTCTACAATGAACTGATAGGTTGTTGATATCCTTAACTTATGTTATGAAAATCTGTTTTGTCGCATTAATTTATTGTTCATAAAGTAAAAAATCATGAGAAGTGACTAAAGCTGACACACTTTGTGCCGATAAACAAAACACCGATTACAACGCATATTTCCCACTTGATTAGGCTAGAACTCGAACATGATGGCTACTTCTGAGAAGAGAAGTCGTTGGGCCTTGGGTTTGCATACCAAGGTGCTGATGCTGGTATTACTCCCCTTGCTGTTGGTCACCGTTGTCTTGGTCTGCTTTGAAGCGTATCGCAGTGCCAAGGACACCCACGAGGCTCTAGTAGGGCAGCGCGAGCTGTTAATTGAAGAGCGTCGTGCCGCAGTGCGCGATATCGTGCAGATGGCAACAACGGCTATCGCCCCGATTTATGAAAACGCCGGTGCCAATGACCGTGAAGCAAAGGAGCGCGCTGCTGAAATGCTGCGCTCCATGCGCTTTGAAGGCGAAAACTATATTTTCGTATATGGGTACGACGGTACCAACATCGTATTGCCTCACTCTCCGGAGCGTGAGGGTCAAAACCTGAGAGACCTGCAAGCACCTGATGGCACCTATATCGTGCGGGATTTCATTCGAGTTGGCCAAGATGGCGGTGGTTTTTACGAATACCCGTGGGAATACCCCGGTACCAATGAGACTAAGCCCAAGCACTCCTACATTGATCGTTTAGAAAAATGGGGCTGGATTGTAGGCGCTGGTGTGTATGTAACAGATGTTGATGAAGCAATGGCCGAGTTAGAGGCTGCTGCCGCTGCCGACCTACGAAATGCGATTATATTCGCAACGCTGTTGGGCGCTGCACTATTTGCAGCTATTGCTCTGCTGGCCTTTGGCTTTGTGCGTCGTATTGTCGGGCCGATAAAGCGTACCGCTGATGCGATGAGGGATATTGCGCAAGGCCGGGGGGATCTCACCAGCCGCCTAGCGGTGGAAGGCAATGATGAAATCGGTAACCTCGCCGTACAGTTCAACGCGTTTGTAGCGCGTATGCAGGATACCTTGCGTGATGTTCGCCGCAGTACCACCAGCGTTTTCTACTCAGCCGAGGAAATTTCCCGAAGCTCAGAAGATCTAGCCACACGTACCGAGCAGGCTGCCGCCAACCTGCAGCAAACCTCGGCCTCTATGGAAGAGATTACGTCCACTGTGAGCCACAGTGCTGACAATGCCCAACAGGCCAACAAGCTGGTGCAGTCCACTGCGGAAGTGGCCCACCAGGGTGAAGAGGCCATGGGGCAGGTAGAAAACACGATGCGCGATATCAACGACTCGGCTACGCGCATCAGTGAAATCATCACCATGATTGATGCGATTGCCTTCCAGACCAACATTCTGGCGCTAAACGCCTCGGTGGAAGCTGCCCGTGCGGGTGAGCATGGCCGTGGCTTTGCGGTGGTTGCTCAAGAAGTACGCACCCTGGCTAGCCGTTCTAGTAATGCCTCTAAAGAGATCCGCGCGCTGATCGATGCCTCGGTGCAGCACACCCACACCGGTGCGGAGCTGGTGCGTAACGCGGGTGCCACTATGCGTGAAATTGTGGAAAGCGTCTCGAAGGTCACCGATGTGATTGGCGAGATTAGTGCAGGCGCCAAAGAGCAGAGCAGCGGTATTGGCCAGATCAACACCGCCGTGGCCGAAATGGATACCATGACCCAGCAAAACGCTGCCATGGTGCAAGAGTCCACTACGGCCGCTGCGGATATGCGCCGCCACGCTGAGCACCTTAATGAGCTAGTCAACTCCTTCGTATTAGGGGAAGACGACTCACAAAGCCAGACAACATCCCAGTTGAAAGGCCAGTCGCGCCAAGCGCTGCCTGCCAGCCGGTCCGGGACCAGCCAAGAGCTCAAGCGCCCGGCACTCTCCTCTAAACCTGCACCCACTAAAGCTGGTGGAGACGACTGGGAAGAGTTTTAAGCGTTACGTTTGCGAAGGTGGTTGATGACGCCCCCCTGGGTAATCAGTTCTCGCTGGCGGGGGCTGAGCCCATGATGCAGCGTCATCTCACCTTTACCGGGGATATGCGCCGTTAGCGTCTCTCCGCTTTCCAACTGCGCGTAGACATCCTTGATCACTATGCGGTCACCTTGCGCTAGCTGAGCGATGTCTTCCTCGCGGGTAAAGGTTAGCGGCAGCGCACCAAAGCAGATCAAATTTTGCCAGTGAATACGCGCAAAACTCTTCGCCACCACCACCTGCAGCCCTAAGTAACGCGGCACCAGCGCGGCATTTTCTCGGCTGGAGCCTTGCCCATAGTTGGCCCCCCCAATAATCACGTGCCCGCCCTGAGTACGGGTGCTTTCTGCGCGCTCGGCATAATCCGGGTCGACCGCTTCAAACGTGAACGGTGCCGAAGCATACACGCTGCTCCAATACGGGAGCACCCGCTGCCCGGCAGGCATAATGTCGTCGGTGGAGATGTTGTCGCCCGCCACCAGCAGCACGGGTACATCCAAACGATTAGGCAGAGGGCTAAGCTCTGGTAGGGCCGGGGTGTTTTCGGTTTTTTGCAGTGCTTTAAGCTTTGCCTCATGGGGTGGCAGCGGCGCATTAAACAGCGCGCGGTTTACTTCGATTTGGGCGGGCTCCTTGGGGCGCGGGTAGGGCATATCGAGAGTGCGCGGGTCGGTAATTACCCCCGCCAGCGCTGAAGCCGCCGCGGTTTCTGGGCTGCACAAAAACACGCTGTCTTCCCGCGTGCCGGAGCGCCCTGGGAAGTTGCGCGGCACGGTGCGCAGGCTATTGAGCCCCACCGCCGGGGCCTGGCCCATACCAATACAGCCATTGCAGCCTGCTTGGTGCAGGCGGGCACCGCTGGCGACTAAGTCGGCTAAATAGCCCTGCTCAATCAGCGTGGTCAGCACTTGGCGGGAAGAGGGATTGATGTCCAGCGAGACGCCATCGGCCACCTGCTTGCCCCGCACGATTTCGGCCACCACGGCAAAGTCACGAAAGCCCGGGTTGCCTGACGAACCGATGTAAGCCTGATGCAGTGGTTTGCCCGCTGCTTCCCGCACGGTGACGACGTTATCGGGGCTGGAAGGCAGCGCAATCATTGGCTCCAGCTTGCTAAGGTCAAGCGTTTCGTTCAGGTCGTAGTGGCAGCCGGGTTCGGCGGACAGCGCGACCCAATCGTTTTCTCGCCCTCGGGAGGCTAGAAAGCGCCGGGTCTCGTCATCACTGGGGAACACCGTGGCCGTTGCCCCCATTTCGGTGCCCATGTTGGCGAGCACATGGCGGTCCATGGCGGACAGGTGCTTTAGCCCCGGCCCGTAATACTCAATCATGGTGTTTTTGCCGCCTGCCACGCCGTGGCGGCGCAAAAGTTCCAGCACAATATCTTTCGCTGAGACCCAGTCAGGCAGTTGCCCTTCGAGCTTAATGCCCCAGATTTTCGGCATGGTGATATACAGCGGCTCGCCCGCCATCGCCATCGCCACTTCAATACCGCCTGCGCCAATCGCCAGCATGCCGAGCGCGCCTGCTGCCGTGGTGTGGCTATCGCAACCCACAATGGATTCACCGGGCACCCCAAAATTTTCCATATGCACCGGGTGGCTAATGCCGTTGCCGGGGCCGGAGTACCACACCCCAAAGCGCTCGCAGGCGCTCTTTAAAAACAGGTAGGTTTCGGCATTTAGGTTATCGGCCTGCACCAGGCCGTGGTCGATGTACTGCACGCTGGGCTCAGTGTGTACCCGGTCAAGCCCCATGGCTTCTAGCTCTAGCATCACGAGAGTGCCTAACACATCTTGCAGCAGGGCTTGGTTAATGTGCAGGGCGATTTCACTGCCGGGGGTTAGCTCACCGCTGATTAAATGGCGCTGAATCAACTGCTGGGCAAGGTTTAACGGCTGAACAGGGGAGGAGTCGGACATTGTTTTTCACCAAATTGTCGTTGTTATCAATTATTCAGGGATGCAAGGAAGAAACGCGGTCAGGGAAGGGGGTAACAGCGATCAGCACTGCCCGCTTTCACCACTTGCCCCGGCGTCTCATGGCCGATCAGCTCGGGCAGAGTGGCGGAAATGTCCAGCAGCGCGGGTAGGTTCACGCCGGTGGCAACGCCCATTTGTTCGAACATATGCACTAAGTCTTCAGTGCACACATTGCCTGTGGCACCGGGGGCAAACGGGCAGCCGCCTAAGCCACCTAGCGAAGCATCAAACCGAGTAATGCCCGCTTGCCACGCCGCTAGGGCATTTGCCAAGCCCATGCCTCGGGTATTGTGGAAGTGAAGCGTAAACGGCACGCCGGGAAAGCGTTCCAGCACTTGGCGGCACAGTGCCGCTACCTGGGCGGGGTTCGCCACGCCGGTGGTATCGCACAGCGTGATGCCTTCTACCCCCAGCGCCAGTTGCTGCTCAATAAGAGTGAACACGCGCGCCTCCGGCACCTGCCCTTCAAACGGGCAGCCAAAGGTGGTGGAGAGCGAGGCATTGATGAAGACACCGCTACCGCGCACCGCCTGAATAATGGCGGCAAACTGTGTCAGCGACTCCTCCGGCGTCATGCGCAGATTTGCGCGGCCGTGGGCATTGCTGGCCGACATTACCAGATTGATCTCATCCACGCCGCAGGCCAGCGCCCGCTCGGCACCTTTTAGATTGGGTACCAGTACCGTGACGTCCACACCTTCGCGGCGCTGAATAGCACTCACCACATCGGCGGCGTCGCGCAGGTTGGGAATGGCTTTGGGAGAGACAAACGAGGTCGCTTCGATACGGGCAATGCCGGTGGTCGTTAACGCATCAATCAGCGCGATTTTCTGCTCGGTGGGGATAAAGCGCTCCTCGCTCTGAAAGCCATCGCGTGGTGCTACTTCGTTAATTTGTAACGTCGTCATGGGGTTCTCCACTTAAATAATGCCTGCCTGACGCAGCTTGTCCCGCGTAGCGGCATCAATGCCCAGCTCCTCGAGCACGTCATCGGTGTGCGCGCCCAGCTTTGGCCCGCCTTGCCCCAGCCTGCCGGGGGTGGCGCTCAGTTTGGGCAGCACGCCCGGCACCTTGAGCGGGCGACCATCGGCGCGGGTAACGGTTTGAATCATCTCGCGGGCGAGGTAGTGGGGGTCGTTGGCAATATCGGCGGCGGTGTAGGGGTAACCTGCCGGTACGCGGGCATCATCTAAAGCGCTAAGAATATCGTCCCGGTGGCGGGTTTGGGTCCAGGCCTCAATGGCAGCGTCGATCTCACTGGCGTGTTGGCTGCGGCCATCGTTGTGGGCCATGGCGGGGTGGTTGGCTAAATCCTCCCGGCCAATCACTCCCATTAAGCGCTTGAAGATGCTATCGCCGTTACCGGCAATCAACACGTACTCGCCCTCGCGGGTGCGGTAAGCGTTTGAGGGCGTGATGCCTGGAAGCGCGCTGCCGCTGGGCTCGCGCACGTGGCCGGTGGCATCAAACTCCGGCAGTAGGCTCTCCATCATGGCGAATACGGATTCGTATAACGCGACATCAATCTCTTGCCCTAAGCCGCTGCGCTGGCGCTCTTGCAGGGCCAGCAGCGTGCCGATCACCGCGTAGAGTGCCGAGAGCGAATCGCCAATGCTGACCCCTACGCGCACTGAAGGCTCGCCCGCGTGGCCGGTTAAATAGCGCAGCCCACCCATGGCTTCACCAATCACTCCAAACCCTGGCTTGTTGCGATAGGGGCCGGTTTGGCCAAAGCCTGACACGTGCACCATGATCAGCTTGGGGTTAATCGCCGCCAGCGCCTCATAGCCCAGCCCCCAGTTTTCCAGAGTGCCAGGGCGGAAATTTTCGACCACCACATCGGCTTCGGCGGCCAAGCGGCGCACCACGTCTTGACCCTCTTGGCTGCGAAGATCAAGCGTCACCGAGCGTTTTGTGCGACTTTGTACATGCCACCACAGCGAGGTGCCCTCTTCGAGAATACGCCATTTGCGAAGCGGATCACCGGCTCCGGGTGGCTCCACCTTAATCACGTCGGCACCAAATTCACCCAGTAGTTTGGTGGCAAAGGGGCCGGCAATCAGTTGACCAAGCTCTACGACTTTAAGGCCATCGAGGGGAAGCTGGCGGGTGGTCATAATAAAAGCTCCTGGTAACGCTTAGCAGCCAAGCGCGTGCTGAAGTAGCGAGTCTTAATGTCTTGTTGTCGGTTAAGCATCTGTGAGCCTGCTGAGCATCACAATTAGGCAATCAGGAACCAGGCGTTCGCCAGCGACGAACCCTACAACCGGCGACCAATGCGGCCCATTTAATAACAACGTGGTAAACGTGATGCTGCGATTTGATTTTGTAACGCTGAAACTGTTTGTGGCGATTGCCGATGAAGGGCGTTTAACCGCGGCTGCCGAGCGTGAGCATTTGGCGCTAGCAGCGGTGAGCAAACGGGTGAGCGATTTAGAAACGCTGGTGGGTACCGAGCTTTTGTATCGGCGGCCGCGAGGCGTAGAGCTGACTCCGGCGGGGCGCGCTTTTTTGCACCATGCCCGGCGCATTCTGGAAGACGTGGCACGGTTACAGGCGGAGCTCAGTGAGTATGGGGAAGGGGTTCGAGGGCATGTGCGCATTCACTCCAATACCTCGGCCATTATTGCGTTTTTGCCGCAAGATTTAAGCGCCTTTGCCATCGAGTACCCGCAAATCAAAATCGATTTGCAGGAGCGCACCAGCAGCGAAGCGATCACCGCTGTGCGCGATGGCGTGGCAGATATCGGCATCTTTGCCAGCCACGTCGCTGCCGATGATTTAGAAGTACGCCCCTACCGGCGCGACCAGCTGGTATTGGTCACGCCGCAAGATCACCCGCTGGCGGTGCATGACAAGCTCTATTTGCATCAGGCGGCCGAGTACGACTTTGTCGGTTTACAGCAGGATGCCTCGCTGCAATCACTGCTCCATGAGCAGGCAAGCCAAGCGGGCCGGACCCTGCGCATGCGCATTCAAGTGCGTAGTTTCGACGCCATTTGCCGCATGATTCATTACGGTATGGGCATCGGTGTGCTGCCCCAGCGCACGCTGTACCGCGACCTTAACGACCTCAAACTACGCATGATCCCGCTCGCTGACGAGTGGGCCACCCGCGAACTGGTGATTGGTATGCGCCACTACGCGGCGCTGCCCGTGGTATCCCGCCACTTGGTCGACCACTTGCTAACCCTCACAGACTCCACAGGAGAGACTCCATGACAACAGGCATTGCCCACGAAATAAAAGCGCTCACCTTTGATGTGTTTGGCACGGTAGTGGACTGGCGCAGCAGCGTGATTCGCGAAGGCGAACAGCTGAACCAAGCCAAAGGGCTGAACGTCGATTGGGCAAGGTTTGCCGACGAGTGGCGGGCAGGCTATGCCCCGGCGATGAACCGTGTGCGCCAGGGGGAACTGCCCTGGACCAAGCTGGATGACTTGCACCGGATGACCCTCGACCAGCTGCTGATTGCCTTTGGTATTGCCGACCAGCTAGATGAGGATGAAAAAGCGCACCTGAACCGCGTGTGGCACCGCTTAACGCCCTGGCCTGACAGCGTGGAAGGCCTATTGCAGTTAAAACAGCGATTTATATTAGCGACACTCTCCAACGGTAACGTCTCGCTGCTGGTGAACATGGCTCGCCATGCCGGGCTGCCCTGGGACTGCGTGCTCTCCTCTGAGCTTGCTGGGCACTACAAGCGCGACCCGGAGGTGTACCACATGGCGGCCAATCTCCTGAGCCTAAACCCCTCGCAAATCCTGATGGTGGCCGCTCATCAAGATGATTTACAGGCTGCCCACCGGGAAGGCATGCGCACCGCCTTTGTGAAGCGCCCGCTGGAGTTTGGGCCAGATGCCACGCCGGATTTAAGTATCGACCCCTGCTTTGATTTCGTTGCAGAAGACTTCCTCGACTTGGCGCGGCAGCTCTCATGAAACTCGACCCGACCTCTCTCAAGCTGTTCGTGAAAGTGGCCGAGCTAGGTACTATTACCGGGGCAGCCGATGCCTCTTTTATGGCCACCTCGGCCGTGAGTAAACGCCTCAGCGAGCTGGAGGCGTACTTCAATACGCCGTTGCTGAAGCGCAATAATCGAGGCATCGAACTGACGCCTGCGGGGAGTGCGCTGCTAAATCTCTCTCGAGGCGTGCTGCACAATTTAGAAGACCTCGACCTGCAAATGCGCGACTACGCCAGCGGCCAGCGGGGCATTGTACGGGTGTTTGCCAATATGTCGGCGATTACCCAATACCTACCCCAGGAGATGCGCGCTTTTTTTGAGCTGCACCCGGATATCGGTGTGCAGCTTGAAGAGAAGGTCAGCCCGATCATTACCCGCGAAGTGATGAACAATAACGCCGACATCGGCGTGTGCGCGCAGATGCTGCACGGCTATGACCTGATCGAGTTCCCTTACCACGTGGATGACCTAGTGTTGGTGGTGCCACAGCAGCACCCGCTGGCGCAACGGGAGAAGGTGTTTTTCCGCGAGTGTTTGGACTACCCCCATGTAGGGCTGCACACCGCCAGCGCTATTAATTTAGAAATCATGCGGGCGGCCAGCATGGCTAACAAAACCCTGCGAATTCGTATTCAGGTGACCAGCTACGATGCGCTGTGCTTGATGGTCCAGGCAGGGCTGGGCGTGGGTGCCCCGTGGGGCGATTCGTCAGTACGTGGATGGGCTCAATGTGAATGTGCTGTCGATACAAGACGACTGGGCGCGGCGCAAACTGAGTATTTATGTCAGAGATTTAGACCGGCTTTCTATGGCGGCAAGGGTGCTGGTGGAGCATTTTATTCAGGCCGCCAGCGGCGCTTCTCCACCGCCTTAAAGGGAAATCGACGGCGCTGCTTTCGCGATTGGAGAAGGCAGGTTCATCAATGACCAATATACACACCTATGGTTTAGCGTTATCAATCTACACACCAATAAGCTAATTCCACTTGCTTACTTGGTTCTCGGGAGAGGTACGGCAAAGGCCTCCCACAGCACACAACATCACAACATGCTTCCCGACGCGTTGAGGACTAATAATGACTAAATTAACACTACGCCACTTGCTTCCTGCTTCTCTTAGTAATCAACCATGTCCAAGGCAAAAGGATGAAATTCATTAGCATAAGCTATATCGAAGGCTTGAAAACTAATCCAAAAAGTTAAAATTGAACGTTATTGCTAACAATCAACAACAGTAGGTATAACAATGAATAAATTAGCAGCGATTTCTAGTATCCCTGTAACAGCACTGGCTCTGGGAGCTTTCTCGTTCAATGTGAAAGCATCTGAGGAAGTTTACGAACTGATATTCTCTACCTATCTACCGCCTTCATATGAGTATATCTACACACCTGCGGAAAACTTCGTCAATAAGATACAAGAGCGAAGTGACGGTAGATTAAAGGTCGATATTTTCCATTCCGCACAGCTTTTTGAGGGACACGATGAACTCTCAGCACTTTCAAGAGGCGACATCGATATTACTAATATGACGGGTACTTACCCAAGCGCTAGTGTGCCCAGCCTTGGCATTTTTGCATTACCTTTCATGTTCGATGATATCTCTCACCTGGAAAGAGCCATGGAAGCCGGTTTGCTTGATGCCGGTCTTCGTTCCGAGTTGGAAGACGACCACGATACCGTGATTCTTGGGGTGGCTCCCTTGGATCCATACGAACTCTACAGCCGACAAGACCCGATTACTGAGAAGGAAGATTTTTCCGAGAAAGTATGGGCAACCACCGGGGCCACCGATGCAAAAGCCATCCAGCTACTAGGCGGGTCCCCGACAGGCATGTCATCTTCGGAACTCTACCTCGCCTTTGATCGCGGTGTCGTTGATGCTACGCCTCGTCCATTGATTACCGGGCTTGGCCGCAGCCTTGATGAAGTGGTTAACCACATCACACTGACCTCCTTCTTGATAGATACCTCCATCCTGGCCATTAACCGTGATTCTTGGGGTAGGCTGCCCGAGGACCTTCAGACAATCATCCGTGAAGCGGCCGCTGAGCGCGATGCTGAACAGTACGCAATGGTGGAAGACTTCATTTCCAGTACGATCGAATACTACGAGAAGAATGGTGTGGAAATACACCAGCTGCCTGAAAAGACAATTGCTCAACTTCGTGAAGCCACGGCACCGGTCATTAAAGAGTGGTCAGCCAGCGTCGAAAATGGTGAGCGGTATCTCGAAATTATTGAAGAAACACGCTAACAAGGACAAAACATCATGACGGATACTGCCAATATAAAAAGCGGTTTTGGTGGTTCACTTACCATAGGTCAACGCCCCGCCCTGCTTATCGTCGACTTTCAGCGAGGTTTTACCGAACCTGAAATTAGCCCTCTGGCCTCGGATTGCTCGAAGTCGATTGCCGCCGTCAATCAGCTGATTCGGGCGATTCGGCCTCATGGGCCCGTTATATTCACTGTCTGCAGCTATGCTCCAAATCTCATCGATGCTGGCATATGGAGCCAAAAATGCCCCACCCTTTCGACCTTGCTGAGAGGATCTACTGCCTGCGAACTTGATCCTACCATAGAGGCTACCGAGGACGATCTGGTCATCGAAAAGACACAGGCCTCTGCCTTCTTTGGTACGCCGGTCGCCGGAATCCTCAGCGCTATGAAAGTCGACACCCTCTATCTCGCTGGCTGTACTACCAGCGGCTGCATTCGAGCCTCGGTCGTCGATGCCCTACAACATGGATTCCCACCGTTCGTGGTCGAGGAGGCCTGTGCCGATCGCTCGCCTCAACAGCACGCGAGCAACCTCATTGACATGCAAAACAAGTACGCGGAAGTCATCAACCTACCTACGGCGCTATCGCAGCTGAGCCGTATGTCTATCACTAACAATTAAGTAGGTGACACTATGAATATCTCAACATTTGCGACACGTACCGTAACCCCCGTTTTCGGCATGCTGTTTATGCTCTCCTCTGCGCAGCTACAGGCGCAGGAAACCTTTGAGCTAACATTCTCCACCTACCTGCCTCCAGCATACGAATACGTATGGGAACCTATCGAGGCGTTCATAGAGCATGTTGAGACAGAATCAGAAGGTACGGTAAAGATCAATGTCTTCCACTCAGGGCAGCTTTTCGGCGCCTATGAAGAGCTGCCCGCCCTATCGCGAGGCGATATTGACATCACTAACATGACTGGCACCTATCCTGGCGGTACGGTCGAGGCACTTACGCTGTTCACCATGCCATTCATTTTTGATGACGTGAATCACATGCGGCGCGCCCTGAAGCAAGGGCTGCTGGATTTGGGCATGCGCCAGGAACTCGAGGAACAGCATGATACCCATGTGCTGGGGGTAGCCCCATGGGATCCGTATGAGTTCTACACGAACGGTTTTGCCATTGATTCCGTGGATGACTTCGCTGATAAGACCTGGGCAACCACCGGTGCGACCGATGCAAGGGCATTGCAACTACTTGGAGCCGCGCCCACCGCCATGTCTTCGTCGGAACTCTATCTCTCCTTCGAGCGCGGCGTAATCGACGGCACGCCTAGACCTCTATTGACCGGGATGGGCCGCAGCCTCTACGAAGTGACTGACCACCTTACCCTGGCCAACTTCGCTATCGATACTTCTATCTTGGCCGTCAATGCTGAGACCTGGAATGCCCTTCCAGAAAATATCCAATTGATCCTAGAAGAAGCCGCCGCTATTCGAGACGAACGTCAGTTCGAAATGGTCAACGAATTTATCGACAGTGCGGTAGCAGAGTATGAAACACTTGGCATGACCGTCACCACTCTTGATGACGAGACTATCGCTCAGCTGGCTTCACGTACTCAGACTTCCATTGATGAATGGGTCGAATCCGTTCCCAATGGAGAAAAGTATATCGAACTCATCGAAGCTACGCGCTAAACAGCCTGAGGGAAATGGACTTCCCACTTTTCTCATTGAGGCCACTATGAAGTTTTCAATAAAGTTCTTATCGAAGCTGGGATTTCAATCGGGAAGGGGCGGTATCGTCATTGCCGAGTTAGCCCTTGTCGGACTAATGCTGCTGACCGTCTATGCCGTTTTGGCACGCTATGTGTTTCGGAGCCCTAGTATTCATGCCCTGGAGGTCAGCCAGTACCTATTGCTAGTAATCTCCTGGATGTCGATTGGCTGGGTATTAATAGTGGGACGGCACGTCCGAATGGAAGCGCTCTATAACGTGTTACCGCGAACGCTCAAACTTTCCGCAAACTTGATTAGCAAATTGGCCATTATCCTATTTTCTGGTGTGCTGATTTGGGCGGGTAGCGTCAATGTCATGACAGCGCTGGAAAAAGGCTATCGCTCGTCTTCGCTATTGAGTTTTCCAATGTGGGTGCCCTACCTCCTGATTCCCCTCGGGGGCATCCTGTTGCTCCTAGCAGCGCTATCCATCTCTCCAAAAGAGACAGAATAAGGACAACATGATGGACTCCACTTCTATATTCCTCTGGTTATTAGGCGCTTTTGGCTTCTTGCTAGCTATCGGCGCGCCAGTATTCGCTGCACTAGGTGTCTCCAGCATCTTGGGCATGTACTTCATCGGCGGATCGTCGTCACTTATGACGATCCCTTCCATCCTCTATCGAGGTATGACTAGTTATTCGCTGATCGCTATTCCCCTGTTTATCCTCATGGGAGAGGTCATAGCGAGAACCAACCTGGGAGGCAGGCTCTTTACGCTTTTCTATCTCTGGCTCCATAGGCTACCTGGGAGCCTCGCCATGGCTAGCGTAGGCAGTTCAGCCGTCTTCGGTGCCATGAGCGGTGTCAGCGTTGCCGGTGCCGCAACTATTGGCCGTTTCGCTATCCCCGAAATGATCAAGCGCAATTACTCCCCAAGCCTAGCGGGTGGCTCGGTTGCCGCTGCCGGTGCTTTAGCTCTACTGATCCCTCCCAGTATAGGTTTCATTCTCTACGGTGAGATCGCCAACCAATCCATTGGACGCTTATTTATCGCGGCTATAATACCCGGAATCATGGTGGCCATATTAATGGTGATCTATATTGGCCTTCTAGCGATTATCCATCCCGCCTCTGCGCCGCGGATCAAGGTTCAAGTGACCTGGACTCAGCGCTTCAAAGCGCTTAAGGATATTTGGGCAGCCATGGTGTTGGTGCTTCTGGTACTTGGGAGCATCTATCTCGGCGTGGCCACACCCACAGAGGCAGCTGGTCTAGGGGCCATCGGTGCATTCGCGATAGCGGCCCTATATCGCCAGCTTGAACTACCGACCTTCTTCGACATCATCCGTTCTACAGCGGTTACCAGTGGAATGATCTTACTGATTCTCGCGGCTGCTTTGCTGTTTGGCTGGGTCATTACCCGATTGATGATTCCACAAGAATTGGTGATGTGGATCAGCGGTATGGATGTTCCTGCTTGGACAATTTTCTTAATGATTCTGCTGTTCCTCTTAGTGATCGGCATGTTTCTTGATATTGTATCGATCATCTTGATCGCCACACCTATCGTATTGCCGGTCATCGAACAACTAGGTTTTAGCCCGATCTGGTTCGGAGTGGTAATGATCATTACCTGTGAAATGGCCGTGATCACTCCTCCTATAGGGCTGAATCTTTATGTGATCAAAGGAGTGGCTCCGAATATCTCGCTGGCAGATATCATCAATGGAGCCTTGCCGTTCGTGTTAGTAGAAGCCTTTGCAATCCTGCTGCTAATTCTGTTCCCGTCTATTGCGCTCTGGCTTCCTAATTTCATGTGGTAGTAGGCCAATCCTACATATATCACGTCTTTCTCATGAAGTTGATCTTAAAATAGTGGATAGAAATCTCTGTACTAATCAGTTTTTACGTAAATTAAATGATTCTAAGAGGTCATCCACTATGAATAATAGATTGCCGCCTTGTCACTATCTGGTAAATAAGCCATTTACGTTCATTTGAACAATGATTACCACTGCGGATAATGGCGGCCTTGAGCTTCTCTAAACCCTCTATATCCAATGGGTTTTAAGGTCAGCTGGTCGATATACATGACCCATTTCGCGTACACTTTTCGCAGGCAAGGTAGCTACGTATCATTATCTTGCAAAGCGCCATAAGCTGGGCATATCTGAATGATATCGCCTAGCTCAATAGCGATTCGCTATTTATGTGTTTATAAACGTACCGAATTTTTTTGTTGATGGCTGTGAAAGCTTCTTTTTGTTAAAATAATAAGTTGAGAATTTTTGGCGAGTATTTAGATGGTGACTAATAAACGGTCGTTTATTAGGGAAGGTCTGAATAATTACCGATATTCGTCAACGCTCACTTGAGCTGATAAAAAATTGCAAATTTAGGCACTATTTTCCCGTTCTTTGTGC
>NZ_JBITWC010000014.1:0-114560 GCF_044543515.1 Vreelandella lionensis | reverse complement strand
AACGACGGCACAGTGCTATAGGGATGATCAGCCCAGAGGCGTTTGAAGTCCGAATGATCGCTTAAACGAGTGTCCACTGTTGCTGGGTAAGATCAGTTATGCGGCACAAATCGCTGCCCGCCAAGTATTCGTTTACCACATGCAATCGCCTGAGGTACTAACCATTGCGCTTGCCCCGCAAGGCGGTAAATGGGGGCTGCAAGAAGCACGTGGTTATTGCAATGCGCTGCCTAGCGAAGCGTCATTAGAGGCAATACAGCGATGGTTGTCAGCTGGCTCTTAGGCTTGCTCTGCGGGAAGCGTTGCTGTCTGAAAAGCGTGTTCATCCACCCATGCCGCCAAATCACCCAGTGCCTTCATAGCACCTGCCTTGGTGTATTCATAGGGCCAGGCACTTAACACTAACCAGCGGCCCTTGGCTTCGTACCAAGTATCATGACCATTGCCATCTTTGTATCCACCATCTCTGTACCAAGTGCAGTCCGGCTGTTTGGTGATAGGCGTTACTCTCAGAAATGACTGTTCAATTTCTTGCAGCCAAGGGCCACTGCTTTTCTGATTTTCCAGATATGCTCGAATCTCGAAACCTATACTTTCATCGCCTTCCGATTCCGATGAAGGGTAATAAACAAGGCATATTTGAGAGGCACCAGCCTTACTCCAAGCACTTGGAAAAAAACGCCATACTCTCGTCTGCTCATTCCAAATATCCGGTTTATTCTTGGTGTTGATATCAGTGACCGCTATCTGCAACGCAGCAGCGATGTGGCTTTTTCCTTCCGCCATCAACTCTTGGTCGAGTTGTTCCAGGCGCTGAGATGCTTCGTATAAGTCATGAAAATGCTTTAACGAAAACTCTAGTTCCTTTTTCGTCATGGTCTTCTCTTCCGTGGGCTGGGCAATAGAGGTGAGGTGCTGCAGCAATTCCTGATAAAAAATTTGCCATTTCGTCTGATCAGCGGGCGCTACATCTTGCCCATACAGCGCATAAGCCGAGGCTAATAGTTCCGAGTAGGATAGTGTCGGCCAGCCTGCCTCTTTAGCGGGAACCCAAACGCTTTCCTTGGAGTCATCCGGACATAAAACGCATCGGTAAGCTTTAACCGCATAGCTGTTCAGCAAGCTGTCGTAGGCATCAAACGGGTTATGCTCCGCCGAAGCCCATACTTTATGCTCGATACCTACGACGAAGTCGTTTCCCGACACCACTAGATCCAAACGCTTCGTCGATGCGCTTTCGACGCTCCAACTCCCTGCTTCTCGCTCAGTGGTAACTGCTTCCCAGTCGACTTGCTGTAGGTGTTCGTCATCGAAGTGGCCTTTACGCACGAGTGCGTGTAGCAACGCCTTGGCTAACCAGCGAGGCGCCCCGGGGTGGCCGCCCATGAAGAAGGCCATTAAGTCTGATAAGCGGTTTTCATGCTGGCCAGGGCCTGCAACGGAGAACAAATTGGGGGTAGGGGGTTCCGGCTTGGGCAGTAGTGCCAACTTCTCGAAAAACCGTTCTAACGCTGCCAAATTAGCTGACTCTGAAGACATCAAGTACCCCTAAAACATTCTGAACGGATTTAACCCATTGGCTTGCTGCATCATCATACGCTTGGCAAAAGGCACGCGCTCGGCCAAATGCAGGCTGAGATCGCCCAGTTGGCGCAGCGGTTTTGCGCCGGTGAACAGGTGGTGGAAGCTGTCGGTGGCCGCGATCATCGCTTGGTTGGCGAGGCGGCGCTGGCATTCGAAGCGGTGCAGGCTGATGTGGTCGCCGGGGTCGCGGCCTTTGATGATCAGCTCGGCCAGGGTGTCGGCGTCGTGTAGGCCGATGTTCAACCCTTGCCCGGCCAGCGGGTGCACTACGTGGGCGGCATCGCCAATCAGTGCGAGGCGTTTGCCGATGTAGCGCTTGGCGTGCTGGCGCTTAATGGGGAAGCTGGCCCTCGCCACAATACGGGTGAGCTTGCCCAGGCGTTGGGGGAAGGTGGTTTCGATGGCGTGCTGGAGCGCGTTGTCGGAGAGCTGTTCGCGGGCTTTGGTGGCTTCATTGCTGTCGTACCACACCAGCGAGGCGCGCTGGCCGGGCAGCGGCAGCATGGCAATCGGCCCTTTGGGGGTAAAACACTGCCAGCTAACGTCCTGCTGGGGCAGCTCGGTCTCGACGTTAATGATCATCGCCCGCTGGTGGTAGTCGTGGCTGGTCACGCCAATGCCTGCCAGCTCGCGTAGCGTAGAGCGCGCGCCGTCGGCCCCCACAATCAGCCGGGCACTTAGGGTTTTGCCGTTATCCAGCTCTAGCATGCGGGCGGTGGTGGCCGCCATGGTGCTCAGCGGAGCGCACTGGGTATAGCAGGTCACGCTGGGCAGTTCTTCCAAGCGTTGCCACAGGGCGTACTGCAAAGCGCGGTTTTCGATAAAAATACCGAAGTCGTTCATGCCGCTCTCTTCGGCGGAGAACACGGAGTGGCCGGTGCCGTCCTGATTCGCCACATCGATATGTCGGAACGGGCAGCAGCGCTCGCCGGGCAGTATCGCGCCGCTGGCTTTCACGAACGCGAGCGAACGGGCGTTCAGCGATGAAATACGCAGGTCGTAGTCGCCGCTGGCGGGTTTCGGGGCGCTGCCGCGCTCGACGAGCCCTACGGAAATGCCCGCCTGACCTAGCCTTGCCGCGAGGGCCGCGCCCACCATGCCGCCACCGACAATAATAATCTCGTGATCCCACTGCATGAGAGGCTCCTTACTCCGCTATCGAGGGCACATTGCATGTGCTTATATTGTCATACAGTATCGTTGACTTGTCGCAGTATTGCCTAGGGTGATCCATTGACGCAGGCCGTGGAAAGTACACAAAAACGCGAGAGCAGCCAGGTGGCCGGGGAAGCCCTGGCCGCGTTCATCAAACGCTACCCCAAACTCTGGGTGATTACCGGGGCGGGGGTGAGTACCGACAGCGGGATTCCCGATTACCGCGATGCCGATGGCCAGTGGAAGCGCCCGCCGCCGGTGCAGCACGGTGATTTTATGAGCTCCTTCGCCGTTCGTCAGCGCTACTGGGCGCGGGCGCTGGTCGGCTTCAAAGCCATGCGCGAAGCCCAGGTGAGCGGGGCACATCGGGCGTTGGCAGAGCTGGAGGCCATGGGTCATGTGGATTTGCTGGTCACGCAAAACGTGGACCGCCTGCACCAGCGGGCGGGCTCGAAAAAGGTGATCGATCTTCACGGCAGGGCGGACGTGGTGGCCTGTATGGCCTGCGGCTATCAAATAATGCGTCACGCCATGCACAGCGAAATGGCGCGTATGAACCCAGCCTTTGCCGCGTTGGATGCCCGCCACGCGCCGGATGGCGATGCGGATCTGGAAACCGATTTCTCCACCTTTAACGTATTGGACTGCCCGCGCTGCCGAGGCATCCTCAAACCGCAGGTGGTCTACTACGGCGATGTGGTGCCCCCGGCGCGTCGGCTGGCAGCCCAGGCGGCGCTGCAGCAAGCCGATGCGGTGTTGGCAGTGGGCACGTCGTTGATGGTCTATTCCGGCTACCGCTTCTGCCGGGATGCCCACGCCATGGGTCTGCCCGTGGCGTCGCTCTCGCTGGGCGTGACCCGCGCCGATGGGTTCTTGACCCACCAGTGGCGCGCGCCGCTAACGCCGGTGCTGGAATATGCGGTTGGGCGTCTGAAAAAGGGCTAACGTGTTTTGGATACCGGCGGGTTACTATCGAAGCGAGCAATTTCATATTGGTTAAGAGGCTCTCTGCGACAGGCTATCGCCAATTACTTGAGTAAACTGCTAGGGTATTCCTAGACGATAAACTGAAAAGCGGAGTTGCCCGTGCTGACCTTTGAACACCAGTTTGCCACGCTGCCAGAGCCTTTATGGGTGGCTTGCCAGCCTACGCCCGTGGCGCAGCCCAGCCTGATCGCGTTTAACGATGCCTTGGCCGTGGCGCTAGGCATGCAAACGCGGCCCGACGATGCCACGCTGGCCCAATGGTTCAGCGGTAACCAGCTACCGCCAGGGGCCCAGCCTAGAGCGCTGGGCTACGCCGGGCACCAGTTCGGTAACTTCGTACCCCAGCTTGGCGATGGTCGCGCGCTGCTATTGGGCGAAGTGGTGGACCAGCAGGGTGAGCGCCGAGATGTGCAGCTAAAAGGCAGCGGCCGCACGCCGTTTTCTCGGGGTGGCGATGGTCGTTCGCCCCTTGGCCCGGTGCTTCGCGAATACTTGGTGAGCGAGTTCATGGCCGCCGTGGGCGTACCCACCACCCGCGCCCTGGCGGCCGTCTCTACGGGCGAGCGCGTGGTGCGCCAAATGGCCGAGCCGGGAGCCGTGCTGACCCGTGTAGCCAGCAGCCATATTCGTGTAGGCACGTTCCAGTTTGCCGCCGTTCGCCGCGATGAAGACGCGCTAAAAGCGCTGGCCGACCATGTGATTGCCCGCCACTACCCAGAGGCGGCCAATGCTGACGATCCGTACCTGGCGCTGTTGGAGGCGGTGACCGCCCGCCAAGCGGCGCTAGTGGCGCGTTGGATGAGCTTGGGCTTCATTCACGGCGTGATGAACACCGACAACTGCAGCATTGCCGGTGAAACCATCGATTACGGCCCCTGCGCGTTTATGGAGCAGTTCGACCCGCAGAAGGTGTATAGCTCCATTGACCAGGGCGGGCGCTACGCCTTTGACAACCAGCCGGGCATTGCCCAGTGGAACCTGGCCCGTTTTGCCGAAACCCTATTGCCGCTGATGCGCGCAGAGGGCGACGCCGTGGTAGAGCAGGCCACCGAGGTGCTACGCGGCTTTACCGCTCGTTTTGGCGCCGAACAGCGCCGCCTGCATGCCGACAAGCTGGGCCTTGCCCCGGAAAGCGATCGCGCCGTGGCGCTGATGGAAGCGCTAGAGATCCAGATGCATCAAGGCCGCATGGACATGACCGCGACGTTCGACGCGTTGACGCACTATGCCAAAACGCTGGGTGCCCAAGCCTTGAGCGCGGACACGTCAGCCCACTCCCAAAAAGAGGCGCTGCTGGCGCTGACCACGCAGCCCGCTGGCCTGACCGCTTGGCTGGCCGACTGGGAAAACGCCCAGCAAGCGAGCCAGCAGAGTGAGCGTCTGGAGGCCATGCGCCGCGCCAACCCGGTGGTGATTCCCCGCAACCACCGCATTCAAGAGGTCATCGATGCGGCGGTAGAAGGTGATTTCGCGCCTTTCCACACGCTGCTCGCGGCGGTCACGCAGCCCTTTGATGAATCCGCAGAAGCGCGCCGCTTGGCCGTCCCGGCCACGGAAAGCGAACAGGTATTGCGCACCTTTTGTGGTACGTGACGGCGGCACACCCTGTGATAAACTGTGCTTTTTTACAGTTAATGGCGGAGGCAAGGTCGGCCTGTGCGCAAAATTATCCACTGCGACTGTGACTGCTTCTATGCGGCGGTAGAAATGCGCGATAACCCCGCGTTAACCGATATCCCTATTGCCATTGGCGGCAGTGTGGAGCAGCGCGGGGTGGTGGCCACCTGTAACTACCCGGCGCGCAAGTTCGGCATTCACTCCGCGATGCCCATGGCTCAGGCGCTCAAACGCTGTCCCCACCTCACGGTGATTCGTGGCGATATGGCGAAGTACAAAGATGTTGCCCGCCAGGTGTTTGCCATCTACCGCGATGTCACCGAACTGATCGAGCCGCTCTCGCTGGACGAAGCCTTTCTGGACGTCTCGGAGGTCACGCTTCACCACGGCAGCGCCACCCGTATGGCCGAAGCCATTCGCCATCGGGTGAAGCAGGAAGTGGGCATTACCGTCTCGGCGGGTGTGGCACCCAACAAGTTTCTCGCCAAGATCGCCAGCGACTGGCGCAAGCCCGATGGGCTGTTTGTCATCACGCCAGACGATATCGACGCCTTCGTGCAGCAACTGCCGGTGAAAAAAATCCACGGGGTGGGGCCGCGTACCGCTGAAAAATTGGCGGAGCTGGGCATTCAGACCGGCGCGGATCTGCGCGCCCGGCCGTTGACCGAGCTGGTGGACCGCTTTGGCCGCTTTGGTCATCGGCTACACGAACTTAGCCACGGGCGCGATGAGCGCCCGGTCAAAACCCACCGCGAGCGCAAGTCGATCAGCACCGAGCAAACCTACTCTCAAGACTTACCCACCTTGGAAGCCTGCCGTCGTCAGCTCCCCGAGCTGATTGGCGATTTAGAGCGCCGCTACGCTCGCCTAGACCCGGCCCCCGCCGTGCGCGGCGTAATGGTGAAGGTCAAGTTCAACGACTTCACCCAAACCACCGTCGAACACGCCGACCCCGCACCCAACTTGGAGCAGTTCGAAACCTTGCTGAACGTGGGCTGGTCCAGAGGTGAGCGTCCCGTGCGCCTGCTGGGGGTGGGGTATCGGTTGGCGGAAGAGACGGCAGTCCAGCAGCTCTCGCTGTTTTAATTAGCAGGTTAATCCTTGGGTGGATTGACGGGTACTCAGGCTCGCGTTAAAACAGACGTATGATAGATAGCGCTTCTTCCCGTTAGCCTAACTGCGAGCCTGCCATGCCTGCCGATGCCACCCAACGCCCCCGCTTAGTGTTTGCCCATGCCAACGGCTTTCCCGGTTTGAGCTACCGCAGCCTGTTAGACCCGCTGGCAGAATCGTTCGATTTACACCCGCTAGATCGGCTAGGCCACCACCCGGACTACCCGGTGAACCACAACTGGGGCAACTTGGTAGAGGAGCTGCTTAGCTACCTCCCCGATACTGACGAGCCGTTGCTGGGCGTGGGGCATTCGCTGGGCGGCACGCTGATGGCCATGGCTGCGGATAAGCAGCCGGAGCGTTTTCGCGGTGTGATCATGCTCGACCCGCCGCTGATGCTGGGGCCAGACGCCTGGGCCATGAAAGCGGCCAAGCGGTTTGGGTTCATGGACCGTATCACCCCCGCGGGTAAAACCAAGGGGCGGCGCACGGTGTGGCCCAGCCGTGAGGCCATGGTGACCTCGCTGCGGCGGCGGGGGCTGTTTCGTCGCTTTACCCCCGAGGCACTCAACGACTACATTGAAGCAGGCACGCGGCTTTTAGATGACGGTAGCGCCGAGCTGACCTTCGACCCGCGCATCGAGCTGGAAATTTTCCGCCACCTGCCAGATCACCTCTCTAACCTGCCGCAGCGCGTAGGCGTACCCGTTCAACTGGTGGCGGGGCAGCAGTCGCACTTGATGACGCCTTCACGGCTCAAGCGCATCGCTCGTCGCGGGCTGCCGGTGAGTACGGTGCCCGGCACGCACATGTTCCCGATGGAACACCCGGAAGAGACGCGCTCAGCGATCTTGGCCGCGTGGCAGCAGTTTCAAACAGCGTAGCCTTAGAGGTGATGCAGCCATAGAAGCGATTAAGGAGACGATATGTACCTTTCCGTACAGCTGAGCTACTACCCGCTGGCCGATGATTTCAAGCCCGTGGTGAAAGAGGTGGTCAAACGTTTAGAGGCTACAGGTCTGGAGGTTCATCCCAACCGAATGAGCACCCAGGTATTTGGCGAGTTCGATGAGGTAATGGCAGCACTGAGCGACGTGATGAAATGGTCGTTCGAGACCCACGGCAAAGCCGTGTTTACGGCTAACTTTTTAGAAGGTGATCGGCGGCCTCGGTAAATAACGCCATCGCGCGCGTGATGTTCTTCATAGCGCTAAAAAAGGCTCAATAACGTGCCCAGCGTTTCCATCCCTCGTTCGCTGCGTTGGGTCCAGGGGTGGCCATAGCTTAAGCGAATGCAGTGGCGAAACTGTTGGGTCGCGGAGAAAATGGGGCCTGGCGCGAGGCTAACGCCATGGTCGAGCGCTGTGCGAAATAGCTGCAGCGAATCCACGTGTTCGGGAAACTCCACCCAAAGGAAATAACCGCCCGCAGGTCGGGTGATGCGCGTATGCGCTGGGAAGTAGCGATCTGCCGCCGCCAGCATACTGGTTTGTTGAGCTTCTAAGGCATGGCGAAGCTTGCGCAAATGGCGGTCGTAGCCACCGTGTTGTAAATAGTCAGCAATGGCGGCCTGGGCGGGGATGGAGGGGGAAATGGTGGTCATCAGCTTTAGCCGCGAGATCTCTTGGGCATAACGGCCGCCCGCTACCCAGCCCACCCGATAGCCGGGTGCCAAGCACTTCGAGAAAGAGCTGCAGTGAATCACTAAGCCCTCATCATCAAAGGCCTTAACGGGGGCGGGCGGCGTGCTGCCAAAATAGAGCTCGGCATACACGTCATCCTCTAGCATGGGCACTTGGTGCTGCTTTAATAACTGGTAAAGCACCTGTTTGCGCTCGTTGCTTAGGCTGGCGCCGATGGGGTTCTGCAGGTGGCTCATAAACCAGCAGGCTTTGATGGGCAGCGTCGCTAATCGCTCTGCCAGCACGTCTAGGTCAACCCCTTCCCGAGGGTGAACCGGAATTTCCACCGCACGCAGTTTGAGCCGCTCCAACACTTGTAGGCTGGCATAAAAAGCAGGTGACTCAATCGCTACCAAGTCCCCTGGCTGAGTCACGCACTGTAGGGCTAGATTGAGCGCCTCCATTGCACCATTGGTAATCACCAGTTCGTCCATCGGCAGCTGAATGCCACCCAGCATGTAGCGCAGAGCAATCTGCCGACACAGGTCGGTATGTCCGGTGGTCATATCAGCCACTACCTGTTGGGGCGAAAGCGCCCGCAAGCCACGTGTCATGCTGATACTTAAGCGAGAGAGTGGAAACAGCTCAGGGCTAGGGAAAGCTGAGCCAAAGGGTACCGTTTGGTCATCCTGCAGTGAGTCCAGCACCGAAAACACCAGCTCGCTGACCTGCACCTCCGCTGGGTCGGTGGGTTGTAGCGTGACGCGGGGTTCGTTGATCAGGCGCCGTGCATGTTCACGAACAAAGTAGCCCGAGCGCGCTCGAGCGCTGATAAGCCCCTGGTTTTCCAGTAAGTAGTAGGCCTGAAACACTGTCGACGGGCTAATGCCGTGATGGCGGCTCGCCTGGCGCACGGACGGTATGCGCTCGCCAGGGCCCAGTACGCCCTGGCGAATCAGCGTGGCTATTTCGTCGGCAAACTGTTCATAGCGTTTCATGGAATAAACTCGCTGGTGCTTGGCGCGGGTGCTTAGTGGGATCAACAGAATCGATACTCTCAATCAAAAGCATATCAAAACTGATACGGCTTTTTTCTCTAAAACTGCATCTGTTTTAGTGGTTGGCTGGGAGAGCATAGTAGCGGTTCATTCGGTGATGCCCCTCGACCGTATAGATCGCCACTCCCCCCTTTTCTGGATATCGGTATGACGCAACGCATTCCACTGCAAGACCTAACCAGCGATGCAGCCGTTGAACACCATTCGCCTCAGGCGAAAACTACGGGTCGCTCGCCATCCACGTCTGGGCATATCTATGTGCGAGAGATACAGGGCTTTTTTCAGCGCATAAGGCGTTATTCCAACTGGCTGCTGATAGCGCTCTATGTGGGCTTGCCATGGCTTCAGTGGGGTGACCGCCCCATGGTGTGGTTTGACCTCTCTGCCCAGGAGTTTCACCTTTTTGCAGCGACGTTTTACCCTCAAGACTTTATCTTGCTGACTTGGATTCTGGTGCTGTGTGCGTTTGGATTATTCTTGATCACGGTGGCGGCGGGGCGAGTGTGGTGCGGCTATAGCTGCCCGCAGAGTGTCTGGACGTTTCTGTTTATTTGGTTTGAGCACCGCCTGGAGGGGC
This sequence comes from Vreelandella lionensis, assembly GCF_044543515.1. NCBI lineage: Bacteria > Pseudomonadati > Pseudomonadota > Gammaproteobacteria > Oceanospirillales > Halomonadaceae > Vreelandella > Vreelandella lionensis. The sequence goes on along the minus strand of NZ_JBITWC010000014.1, from coordinate 104,847 downwards.
CAAGACACCGTCGGATACGCCGCGACAACGCATCTAACACGCTGGGGTCGTTATGGCGAAAAGGCGCTAAACATACCGCTTGGCTACTGATTGCGTTGGTAACGGGCGTCACCTTCGTGGGATATTTTACGCCGGTGGGTGGGCTCGTAAGGGATCTATTCAGCCTAGAGGCGCACCCTTGGGCGCTTTTTTGGATCGGTTTTTTTACTCTGTTTACCTATCTGAACGCTGGCTGGTTGCGCCATCAGGTGTGTCTGCACATGTGCCCCTATGCACGCTTTCAGTCGGCCATGTTTGATAGCCATACGCTGATTGTTTCTTACGATGCCGCCCGTGGTGAGCCCCGCCGTGGTCATCGCAAAGAGGTCGCGGAAGCGGCTGCTGGGGACTGTATTGATTGCGAACTGTGCGTTCAGGTGTGCCCCACGGGGATCGATATTCGTGATGGCCTGCAGTATGAGTGTATTGGCTGCGCGGCGTGTATCGATGCCTGCGATAGCGTGATGGCGCGTATCGATAAGCCGCTGGGCCTGATTCGCTACACCACCGAGCGCGCGCTAGAGGGCAAACCTACGCGGTTTTGGCGACCTCAGCTGTTGGCTTATATGGCGGCACTGTTTTCTATGGTGGTTTTGTTGATCGGTTTCTTGAACGCCCGGGTGCCTATGGATGTAGAGGTCGCCCGAGATCGTCAGACGCTGTTTGAAAGCACGGCCGAGGGGCGCATTATTAACTACTACACTGTGACGCTGCGCAATCAAGATACGAAGGAGCACCAATACGCGCTATCTGCCACCGGTTTGCCCGGCCTGCGTTTACAAGGAGCTGATACATTCGTCTTGGCCGCTAATGAAACGAGGCAGTTACGCGTGGCGCTTAATGCTGACGCGTCAGCGTTGACCCAGCCGAGCCACCCGGTGGTGCTGCACATTGTTGCGTTAGATGAGCCTTCGATCTCCTCTAACATCGAAACGCGGTTTTTGGGATCGACCCGTCAGTAAGAGGGAGGCTAAGTGGGTGTGAGTGTGAGGCTAAGTAGATGTGAGGATAAGTAGGAATGAGGATAGATAAATGATAACCGTGCTAATTTTCTTGATGATATTCGTGGGCGTAACAGCCGCTTGGTACCAGATTTACCAAATGCACTTTAATATCAATACGCCTAACGTTGCGAAGCTTTCGGGTAATAAAAGTAGGCAGCTGGATACGCTCACAGCTGCTCAGGAAACGTCGTCGGATGAAGCCGATGCGTCACGCTTTGAAGAGGCAGCAACGCGCATCTTTGGGCGTGGATTTAACATAGACGCCCTTCGCATTGCGTTCTCTCAGGAGGGGCGAGAGGCCTATGGGCTGCCGCTTCTGCGCCGTCAGAGAAAACTCACTCGTCCTTCGTCGCATCAGGCAGGAGAGGGCGGTGTTCGCGTGCGTCATCTGCGGTTGTTCAAGACGCGCTTGCCGTCTATCAACGTCAGGAGTGCGTTCATCCTGGCGGTGATCGCAAACTGTGGGTTGGTTCAGCTACTGGCGGCGATGAGTGTGTATACCATTCACTACTCAGTAGACGTGTCGGTTTTAGCGTGGGTTAACCAGCCGGTGATGATTCTAGCGGCCATTTGGGGCGTGGTGCTCCTGAATACTCTGATATTTAGATGGGATGCTTACACGCATGATCTTTATCAGATCAGACAGTTGAACCAGCAGGCGCCCCTGTTCAACTGACAAAATATGATGTGTAAAAACGACAACGCCGCCCCATGGGGCGGCGTTGTGGGTGGTGCAGAGCGCTTAGATCAGCGATTCCAGACAGGATTCGATGATATCCAGGCCTTCGTTCAGCACGCTATCTTCAATGGTGACCGGCATCAGGAAGCGGATGGTGTTGCCGTACATACCGCACGAGAGCAGGATAAGGCCCTCTTCGCGGGCTTTCTTGCACAGCGCTGCCGCCAGTTCTGGGTTTGGCGTGCGGTCGGTTTTGTTGTTGACCAGCTCAAATGCTGCCATTGCGCCCATGTTGCGCACGTGATCGATGCAATCAAACTTGCCTTGCCACTCGTTAAAGCGCGCTGCCAGTTTGTCGCCCAGCGCCTGGCTCTTCTCAAGGATATTTTCCTCTTCGAAGACTTCCATCACCGCCAGCGCGGCTGCGCAGGCAGTGGGGCTACCGGTGTAGGTACCGCCCAGGGAGTTCGGGCCAGAGGCGTCCATCACTTTGTCGGTGCCCACGATGGCAGAGATCGGCATACCGTCGGCCATACTCTTGGCCATGGTCATCATGTCCGGCTCGACGCCGCTGTGCTCAATGGCAAACATCTTGCCGGTACGGCCAAAGCCGGACTGCACTTCGTCGATGATCATCAGCATGCCGTGCTCATCGCAAATTTCGCGAATCTTCTTCAGGAAGCTGGTCGGCGCGGGGTAGAAACCACCTTCACCCAGTACTGGTTCAAGAATGATCGCCGCTGTGTCTTTCGGGTTGGCGTCAGTTTTCAGCGTCATTTTCAGGCCGCGAATCGCTTCGTCTTCGCTGACGCCGTGGTAAGGCACCGGGTAGGGGGCGCGGAATACAGTGCCCGGCATTGGGCCGAAATCGGTTTGGTAGGGCGCGACCTTGCCGTTCATTGCCATGGTATAGAAAGTACGGCCGTGGTAGCCGCCATCGAAACAGATGACATTAGAGCGACCGGTAGCGGCGCGGGCGATCTTCACCGCGTTTTCCAGCGCTTCAGCACCGGAGTTTGCCAGCATGACTTTGGCGTGACCACGTACAGGGACGATGTGGCTCAGCTTCTCGGCCACTTTAACGTAGCCCTCGTAGGGCATAACCGTTTGGCAGGTGTGCATCACCTTATCCAACTGGGCTTTCACAGCGGCCACGACTTTGGGGTGACGATGCCCCACGTTCAAGACGCCGATACCGCCAGCGAAGTCGATAAAGCGGTTGCCGTCGGCGTCCCAGATCTCAGCGTTTTCGGCGCGGTCCGCAAAAGCGGTGGCGGGGCTTGCAGCGCCCGCCGCGACGTATTTCTGCTTTAGTTCGTTTAGCTCGGCATTGCTCATGACTCAGCTCCTTAAAGGATAGGGTGTTGCTCTAGCATAGTGCGCAATAGCGTTGATCACACTGATGACGATGCGATGACAATTCGATTGCGCCCTGCCTGTTTCGCCTGATACATCGCTTTATCCGCGCGATCAAGCATTCGAGTACTCGACGTTTCAATGTAACACGCGATGCCTGCTTTAAGCGCTCTTCAAGCCGTTTGCGGTCAGTGATATCAACAATAAAGGTGACCTTGCGAGAGGCACCGTCGTCACCTTCAATGCGGGCCGCTTCGGCTAAAATGGTGCGAGTTTCGCCGTTTTTACAGCGCACTTCCCACTCTTGGCGCAGCTCCCGGGTTTCATCACCTTGGATAAACTCATCATGCAGCTGGCGCATCTGGGGGCGATACGCTTCTGGCACTACCAGGGTAAAGTGTTGGCCAATCAGATCCTCTTCCTGATAGCCGTAGAATTGGCAGTAGGCAGGGTTGACCATCTCAAAATGCCCGTGAGGGTCGGTAATACAGATCCCCAAAGGCGCTGTCTTGATCACGTTTTCTGTATTGCGCTTGGAACGGTTTACCAGTTGGTAAAGATGATCTGTATTCATATCTGTCATTCAGCTCTCCGAGCTTAGTTGGGCTTCCTTGCGTAACGCTTCCAACAGTGGCGTTAATTCAGTGCCCAATGCGCCAATGGCGGGCTTGGCGTAGAAAAAGCCTTGCTGCCGGGTAATGCCCGCACGGGCAAGCCATAGGGCTTCGGCGCGAGTTTCTACCCCTTCGGCAATCAGCATCATGTCGAGTTCGGCGGCGAGCAGAATAATGGCATTTATCAGAGCTTGGCGGCGGGTGTCGTGGTCGCAGTTCATGACCAATTCTCGGTCGATTTTCAACTTATCGGGGGCGAGATCGGTGAGGAGATCCAGGTTAGCGTAGCCGTTACCAAAGTCGTCGAGGGCGGTTTTAAAGCCCATGGTGCGGTAAGCGTCGATGATATTGCACAGGTGCTGTCGATCGCGAACCCGCTCGGTTTCGGTAATCTCAAAAATAAGCTTGTCCGTCGGCCAGCCCACCCGCTGAGAGACTTCGAGCGTCGCTTGAATGCACGCTTCCGGTTCGTAAACCGCATTGGGCAGAAAGTTGATCGACAGATCACTCTCCATGCCCAGTCCGCTGGCAAGCTCAATCGCTTTTACGCGGCAGGCTTGATCAAAACGGTAGAGCAGGTCGTCTGTTACTTGGGAAATCACACACCAGGCAGACTCGCCATTTACTCCCCTCACTAGCGCCTCATGGGTGACTACACGGGCCTGCGCAACATCCACAATGGGTTGAAACGCCATCGTGAACTCAAAGGGGAGCTCTCCTTCACAGCGTTTACACGTCCCGTTCACCCGTGCGCAGTTACCCATAATGTCTCCTGAAGTGTTCGTTCGCTTGTTTGGCGGAGTTATATTGCACTGTTTAATGAAAAAGTGTGAGTACGTTATTGTTTTCTAAACAAATTTCACGTTTGAAGGTAGTAGCAGTCTAGCGCTTTGGAGAATTTGTGTATAGATTTTGTACAAAATAGGGCGCTGTTTAAGCAGGCTGTTTGCAGCCGTAAAAAAACGCCCGTCTGGGCGTTTAAAAAGGGTGCTACAAAAAATAGGAGGGTTTAAATAATACCCGCTTGGCGCAGTGCTATTCGTTGCTCGTCGGTGATGCCGATGGCATCCAGCACGCTGTCGGTGTGTTCGCCTAGCGTGGGCGGTGCGGTTTGGGCACTGATGGATTCGCCGTTAATACGAATCGGGTTGGCCACTAAGTGCACTTCCCCTGCTTGGCGATGGGGCAGCGTCTGCTTCAGGCCGCGAGCTTTCACGTGGGGGTCGTCAAAGACGCGATCTAGGGTATTAATCGGCCCGCAGGGCACGCCTACCGCTTCAAATGCCGAGAGCCACGTATCGGTAGGCTGTGATGCTAGGGCGAGTTCTAATACCGGCACTAGTGTCTCGCGATGCTGTACACGGCTACCGTTGGTGGCAAAGCGTTCATCTTGCGCCAACTGCGGCTGATCGATCACTTGGCAGAAGCGCTTGAACTGCTCGTCGTTGCCCACCGCCACAATCATATGGCCATCCGCCGTGGCAAACGCTTGGTAGGGCACAATATTAGGATGGGCGTTGCCTAACCGCTGAGGCACCTGACCGGAGGTCAAATAGTTAAGCGCCTGGTTCGCCAACACGCCTACCTGAACATCCATCAGAGCCAAATCAATGTGGCAGCCTTCGCCGGTGTCGCGGCGCTGGTAGAGCGCTGCCAGCACTGCGTTGGCGGCATACAAACCGGTAAAGATATCGGTAAACGCCACGCCGCTTTTGACCGGGCCACCGCCGGGTTCACTGTCCGGCTTGCCGGTCAGGCTCATAATGCCGCCCATGGCCTGAATCATAAAGTCGTAGCCCGCCCGGTGGGCGTAGGGGCTTTCCTGGCCAAAGCCGGTAATCGAGCAGTAGATAATGCCGGGGTTTAGCGCCTTTAAACTGGCGTAATCCAGGCCGTACTTCTTTAGCCCGCCGACTTTGAAGTTCTCCAGCACCACATCCGACTGAGCGGCAAGCTGTTTAATCAGCGCTTGGCCTTCGGGCTTGGCCATATCTACCGTCACCGAGCGCTTACCTCGATTGGCGCAAAGGTAGTACGCCGATTCTGTGCTGCCGGAGAGCCAAGGAGGCCCCCAATGGCGCGTGTCATCGCCGCTTTGGGGGCGCTCAATCTTGATCACCTCGGCACCCATGTCGGCCAGCATCTGCCCGCACCAGGGGCCTGCCAGTACCCGAGAGATATCGAGGACTTTGATGCCTGCCAGGGGCTTTGCGGCTGTGCTCATTGGGTGCCTCGTTGCTGGTGATCGATTCGTTGGTATGCGTTAGTCGGTATGGATTAGAAGAAGGACTGAATGCCGGTTTGCGCGCGGCCCAGGATCAGGGCGTGCACATCGTGGGTACCTTCATAGGTATTCACGGACTCCAGGTTCACCATGTGACGAATGACGCCATACTCGTCAGACACGCCGTTACCGCCGTGCATGTCGCGGGAAACGCGGGCGATATCCAGCGCTTTACCGCAGTTGTTGCGCTTGATCAGCGAGATCATTTCCGGTGCCCAGTTGCCGCTGTCCATCAGGCGACCCACCTGCAGGGCGGCTTGAAGGCCCAGGGTGATCTCTGTCTGCATATCGGCCAGCTTCTTCTGGATGAGCTGGTTGGCGGCGAGCGGGCGGCCAAACTGCTTGCGGTCCAGGGTGTACTGGCGGGCGGCGTGCCAGCAGAATTCAGCGGTGCCCATCACGCCCCAGGCAATGCCGTAGCGCGCTTTGTTCAAGCAGCCGAAGGGGCCTTTCAGGCCGCTAACGTTGGGCAGCAGGTTCTCTTCGGGAACGAAGGCGTTGTCCAGCACGATCTCGCCGGTGATAGAGGCACGCAGTGACACTTTGCCTTCGATTTTCGGGGTAGAGAAGCCTTCGGTGCCGCGCTCAACAATAAAGCCTTTGATCTGATTATCGTGGGCGGCAGATTTCGCCCATACCACGGCAATATCGGCAATCGGGCTGTTGGTGATCCACATTTTCGCGCCGGTCAGGCGGTAGCCGCCATCGACTTTTTCCGCGCGGGTGATCATGGAGCCCGGGTCGGAGCCGTGGTCGGGTTCGGTCAGGCCAAAGCAGCCGACCATCTCGCCGCTGGCAAGTTTGGGCAGGTACTTATGCTTCTGCTCTTCCGAGCCGTAGGCTTCAATGGGGTACATCACCAGCGACGACTGCACGCTCATGGCAGAACGGTAGCCGGAATCGACACGTTCTACTTCGCGGGCAATCAGGCCGTAGGCAACGTGGTTCACGCCTGCACCGCCGTACTCCGGGGAAACTGTCGCGCCTAGCAGGCCTAACTCACCCATCTCCGACATGATGTCGCGATCAAAACGCTCTTCACGGAAGGCGCTGAGCACGCGTGGCTGCAGGTTTTCCTGGCAGTAGTCGTGAGCCGCATCGCGGATCTGGCGCTCTTCGTCGGTGAGCTGGCTTTCCAGCAGTAGCGGGTCGTCCCAGTTAAAGCGTGTCATAGCGTGAACTCCGAAAAGTGATCTTGTTGAGCCCAATGTATCGCCGTTATTTAAAAATATCTACATTTTTTTAAAACGCAGAATTTAATGGATGCCACGGGCTTGAAGTACCCGAGTAATGATCGGCACCGGCGTCATTAGGTGGTCACGCATCAGGTTGGCGGCTTGCTCAGCATTTCGCGCCAGAATCACGTCGACCAGGGCGGCATGCTCTTGGCGTTTGGTTTCAAGGGCTTGAGGCGACATGACGGTCTCTTGCAGCCATAAGTGGCGGTAGCGCTCTACCTGATCAAACAGGGTGTCGCGCATTTGCAGCAGGTGCGGCGAGTTACAGCCACTGGCGATGGCGGTGTGAAATGCTTTATGGCGTAAATCCCAGCCATCCAGCAGCTCATCGGGGGAGCTAACCTCGGTTACCTTGGCTAAGCGGTGGGCGGTAGCCAGCACGCTGGCTTCCCAATCGTCATCGCCGCGCTCAATCGCTAAGCGCAAAATTAGCCCTTCTAACTGGGCGCGGGCATCGTAGATATCGTTCAGCTCGGCCAGCGACATCGCCGCCACCCGATAGCCGCGCTGGCTAATCGCTACCACTAAACGGTCGGCCACCAGTTGAGAAAGCGCTTCGCGCAGCGGCCCCGTGCTCACTCCGTAGTACTCTTTTAAGCGGCTCATTAAGAGCTTCTCTTCAGGCGCGTAGCGGCCGCGAATGATGTCGTGCTTAAGCGCGTGATAGGCGCTAATCGCGAGGTTTTGGCGCGGCGCATCGTGCTCCATAAGAACTCCTTAGACCAACGTGTTAGACCAATGTAGGGACGTAGCGATCAACGTGAATTAACGGCTATTATCAATAAATTTTGAAAATTTGGCACAGGTAACGACATTCATGTGGGATTTCATCATTGTGGGCGGCGGTATTTTAGGCTTTTCTACCGCTATGCAACTGCAGCAGGCCTACCCGGATAAGCGCCTGCTGGTGGTTGAGAAAGAGTCGGGGGCGGCCCAGCACCAAACTGGCCACAACAGCGGGGTGATTCACGCGGGGGTGTACTACACGCCGGGTAGCCTGAAAGCGAAGTTTTGCCTAGAAGGCAACCGCGCCACGCGTGAGTTCTGCGACCAGCACGATGTGCGCTACGACATTTGCGGCAAACTGCTGGTAGCCACTAATGTGCTTGAGAAGCAGCGCATGGAGGCATTGTGGGAGCGCACCGCCGCCAACGGGCTGGAGCGTGAGTGGCTGGAAGCCGACGCGCTCAAGGAGCGCGAGCCTAATATCACCGGCGTGGCGGGCATTTTCGTGCCCTCCAGCGGCATCGTGAACTACGCCGAGGTGACCCGCGCCATGGCGGCGGAATTCAAACGCTTGGGTGGTGAGATCCGCTTTAACCACTGTGTGACCGGCCTTGAAGAGCGTGCTGACGAAGTGGTGGTGACAACTCAGCAGGAAACATTCACAGGCCGCTATTTGGTCTCTTGTTCTGGCCTGATGGCGGATCGAGTCATTCGTATGCTGGGCAAAGACCCTGGCTTTACGATCTGCCCGTTCCGTGGGGAGTATTACCTGCTACCCGAGCGCCACAACCGGATCGTCAACCACCTGATTTACCCGATTCCTGACCCCGCCATGCCGTTCTTGGGCGTTCACTTAACGCGCATGATCGATGGCACGGTGACCGTTGGCCCTAACGCGGTGCTAGCGCTGAAGCGTGAGGGCTACCGCAAGCAAGACATGTCGTTAAGCGATATGGGGCAGATGTTCACGCATCCCGGTATTTTGAAAGTGCTGGGTAAACACCTTAAACCCGGGCTGTGTGAGATGAAAAACTCGCTTTATAAGCGCGGATATCTTGATTTGGTGCGTAAGTACTGCCCCAGCTTAACCCTTCAGGATTTAACGCCTTATCCTGCGGGGGTACGCGCTCAGGCGGTCTCCAATGACGGTAAGCTGGTGGATGATTTTCTGTTTGTGAATACGAAGCGTACGGTGAACGTGGGCAATGCCCCGTCGCCTGCGGCGACCTCGGCGCTGCCGATTGGTGCTCATATTGTGGAGCACGTTAAAGCACTGTTGAAATAGGGTGAAAGCGGTTTGCTGCATTAGCATCTCACGCACCAGCCGTGCTAACTTCTGTGCACCGCCCCGGGCAGCCGTTCACGGCGACTCGGGGCTGGGGCTTCACACCTCCTTTACGTCAACCATACCTATAAGTCCAAGTAGGACGGAGGAAACGCTCATGCGAACTCTAAAATATACCGTAGCAGCATCCATGTTAGCCGTCGCACTGCCGGCCAGCGCGCAGCAGCTCTCAATTGCCACCGGCGGCACCGGCGGGGTGTATTACCCTATCGGCGGCGGCTTTGCGGAAATGATCAACAACCACATCGAAGGTGCTCAGGCCACGGCCGAAGTAACCGGTGCGTCTGTTGAGAACATGGGCCTGATCATGCGCGGCGATGCCGATATGGCGCTGGCGCTGGCCGATACGGTCTATCAGGCGTACACCGGTACCGGCGATTTCGATGGCCGCCAGATTGAGAACACCCGCGCGCTGGCGTCTGTGTATCCCAATGCTGTGCAGCTGGTCACCCTGGCTGAGTCTGACATTCAGAGCATTGCGGACCTAGCCGGTAAGCGTGTGTCTGTTGGCGCGCCGGGTAGCGGTACCGAGCTTAACGCTCGCGCCCTGCTGGAAGCGAACGGGGTTAACTATGAAGACTTCACCCCCCAGCGCCTGAACTTCAACGAAACCGCCGATGCGATTCGTGATGGCGACATCGACGCCGGTTTCTGGAGCGTAGGCCCGCCCACCAGCTCTATCCTGAACCTGGCAGCCACTCGCGATATTCGCCTGATTAGCCTGACGGATGAAGAGATTGCTAACGCCCAGGAAGCTGAAGCGGTATTTGCTCCTTACGAGCTGGCCGCAGGCATGTACGACGGTATGGACGAAGCGGTTCAGACCATTGGTATTCCCAACGTACTCGTCGTCAACTCTGATATGGATGAAGAGCTGGCCTACCAACTGACCCAACTGCTGTTTGAAAACACCGATGAGCTGATCGCGGTTCACCCGGCCGCCAACGACACCACCATTGAGTTCACCATGAACTCTACGCCGGTGCCGCTGCATCCGGGCGCGATTCGCTACTTTGAAGAAGTCGGCGCCGAGATTCCGGACCGTCTGCGTCCGTAATTGATCAAGGAGCACGGCCATGCAGTGGCAACGAAGACTGATGGCGCTCTTGTTGATAAGTGGTTTGTACGCCGAAGCGGGGGTTACCCCCGCTTCGGCGGCTGCGTCTATGCGCTTAACGATCGTGACCGATCAGGGCGAAACGCTAGTGGATGCAGCCGCGCCTGAAGGCAGCCGCTGGTGCATCCAGTGGCAGCACTCTGTGGAGCATTTCACGGTGTTGGATTGTTACCGCAACGTAGACGGCACGATGCAGTTAGAGCGTAGTCATCAACCGGATTTTGCCGCAGGGCTTGGGCATATCTATGGACGCGGCGAGCAGGTGTCCGACGGTGAGGGCGGGTACTGGATCAACGCGATTAACGAGCCGGTTGCCAACAACCGCTATGTGCTGCGGGTGGGGTCAACGGCGGTTAATCATCGCGTGGTATGGCCGTCTAACGAGCACACCACGGTAAGTTTGAGTGAGCGCGCTGCCGGGCAACGCGTCACTATTGAGCTGTCTGCATCCTAAGCATCAACCGCTATTTTTTATCACTCAGCGCTTATCTCATTACGGTTTCATAAAAATTAAGTGGGTATTAACCCCCTAAGTTAGCTAACGCTTCCGAGGACTTCATGAACGAATCCACGCCACCACCGGTTATCATGCCGGGCGGTAATGCGATTCAACCCCGCTTCGTTTTATGGTGTATCACCATCGTGGCGGTGGGACTGTCGTTATTCCAACTCTATTCGGCGGGTATCCAGCCGTTGGGCTTGTTTTACCAGCGCAGTATTCACTTGGCGCTGATTATGCTGTTGGCATTTTTAATGTTCCCTGCTTTTGGGCCCAACCGTAAACGCGGTGTATTGGGGTGGGGGATTGATCTGATCTTTTTTGCTGGGGCGTTGATTACTGGCGGTTATTTGGTATTCAACCTCGATGCGATATTCAGCCGCGCCGGGTTCTGGAACGAGACCGATATACTCGTCGCCTGCATTGCCACGGTGACCGTGCTGGAAGCCAGCCGCCGTGCAGTGGGCTTCGGTATGACGGTGATTGGCTTATTAGCCATTATCTATGCTTTTGCTGGCCCTCGGGGTGAGCTGCCTTGGCTGGGCGAATGGATGCCCGGGATCATGGAGCACCGTGGGTATAGCCTTGACCGCGTAGCGGGCCAGCTTTACCTGGGCCAAGAGGGCATCTTTGGCCTGCCGCTGGGGGTTGCTGCCACTTATATCTTTATCTTCGTGCTGTTTGGCGCGTTTCTGGAAAGCACCGGCGCAGGTAAGTTCTTTATTGATATGGCGTATGCCGCCACTGGTCGCCAGCGTGGTGGCCCCGCCAAAGCCGCTGTGTTGGCATCGGCGGGCATGGGGTCTATTTCTGGTAGCGCCATTGCTAACGTGGTGACCACCGGCGCTTTTACCATTCCCCTGATGAAAAAGTTGGGCTATCAGCCTAAACAGGCGGGTGGCATTGAAGCGGCAGCCTCTACCGGCGGGCAAATTATGCCGCCGCTGATGGGCGCTGGCGCGTTTTTGATAGCGGAATACACCAATACGCCGTACCTGGAAATCGTCAAAATCAGTATTTTGCCGGCGATTATGTACTTTGCGACGGTGTACCTGTTCGTGCACATCATTGCCTTGAAGCAAGGCATGCAGGGCATGGCCAAAAGCGAGCTGCCGCAAATGCGTCAGGTCATGAAAGATGGCTGGCACTTCCTGCTACCGCTGGCGGTGCTGGTGTGGCTACTGGCCATGAGCATGTCGCCCATGCGGGTGGGCTATTACGCCGTGGTGACCATGGTGATAGTGGCGGTGATGCGCTACGCGCTGTGGTACTTCTTTGTGGCACCTAAGCAAGGCCAGCCAGTGACCGTTGAGCGTACCAAGTCGGTGATATGGGCGGGGCTAGTGAAGCTAGTACAAGGCTTGGAGCTTGGCGCGCGCAATGCGGTGGCGGTCTCTATGGCCTGTGCGGTGGCGGGCATTATCGTTGGGGTGGTGGGCCTGACCGGCCTGGGTCTGAAATTCTCCTCCATGATGCTGGCGTTCTCCGGCGGTAACCTAGTGCTGGCGCTGTTGATGGTGCTATTGGCGAGCCTGATTCTGGGGATGGGCCTGCCAGTGACCGCGAGCTACATCGTCCTGATCGTACTGGTTGGCCCGGCGCTCACGGCTGAGTTTGGCGTGCCGTTGTTGATCGCTCACTTGGTGGTGTTCTGGTACTCCCAGGACTCGAATGTGACGCCACCGATTGCCTTGGCAGGGTTTGCGGGGGCTGCGATTGCGGGCAGTAAACCCATGGAGACGGGCTTCCAGGCTTGGAAGTTTGCCAAAGGGCTCTATCTGATTCCGCTGTTTATGGTCTTCAACCCAGAGATCATTATTGGTGGTCCGGTGCTGGTGGTGGCCTGGAACGCGGTCATTGCACTGCTCGCGCTCTGTGCGTTTGCTGCATCCCTTGAGGGCTACCTGTTTACGCGTATGTCCTGGCTGCCGCGCTTAGCCATTGGTGGGGCCATTTTTGGGGTGTTCTACCCGAACCTCTGGACAGAAATTGCTGGTGTCGTGGTGATGATTGTGATCATTGCCGCCAACTGGCAGGCCAGTAAGCGTGAGGCTACGCCGGTCACTGGTTGATCCGGTTAGCGTGATGATAAAAGGCGTCCTATAAAAAAGCCCGGAAACTTAGGTTTCCGGGCTTTTGCTTGAGTAGCTAGCCCGTAGGCTAGCCGGTGGTTAGCGAATTAGAAGATCGACTCTGCGGTGCCCGAGCCTTGTGAACCGCTGGCCTCTTCAAGCTCTTGGCTAATACGGCGGGTCTGGAAGTCTGGCAGGTGATCCTGGTGGAACAGCTCCGAGATACCGCCTGACTGGTCATCGTGCAGGCGACGGCCGGTATTCGGATCCACCCGAGCAGTGACGATAGTGTCAGGACGCTCTGGTAGCGCAGAGGGCGTACCTTCCAGCGCATCACCCATGAAGTCGATCCAAATCGGTAGTGCTGCATTCGCGCCGTACTCGGCAATGGTGTCGTTGCTGTCTTTACCGACCCACACCGTTGTCACGAGATTGCTGTTGAAACCGGCAAACCAAGCGTCCCGCTGGCTGTTGGTCGTACCGGTTTTACCGACGATATCCTCACGATTAAGACTCAGCGCTGCCCGGCCCGTGCCCGATGTGATGACGTCGCGCAGCATGTCACGCAGGATGTACACCGCGGCGGCGTCGGCAACGCGGGGCGCCACTGGGTAGCTTTTGCCATCAATCTCGACGGTCTCCTGGCCTTCGGCACAGTTAACGCAGGCGACTTGGGGAGTGGCTTCATCGATGATCTCGTTGTCATCGTCACGGGTGACGCGCTCAATAAACCAAGGGGCGACTTGGAAGCCACCATTGGCGATCACCGCGTAGGCGTTGGTCATTTCCATCGGCGTGAGGCTGGCGCTGCCTAGTGCCAGTGACAGGCCACGGGGCAGGCGCTCAGGCGCAAAGCCAAACCCTTCGAGGTACTGAATGGTGTGGTCGAGCCCCATGGTTTGCAGAACGCGAATGGTGACGAGGTTGCGCGAGCGGGCTAGGGCCGGACGCAGGCGCATCGGCCCTTGGAAGTCGCGGCTGGAGTTCACCGGGCGCCACAGCGAATCGCTGCCGTCGTCCAGCACCACCGGCGCGTCATTAACCACACTGGCGGCGTTCATTTCGCCATCTTGCAGCGCGGCGAGGTAGATAAACGGTTTGAAGATCGATCCTGACTGGCGCTGTGCCTGTACAGCGCGGTTGAATTTACTGGCGTTAAAATCAAACCCGCCCTGTAACGCTAGGATGGCGCCAGTGCGTGGGTCCTGGGCTACCAGCGAGCCTTCTGCATCGGGGCGCTGGGAGAGGCGCAGTGTGCCTTCGTCGGTTTCCATTACGCGAATCAGGTCACCACGCTTGGCAATCTGGTCGGCGCTGCTGGGTTCGGCACCACGGCTACGCGGGCCTAAGTAGGGCTGTGCCCAGCTTAGGCCATCCCAGGCAATGGTTTGCAGCTCACCGCCGCGGGTTAATACCTGCATTTCACGGCCGCTGCTCTCTACCACAATCGCGGGCTGTAGCAGACCGTAGTTGGGCGTGCGCTCCAGTACTTGAAGCCAGTTGCTCACATCGCCATCTACGCCTTCGACTTCTGTTTGGCTACGTTGCGCTGCCTGACGGGCAGTTTGGCGAATCTCAGGCGACTCAGATAGCTCCTCTTCCAAGCCTTGGGTGTTGGTCTGCTCTTGAGCTTCTACCAAGCTGGGCGCGATGTCCTCTTGCTCGGCGCCGCGCCAGCCGTGGCGTAGGTCGTACTCGATCAGGCCGTTGGCCAGTGCTTGGCGGGCAAACGGCTGCAGCTCGCTATCAATAGTAGTGTAAATACGGTAGCCGCCGGTGTAGGCGTCATCGCCAAAGCGCTCAATGGCATACTGGCGAGCCATCTCTGCCACATAGGCCGCGTCCACTTCGGCTTGGGTGTAATGGCGGCGAGCGGTGACCGGCTCTTGCACGGCATTTTGGTAGATATCGTTATCGATATAACCAAGCTCGCGCATACGGAACAGAATCCAATTACGACGGATAAGCGAGCGCTCAGAGTTCGCCAGTGGGTTAAAGGCAGAAGGCGCTTTGGGTAGCCCAGCAATCATGGCGGTTTCGGCCAGGCTCAGCTCGGCAAGCGGCTTGTCGTAGTAAGTCTCGGCGGCGGCAGCAATGCCGTAGGCGCGGTTACCCAGGAAGATTTTGTTGACGTAAAGCTCAAAAATCTCCTCTTTATCGAGGATCTGCTCCATCTGCAGGGCTAGCAGAATCTCGCGGATTTTACGTGTGAAGGTCTGGTCCAGGGTCAGCATGTAGTTACGCGCGACCTGCATGGTAATGGTCGAGCCGCCCGACTGAATGGTGCCGCCGCTCTGCACTAGCTCCACCGCTGCACGGGCTAAGCCGCGTGGGTCTACGCCTGCGTGGTCAAAATAGCTGGCATCTTCTGCCGCAATCAGCGCATTAATCATATCCTGTGGGATATCGTCGAAGTCGATCGCCATGCGGCGCTCTTCGCCGAATTCGCCAATCAGTTTGCCGTCGTTGGTGAAAATACGCAGCGGTGTGTGCAGTTCAAAATCCTGCAGTTGGCGAACGTCGGGCAGTCCCGGCGAGAAGTAGATAGCGGCACCAATCACCGCCAGTATGACCGCGCCTGAGAGCGCAACAACCAGCGAAAATAGTGACAACACAAGAGTTCGTAAAAACGTCATGAACAGTGGGCACCCGTGAAAAGAAGAGTAGGTATGGTGGTGTAACCGCCATAGCGCGCAATTGGCTGCCATTATAGGAAGGGGAGGCAGCGGCCACCAGTGTTGATATAGCGAGGAGCATGGGCGTGTGCCTTAACTCAAAATCATGTAACCTCGAAACTCGCACGATAGGCAGGCGGAGCCGGAGTCAGCATGCGCTTACTAAAACCCAGTAAAGGGTTGATTGGTGTCGATATTACCTCGGCCACCGTCAAGCTACTTGAACTTAAACAGTGCAACGACAACTACCAAGTTGAGAGCTACGCCGTGCGCCCGCTTCGCGAAGGCGCGGTAGTCGAGCGCCGTATTCGTGACATGAACGATGTCGCCAATGTGCTTAGTCGCGCCGTTGAGCATGCCAAACCCTCGACGCGCAAAGCCGCCGTGGCCGTTCCGGCCAGCGCCGCGATTACCAAAACGCTCCAGTTTCCCATTTCGCTTAGCGAAGATGAAATAGAGGAGCGCATCATTGCCGAGTCTGACCGGCATATTCCGTTTCCGTTCAGCGAGGTAGCGTTCGATTTCCATTGCCTAGGCCCCGCGCCCTTTGATGAAGAGCAGCAGCAGGTGATTTTGGTGGCGTGCCGCCAGCAGGATGTCTCACAACTCACAGAAACCTTAGAGCGCGCAGGTCTTGAGCCTGCGGCGGTGGATGTGGAAACCTTCGCCATGGAGCGCTCGCTGGCCGAGCTGCGCCGTCAGCTCAGCGTAGAGAACGACCCCAACGCCTGTGTCGGGCTGGTGGATATCGGTGCCAATATGAACGCCTTTCACGTGGTGCGCGGCGGGCATATCGTCTACAGCCGCGATACGGTGTTTGGCGGCCGCCAACTGACCGATGCGATTCGTGACCACTACGCCATGAGTAATGAGGAGGCCGGCTTTGCCAAAAAGCGCGGCGGCCTGCCGGATGACTATCACGAGAAAGTGCTGAATCCGTTTTTAGAAACCGTGGTACAGCAGGTAGGGCGCTCGCTGCAGCTCTACTACACTGCTGGTCGCCAGCATGAGGTGCAGCACATTGTGCTGGCGGGGGGCTCTAGCGTGATCCCTGGGCTTGCTGAGCGAATTGCTGAAGATAGCGGGATGTCGGTGACGATTGCCAACCCGTTCCAACGTATGCGTGTGAATAAACGCCTTAATATTGAAGGCCTAACCAATGATGCACCGGCCATGCTCACCGCTGGTGGTTTGGCGATGAGGGTTGGGTTATGAGCATCAAGATCAATTTGCTGCCCTGGCGGGAAGCACGCCGTGAAAAGCGTACACGCCGATTTTATGGGGTAGTCGTGATGATGTTCTTAGCGGGTATTGGTTTAGGGCTGGGTGTCTTGCAAATTTATCAGCAGCAGTTATCGGCTCAGCAGCAGCGCAATGCGTATATCACGAACCACATTGAGCGCTTGAATAACGAAATCGCCGACGTGCAGCGCTATCAAGCAACCGCAGCCCGGTTAGGTGAGCAACTAACGCTGTTTCAAACCCTGCAAGCCGAGCGGATAGGCACTGTACAGTTGTTCAATAATATTGCTGCCAGCGTGGTGGATGGCGTGGTGTATCAGCGCCTCTCCCGCAATGGTGAACAGGTTAGCTTTTCTGCCATGGCGGGCAGCGAGCGGCAGGTATCGGATCAACTGCGCCAAATCGCCAGCATGCCAGGGTTAGGGGTGCCACAATTCTCTGAGGTAGCCAGTGGCGAAGATGGTACCAGCCGAGTGTTCCAGTTTGACGTGGTACAGTCTGTCGTAGAAGAAGCCGCCGCTGAGGAGGAAGCGCCATGATCTGGGGGCGTGAACGCTGGCGGAGTGAGTGGCGGCAGCTGCAAGATGTAGATTGGCAGGGGCTGGATGTAAAAGAGGCGGGAGAGTGGCCTGCGCTATTAAAAGCGCTATGTGGGGTGCTGGCCTTTGTCATTGCCGTTGGCGGCTTGAGCTGGTGGTTGGTAAGCGACAAGCGTGCCGAACTAGAAGCGGCCCAACGCCAAGAAGCGCGCCTTTTGAACGAATATCGCAGCAAAGTATCCGAAGCGGCCTTTTTGCCTGAAGTGCGGGAGCAGTTGGAGGAGTTAGAGGAGCAAATGGCGACCATGCGCGCCATGCTGCCTACCAGCGCTGAGATTCCGTCGCTACTGGACAGCATCAGCGATGCGGCGGTGGAAAACAATTTAAGCATTGAAGCTATCCGTTTAAGGCCTACCGTGAGTAACACTCACTATGTGGAGCATCCGCTGGATATTCAGGTGCGCGGCGGCTATCACGAACTAGCGCAATTTGTGGCAGATATCAGCCAGCTTGCGCGTATTGTGACCCAGCACGATTTAACCCTAGCCCCTGCCGGGCAGAGTGGTGACTCGCTGCGCATGTCGCTGCTGGCACGTACCTATAGCTATATAGAAGCAGTGGAAGGGGAGGAGCCCGCCCCATGAAGCGTCTACTTAGCATTGGAGCGGTGGTTCTGTTAGCGGGCTGTGGCGATGCCAACCTGAGCCAGTTAGATACCGTGATGGAAGAGATTCGTCGTACACCGGCAGGGCAGCCACCGGTGATTATACCGACGATTCCTGAGTATCAGCCGGTAGATTACCGTTACCGCGAGGTGCGAAGCCCCTTCTTAGCACCAGAAAGCATTCGTGCCAACGACACGGTAGCAGTGATGGAGAGTGCACTCGCCCCGGATCAGCAGCGCACCCCCGAGCCGCTAGAGGAGTTTCAGCTGGAGGCGCTGCGTTTAGTTGGCACATTGCGCATGGGTGGGAAGCAGGTGGCGTTGATTAGCGCCCCTGATGGCAGCGTTTATAGTGTGCGTGAAGGCAACTATTTAGGCACTAACTACGGGCATATCACCGCGATTGGCCCGCAAGAAGTACGCATAACCGAACGTATTTTTAATCAGTTGCAGGGTTGGCAGGAGCGTCAGGCATCGCTCACCCTGAATGAGTAGGCTAAGCACATATCGCACGGTGCGCCCTATGTATTTTTACTTGTTATCGGATAACACGCTATGGTCGTCATGCTTCGTCTAATTACGCTGTCATTGTTAGCCCTGATGCCCACCTTTGCCCTTGGTTCAGTGCTAACGGACCTTGATGTGCGTTCAACCAGTGGCGGCGAGGTGGAGCTGGTATTGCAATTTAGCGGCAGCGTTGCCGAGCTTCGCGGTTATCAGCTGAATACTCCGCCGCGTCTAGCACTAGATCTAGCCGATACCCAAAGCAGCTTGCCTCAGCGGCGCATTAACGTAGACAGCGCAGGTGTGGAGCGTATTACCGCGCTGGAGGGCAATGGCCGTACACGGCTAGTGGTCGACCTGAGCGAGCCGCTGGACTACACCTCTCGCATAGAAGGGGATCAGCTGCGCATCACCCTAAGCCCTGAAAGTACTAGCGCTGCAAATGACAACTCGCCCGCAGGTATGAGTAGCGGGTTGGAAACTGCCCTGGGGCCGCAAGTAACGGATATCGACTTCCAGCGGGGGGCTGATGGGGCAGGGCGTTTGCTGGTCTCTTTTGATCGTGAAGGGGTAGTGACGCAAGTGCGGGAAGGGAGCGAGGGCCGCGTTATTGCTGAGCTTCGCGACGTAGATATTCCTGATTCCTTGAATCAAATTTACGATGTGACCGACTTTGCTACCCCCATTACCCGCATAACCCCCCGCACTGGCCAGCGGGAAACCCTGCTTGAGCTGCAAACTAACGGCCCCTACGCGATGATTTCATCGCAAAGCGGGCGAACACTCACCGTGGAAGTACAGCCGGTGAGCCAAGCCTCTCAGCAGGACCGCGCGCAGCAGGGAGAAAGCTTCACCGGCGACCGTCTGAGCCTCAATTTCCAAGATATTGAGGTGCGAGCCGTGCTGGCGACGCTGGCTGAGTTTACCGGCTTGAACCTAGTCGCCAGTGATAGTGTTACTGGGCGAGTAACGCTCAACCTCAACGATGTGCCCTGGGACCAGGCGCTGGCGCTGATTTTGCAAAGCCAAGGGCTCTCTAGCCGTGAACAGGGCAATGTGATTGTAGTAGCACCGGCCAGTGAGCTGGCCGAGATTGAGCGCCAGGAGATTGAGGCCCGTAGCCAGCAGCAAACCTTGGCACCGTTGGTGACTGAGTTCATCGAGATAAAGTACGCACGGGCCGAAGATTTAGCACAGCTGTTGCGTGGTGGTGACGGTTTTGGGCTGCTCACTGAGCGTGGCCGCGTTAGCGTTGACCAGCGTACCAACACACTGCTCATTCAAGACACGGCCGAACAGGTGCGCGATATTATGCGGACGCTGGACCGGCTGGATGTGGCGGTGCGTCAGGTACAGATCGAAGCGCGCATCGTGATTGCCCGTGATACCGCTTCCCGAGAGCTAGGAGTAAATTGGGGAGTCGATAGCACTCGAGGCTTCTTAGAGGAAGACAACGGCAACTTCACTCGTCGTGACATCAACCCCAACGGCATCAACCGTGCCCAAGGTGGCCTGGCGGTGGACTTAGGCTCAACGGCAGCGGCTGATACGGGCTTCAGCTTTGGCTATCTCTCAGGGGATATTCTGCTCGACCTTGAGTTGCGCGCCCTTGAAAGCGAAGGCAAAAGCCAGACGATCTCCCAGCCTCGGGTGATTACCGCCAACCAGCGCACCGCAACGATCCGCCAAGGGGAGGAGCGGGCATTCCAGAGTGTCGATGCCCAGGGCAACCCAGATACCGAGTTTAAAGAGGCAGAGCTCTCCCTTGAGGTAACACCTCAAATTACCCCGGATAACCGCATCATTATGGATTTGGTAATCAAGAACGACAGCTTCCGTGAGAGCGAGTTCGGCGGCGAGCCGCCCATTGATACCAACCAAATCGAGACCCAGGTGCTGGTCGATAATGGCCAGACGGTGGTGTTAGGCGGTATTTTGACCACTGAACAGCTGAGCCAAATAGCGAAAACACCGCTGCTGGGCGATCTTCCTATACTGGGCAGGCTGTTTCGCTATACCGAAGAGAGCAATGAAAAGGTAGAGTTATTAGTCTTTATCACTCCACGATTACTTGATGATGGTTTGGCGGTTCGCTGATGCAGGATTTACCCAATCTTTTCTTAATAGGCCCTATGGGGGCTGGTAAAAGCACGATAGGCCGCTTATTGGCGGGAGAACTATCGCGCCCGTTTTACGATAGCGATCACGCCATACAAGACCGCTGCGGTGCCGATATACCCTGGATTTTTGACGTGGAGGGTGAGCAAGGCTTTCGTCAGCGTGAAATTCAGATGATTGACGAGCTCACCCAGCTCACGGATGTCGTGGTCGCCACCGGCGGTGGCGCGGTGCTGCGAGAAGAGAACCGCCGAGCGCTGCGCGATCGCGGTACAGTGGTGTACTTGATGACCACTGTCGAGCAGCAGCTAAAACGCACCGCCAAAGATCGCAACCGCCCGTTGCTGCAGTGCGCGAATCGCGAACAGGTGCTCAACGATATGTTCGCCGCCCGTGATCCGCTCTATCGTGCTACTTCCGACATTACGGTACGTACGGATCGCCGTAGCCCCCGTGCCGTGGTGAATGAAATTTTACGCCGCGTGCATCGCCTGATTGATCCGTTAGAAACCGCCAGCGCCCCGCATAAAAAGGTATCTCAATGACAGAGCTAGCCCATGACCGTACGCTAACCGTTGAACTGGGTGAGCGCAGCTACCCCATCCATATTGGCGTTGGGCTATTAAATCGCTCAGACAGTTTTGTGCCCTATCTGGCCGGTAGCCAAGTCATGATCGTCACCAATGAAACCGTGGCGCCGCACTACTTAGACACGCTGCGTTCTAGCTTACCCGAGCATTTAGACGTGCGTGCCGTGGTGCTGCCAGATGGCGAGCAGTACAAAACCATCGAGCAGGTAGGACGCATTTGGGATGCGCTGCTGGAAGCCGGCTTTAACCGCCGCTGCACACTCATTGCCCTTGGCGGCGGTGTGATTGGCGATATGGTGGGCTATGCCGCTGCTTCCTATCAGCGCGGGGTGGCCTTTATTCAAGTGCCCACCACGCTGCTTTCCCAGGTGGACTCCTCGGTGGGTGGCAAAACCGGTGTGAACCATCCGCTGGGTAAGAACATGATTGGTGCGTTTTGGCAGCCCAAAGCCGTGGTGGTGGATATTGCTACTCTCACCACGCTGCCCGCTCGGGAGCTCTCAGCGGGGCTTGCCGAGGTAGTGAAGTACGGTTTTATTCGCGATGCTGCCTTCCTCGCTTGGCTTGAGCAGAACATGACGGCGCTGCGCCGCGTTGAGCCAGCCGTGGTGGCAGAGGCCATTGCCAAAAGCTGTCAAATCAAAGCCGATATTGTGGCGGAAGATGAAACCGAGCAGGGCGTGCGGGCGCTGTTGAACCTTGGCCACACGTTTGGCCACGCCATTGAGGCGCATCAAGGCTATGGCAATTGGCTTCACGGTGAAGCGGTGGGGGCAGGTATAGCCATGGCAGCGACACTCTCCCACCAGCTTGGGTGGATTAGCCATGAGGCGCTTGAACGTACCAAAATGGTGATTGAAAGCGCTGGCCTGCCGCTGGTCGCGCCAACGGGAATGTCGTCTGATGACTTCTTGGCGCGCATGCGGCTGGATAAAAAGAACGTGGATGCGCGCTTGCGTCTGGTGCTACTGAACGACTTGGGAGACGCCTGTGTCAGCGATTCAACGCCTGCCGAAACGCTTCGCCACCTATTAGATAATTACCCTCGCGGCCAAGGCGTCGTTGGCTAACCCACTATCTACTCTGAAACCCGCCTTTTAACGGCGGGTTTTTTTATACGTACTTGCTTGAGATTAGCGGGTGGATAATGGAATCCGTATGCCTTATGCGCTATCGGCATGGGGTTTTGGCTTGTAATTAGACTAAAGTCTAACGGTTCGATTATGCCGTTAAAATATCGTTTCTTTTATTTGCAAGCCATTGAAGTGTAACTATTTTTTTGTTGAACGGTAATGCAAATACGGGATTTGGCGAGGGTTTTTGATGATTGGCGCGCGCCGGGCGATTGCGCTACGCAGTGGCAAATCGCTATGCTGAGCGACCATTTTCTTGCAGCAGCGGATACGGAAAATACCCTATTTTGGGCGGGTAACAAGATCCATAAAAAAAGAAAAACCCGCAATAATACCATAAAAACGCTGCTTACAAAATACGCTGACTAGAGGCACGCCCATGAATAGAGGTCTTCACCAGCCAGGCGAGTTTCGCGATAACTGCGGCTTTGGCCTTATTGCCCATATGGAAGGGCAGGTCAGCCACGACTTGCTGAAAACGGCTATTGAATCACTGACTTGCATGACCCACCGCGGTGGTATCGCGGCAGATGGCAAAACCGGCGACGGTTGTGGCCTGCTGCTGAAGATGCCCGCGCAGTTCATGCGTGCTGCTGCAAAAGAAGCGCTCGATGTGGGGCTAGGCGAGCGCTTTGCGGTGGGCTCGGTTTTCCTGCCGAACGACGACGCGCGTGCCTCCAAGGCAAAAGAGACCCTGGCCGCCGAGCTAAGCGCGCGTGGTTTGGACGTACTGGGCTGGCGTGTTGTGCCTACCGACTCGAGTGTCTGTGGCCCTATGGCGCTAGATTGCCTACCGCGCATTGAACAGCTGTTCGTCGCCCCCGGCAGCAGCGAAAACTTCGACGTTGATCTCTTCATGGGCCGCCGCTACGCCGAACAGGCGCTGCGCAGCGACGAAGACTTCTACGTGGCGTCGCTCTCCACCGAAGTGGTCTCCTATAAAGGCTTGGTGATGCCGGAAGATTTACCGGCGTTCTACAAAGACCTCAACGACCCACGTCTGGAAACCGCCATCTGCGTTTTCCACCAGCGCTTCTCGACCAACACGGCGCCGCGCTGGCCGCTGGCGCAGCCGTTCCGCCTGCTCGCGCATAACGGTGAAATCAACACCATTGAAGCCAACCGTGGCTGGGCGAACTCGCGTAAAGCGAACTTCGTTAACGAACGCCTGCCGGACATCGCCAAACTAGACGAAATCGTCAACACCACCGGTTCTGACTCCTCCAGTATGGACAACATGCTGGAAGTGCTGCTGACCGGCGGCATGGAACTGCACCGTGCCGTACGCATGATGGTGCCGCCCGCTTGGCAAAACGTCGAGACCATGGACGCCGAGCTGCGCGCGTTCTACGAGTACAACTCCATGCACATGGAGCCGTGGGACGGCCCCGCAGGCGTGGTGATGACCGACGGTCGCCAAGCGGTGTGTATGCTGGACCGTAACGGCCTGCGCCCGGCGCGCTGGGTGATTACCAAGAACGGCTACATCACCCTGGCGTCTGAAATTGGCACTTACGGCTACAAGCCGGAAGACGTGGTGGCAAAAGGCCGCGTGGGCCCTGGTCAAATGTTGGCCGTGGACACCCAAACCGGTGAGGTGCTACACACCCAGGATATCGATGATCGCCTCAAGTCCGCTTACCCCTACAAGCGCTGGCTGAAGCAGGAAGCGAACTATCTGGAGTCGGCGCTGACCGAGCTGGCGCGTTTCCAAACCATGGATACCGACGCGCTGAACGTGCAGCAGAAGATGTTCCAGGTGACGTTTGAAGAGCGTGACCAAGTGCTGCGCCCGCTGGCGGAAAGTGGCCAGGAAGCGGTGGGCTCCATGGGGGACGATACGCCCATGGCGGTACTGTCGAGCCGTCCGCGTCTGCTCACCGATTACTTCCGTCAGAAATTTGCTCAGGTCACCAACCCGCCGATCGACCCGCTGCGTGAAGCGATCGTGATGTCGTTGGAAACCTGCTGTGGTGCCGAGCTGAACGTCTTCCAGGCGACGCCTGAGCATGCCCACCGCTTGATTCTGACAACCCCTGTGCTGTCGCCGCGTAAATTTACTGCGCTGGTGAACCAGGAAGATCCGGCGTTTACTAGCCATATTCTGCCGCTGGGTTACGACCCAGAGCAGACCAGCTTGCAGCAGGCGATCCAAGCGCTGTGTAAAGAAGCCGAAGCGCAGGTAAGGGCGGGGAAAGTCATTCTGGTACTGACCGATGCCGAGCTGCCTAAAGGGCAACTGCCTATTCAGGCGGCGCTTGCGGTAGGCGCGGTGCACTCCCACCTGGGCCGTTTAGCGCTGCGTCCGAACGCTAACATCGTGGTGGAAACCGGCTACGCCCGGGATGCACACCAGATGGCCGTGCTGTTCGGCGTTGGTGCAACCGCTGTCTTCCCGTGGCTGGCCTACCAGGTCATGGCGGATATGCATCGCACTGGCGAGCTGACCGGCAACCCGGCGGATGCCCGCGAGAACTACCGCAAAGGCCTGCAGAAAGGGTTGTTCAAGATTCTCTCGAAAATGGGCATCTCAACGCTGGCGTCCTACCGTGGCTCGATGCTGTTTGAAGCGGTAGGCCTGTCGGATGAAGTCATGAACACCTGCTTTGTGGGCATGGCTTCGCGTATTCAGGGCACCGGCTTTGCCGAGCTTCAGCTCCAGCAAGAGCTGCTGGCTAAGGATGCATGGATTCCCCGCAAAGGGATCTCTCAAGGCGGCATGCTCAAATACGTGCATGGCCACGAGTACCACGCCTACAACCCGGACGTAGTGAAATCGCTGCAAGCCGCTGTGCAAGAAGGCAGCTACGCCAAGTGGAAGAAGTTTGCCCAACTGGTCAACGAGCGCCCAGTGGCCACCATTCGTGACCTGCTGACGCTCAAGCCTTCTGAGTCGCCGGTGCCGCTGGAAGAGGTCGAGCCCATTGAGGCGCTGATTCCGCGCTTTGACAGCGCCGGTATGTCGCTGGGTGCGCTCTCTCCCGAGGCGCACGAAGCGCTGGCCCAGGCCATGAACGAGGCGGGCGGTCGCTCCAACTCCGGTGAAGGCGGCGAAGACCCGGCGCGTTACGGCACCATTCGCAGCTCGAAAATCAAGCAGATCGCTTCTGGCCGCTTCGGTGTTACCCCGGCTTACTTGGTCAATGCCGAAGTGCTGCAGATCAAGGTAGCCCAGGGCGCCAAGCCCGGTGAGGGTGGCCAGCTGCCGGGTGGCAAGGTCAATCAGCTGATTGCCCGCTTGCGCTACTCGGTGCCCGGTGTCACGCTGATTTCTCCGCCGCCGCACCACGATATTTACTCCATCGAAGACTTGGCGCAGCTGATCTTTGACCTCAAGCAGGTCAACCCAGAAGCGCAGGTCTCGGTGAAACTAGTCTCCGAGCCAGGGATCGGCACCATTGCGACCGGTGTCGCCAAAGCCTATGCGGATTTGATCACCGTGTCTGGTTACGACGGCGGCACCGCGGCAAGCCCGCTCACCTCCATCAAGCATGCCGGTTCCCCTTGGGAGCTGGGTCTGCCTGAGGTGCATCAAGCGCTTCGCATTAACGGCCTGCGGGACAAAATCCGTCTGCAAACCGATGGCGGTCTGAAGACCGGCCTCGATGTCGTTAAAGCGGCGATCCTCGGCGCGGAGAGCTTTGGTTTCGGCACTGCGCCGATGGTCGCGCTGGGCTGTAAGTACCTGCGTATTTGCCACCTAAACAACTGTGCCACCGGTGTTGCTACCCAGGATGACTTCCTGCGTGGCGAGCACTTCCGCGGCACCGTGGATATGGTGAAAAACTACTTCCGCTTTATTGCTGAAGAAGTGCGCGAATTGATAGCCATGCTGGGCGTGCGTAAGCTCACCGACCTGATTGGCCGCACGGACCTGCTGGAAGTGCTGGAAGGCAATACGGCGTCGCAGCGTAAGCTGGACTTAATGCCGCTGCTGGCCAACGATTTCGTGCCTGCGGATGCACCGCAGTTCTGCGAAGTAAGCCGCAACGTGCCCCATGACCCAGGTGCCAAAAACCAAGAAGTGCTGGCAGCTTTGAAAGAGGCCATTGAGTCTCAGTCTGGCGGCACCTTCGACTTCACCATTACCAACTGCGACCGCAGCGTAGGTGCGCTCACCTCCGGTGCCATTGCCAAGCGTTACGGTGAAGATGGCCTTGAGGCCGCTCCGGTCACCGCGCGCTTTACCGGCGTGGCGGGACAAAGCTTTGGCGTATGGAACGCTCGTGGCCTGAACCTCTACCTGGAAGGCGATGCCAACGACTACGTCGGTAAAGGCATGAACGGCGGCAGCATCGTGATCGTGCCGCCCAAGGTCAGCCAGTTCGAGAGCCATAAAACGGCCATTATCGGCAACACCTGCCTCTATGGGGCGACAGGCGGCACGCTGTTTGCCGCTGGTACCGCAGGCGAGCGTTTTGCAGTACGTAACTCGGGTGCGACGGCAGTAATTGAAGGTGCTGGCGACCACTGCTGTGAGTACATGACCGGTGGTTTGGTCTGCGTGCTGGGTGAGACCGGCGTTAACTTCGGTGCGGGCATGACCGGTGGTTTTGCCTACGTGTTGGATGAAGATCGTAGCTTCGTGGATAAGTACAACCACGAGCTGGTCGAGATTCACCGGGTCAACACCGAAGCGATGGAAGCCTACCGTCGCCACCTGCGGGAGATGATCGAGGCCTACGTGGCCGCGACGGGTTCCGCACGCGGTGCGGCGATTCTGGAAGACTTCAGCGACTACGCGCGCCACTTCTGGCTGGTGAAGCCAAAAGCGGCCAGCCTGGGTAGTCTGCTGGATCAGTCTCGGCGTCAGCCGCAATAACCGTCAGCGCCTACGCTTCGAGGAGAGAGATCATGGCCAACCGTTTAAATAACGAT
The DNA here is from genome assembly GCF_044543515.1 of Vreelandella lionensis. Classification (NCBI taxonomy): domain Bacteria; kingdom Pseudomonadati; phylum Pseudomonadota; class Gammaproteobacteria; order Oceanospirillales; family Halomonadaceae; genus Vreelandella; species Vreelandella lionensis. The sequence continues at coordinate 77,531 of NZ_JBITWC010000014.1, read as the reverse complement.
TTTCAGTTTGTCGACGTGGGTCGTAAAGACCCACAGAAAAAACCGGCGCACACCCGGGCCAAAGAGTTCGCGGAAATTTACGAGCCGTTCAAGCCCACCGATGCGGCGAGCCAGGCGCACCGCTGCTTGCACTGCGGCAACCCCTACTGCGAGTGGAAGTGCCCGGTACACAACTACATTCCCAACTGGCTGCAGCTGGTGGTGGAAGGCAACATTATTGAAGCCGCCGAGCTGTCCCACAAAACCAACTCGCTGCCGGAAGTGTGTGGCCGCGTGTGCCCCCAAGATCGTCTGTGCGAGGGTGACTGCACCCTGAACGACGGCTTTGGCGCGGTGACGATCGGCTCGGTGGAGAAATACATCACCGATACCGCCTTTGCCATGGGCTGGCGCCCTGATATGTCCAAGGTGGTATGGACCGATAAGAAAGTCGCGATTGTTGGTGCAGGTCCTGCGGGCTTGGGCTGTGCTGATATTCTGGCGCGCAACGGCGTCAAGCCGGTGGTGTTCGATAAGTACCCCGAAATTGGCGGTCTGCTGACCTTTGGTATCCCTGAGTTCAAGCTGGAAAAGAACGTCATGGAGCGCCGCCGTGCGGTATTCGAGGAAATGGGCGTCGAGTTCCGTCTGAATACCGAAATCGGTACTGATGTCGAGTTCGAGACGCTGCTGCAGGAGTACGACGCGGTGTTCCTGGGCATGGGTACTTACAAGTACATGCAGGGCGGCTTCCCCGGTGAAGATCTGCCCGGCGTATACAAGGCGCTGGACTTCCTGATTGCCAACGTAAACCGCCGCTTGGGCTTCGAGAAAGACCCGAACGACTTTATCTCGATGGAAGGCAAGCGCGTGGTGGTGCTGGGCGGTGGCGATACCGCGATGGACTGTAACCGCACCTCGATTCGTCAGCGCGCCGCCAGCGTGACCTGTGCCTACCGCCGCGATGAAGAGAACATGCCGGGCTCGCGCCGTGAAGTGGCTAACGCGCGGGAAGAGGGCGTCGAGTTCCTGTTCAACCGCCAGCCGGTAGCGGTAGTGGGTGAAGATAAGGTCGAGGGCGTGAAGGTAGTCCGTACGCGCCTGGGCGAGCCGGATGAGAACGGCCGTCGTCGTCCCGAAGTCGTGCCGGGGTCTGAAGAGATCGTTGCGGCTGATGCAGTCGTGGTGGCCTTTGGTTTCCAGGCAAGCCCGGCACCGTGGTTCGATAGCGCCAATATCGACGTCAACGAATGGGATCTTGTTAAAGCGCCTGAGCATGGCCAGTACGCCTTCCAAACCAGCAACGAGAAAATCTTTGCCGGTGGCGATATGGTGCGCGGCTCTGATCTCGTGGTCACCGCTATTTATGAAGGGCGTCAGGCCGCCGAGGGCATTCTGGATTACCTAGGCGTGTAAAGTGTGTATGTCATGCCGAACAGCACCAGGGGTAGGTCGTAGCGAGGGTCGTTTGTCATGGATGACAAAAGTAGCGCCCAGGGAGGGGTTCACAGCGCCCTCGCGCAGACCTACTTCTGGGGCAACTGTGCATCGGCATCCTTTGGCTCGATCAATTGGCCTCCCACTGTTTATGTGCAGCCAGTAGCTAGTTATGTGTAGCCAATAGCTAGGGTGGGAGGCAGCTTTAGCTCGCGACCGAGGCTGGCGCTGTTTCAGTTCAAATTGAGCCTTAAGGCGTACTCTGCTATTCTGTCGTCCCATCCTGGTGTGGCTTTCTGTTACGCCTTTTGATCACGTTTCGACAGGTTTTCCATGACACGATATATCTTCGTGACCGGCGGCGTTGTGTCCTCTCTTGGCAAGGGCATCGCGTCGGCCTCGCTGGCGGCGATTCTCGAGGCCCGCGGCCTTAAGGTCACCATGCTCAAGCTCGACCCGTACATCAACGTGGACCCGGGCACCATGAGTCCCTTCCAGCACGGCGAGGTGTTCGTCACCGAGGATGGCGCCGAGACGGACTTGGACTTAGGTCACTATGAGCGCTTTATTCGCACCAAAATGACCCAGGGCAACAACTTCACCACCGGCCGCGTGTACGAACATGTGCTGCGCAAAGAGCGCCGGGGTGACTACCTGGGTGGCACTGTGCAGGTCATTCCGCACATCACTGATGAGATCAAGCAGCGCGTCTACGCTGGAGGCGAAGGCTTCGATGTGGCGCTGGTGGAGATCGGCGGTACGGTGGGCGATATCGAATCACTGCCGTTCCTGGAGTCCATTCGTCAGATTCGCAGCGAGCTGGGCGCCAGCCGCGCCATTTACATGCACCTCACCCTGGTGCCGTACATCAAGACCGCTGGCGAAACCAAAACCAAACCGACGCAGCACAGCGTAAAAGAGCTGCGCTCCATCGGTATCCAGCCGGATATTTTGATTTGCCGCAGCGAAGTGGAGCTTGAGGAGAGCGAGCGTCGCAAGATCGCCTTGTTCACCAATGTGGAAGAGCGTGCGGTAGTGCCGCTGCAAGACGCCGACACCATCTACCGCATTCCGCTAATGCTTCACGAGCACGGCCTGGACGATATCGTCTGCGACAAGCTGCGCTTAGAAGCTGAGCCTGCGGATCTGTCGGAGTGGGTCAAGGTACTCGATGCCAAGCTGAACCCGCTGAAGTCGGTCAGCATCGCCATGGTCGGCAAGTACATGGAGCTGCTGGATGCCTACAAGTCGCTGAACGAAGCGCTGATCCATGCGGGCATTCAAGGCCGTATTAAGGTCAACGTCGACTACATCGACTCTGAAGACATCGAGCGTCACGGTACCGAGCGCCTGGCAGGCAAAGACGCCATTCTGGTGCCTGGCGGTTTTGGCGAGCGCGGTGTGGAAGGCAAGATTCTGACCGCCCAGTTTGCCCGTGAAAACAACATTCCCTACCTGGGTATCTGTTTAGGCATGCAGGTGGCGGTGATTGAGTTTGCGCGCAACGTGGCAGGCTGGAAGGATGCCAACTCCACCGAGTTTACTCACGATACCAAACACCCGGTGGTGGGGTTGATCACCGAGTGGATCAACGCCGAAGGCAAGATCGAGCTGCGCGACGCGGCCTCCGACCTGGGCGGCACCATGCGTTTGGGCGGCCAAGTGTGCCACCTGGCATCCGGCAGCAAAGCCCGCGAAGCCTACGGTGCCGACGAAATCGTCGAGCGTCATCGCCACCGCTTCGAGGTCAACAACCAGTTCATCGATGATCTGGAAGCCGCCGGCCTGGTGATTTCGGGCAAGAGCGTCGATCAGTCGCTGGTCGAAGTGGTCGAGCTGGCGGATCACCCTTGGTACGTGGCGTGTCAGTTCCACCCGGAGTTCACCTCGACGCCCCGCGATGGTCATCCGCTCTTCTCGGGCTTCGTCAATGCCGCACTAGAGCACAAAACGGCACGCACCCGTGCCCACGCCGCACCTCAGGAATAAAGGGGGAAGCATGTCTTCTCAATCCCAATTCCCAGAGCATCACATCAACGTTGCCGGCTTAACCGCCGGCAATTCTTTGCCACTCATGCTGCTTGGCGGCATGAACGTGCTGGAGTCGGCGGAGCTGGCCGATGAAGTTGCACAGGCGTACGTTAATGTGACGCAAAAACTGGGTATGCCTTATGTGTTCAAGGCCAGTTTCGACAAAGCAAATCGCAGCTCGATCCACTCCTACAGGGGGCCTGGGCTGGAAAAAGGCCTGCAAATTCTGGCCGATATCAAGGCGCGCCATCACGTCCCCATCATTACCGATGTGCACGAGCCGTGGCAGGCAGCGCCTGCTGCTGAAGTCGCCGATATTATTCAGCTGCCGGCCTTTTTGGCGCGCCAAACCGATCTAGTGGTGGCAATGGCGAAAACGGGTGCGGCGATTAATATCAAAAAGCCGCAGTTTTTAGCCCCCCATGAAATGCGCCATATCCTCAACAAGTTTCAGGAAGCGGGCAATGACCGCCTGATGCTGTGCGAGCGGGGCAGCAGTTTTGGTTACAACAACCTCGTCGTAGATATGCTGGGCTTTGGCGATATGAAGCAGACCGGCTACCCAGTGTTCTTCGATGTCACCCATGCCCTGCAGCGCCCCGGTGGCCGGGCGGACAGCGCCGATGGCCGCCGTGCCCAAGTGGCAGAGCTTGCTCGTGCGGGCGTGGCGGTTGGTTTGGCGGGGCTGTTTTTAGAAGCTCATCCAGACCCCGATAACGCCAAGTGCGACGGCCCCTGTGCGCTGCCGCTGGATCAATTAGAGCCATTCTTAACGCAGCTGTCGCAGTTAGACGCTCTGGTAAAAGGCTTCGATCCCTTAACCATCCGTTAATCGCGGCGTTAATCCGTGGTATACATTGGATCTCTCATCTATTAGACCGACAACCAAAGGACACTGTCATGACCAAAATTGTTGAAATCAGCGCGCTGGAAGTGCTCGATTCGCGCGGTAACCCGACCGTTCAGGCTACCGTGCGTTTGGAAAGCGGTGCCGTAGGCGTTGCCTGTGCACCCAGCGGTGCCTCCACAGGCTCCCGTGAAGCGCTTGAGCTGCGCGATGGCGACAAGGCACGCTACCTCGGCAAAGGCGTTTTAAAAGCCGTTGAGGCCGTGAATGGCAAGATCCGTGAAGCGTTGTTGGGAATGGATGCGCGGGACCAGCGCGGCTTGGACAACGCCATGCTGGATCTGGATGGCACGGATAACAAAGCGACCCTAGGTGCCAATGCGATTCTGGCTGTCTCTCTGGCGGCGTCCAAGGCCGCGGCAAACGCCAAGGGCGTGCCGCTGTACGCTCACATCGCCGAGCTATACGGCCAGCCCGGTCAGTACAGCATGCCGGTGCCGATGATGAACATTCTGAACGGCGGCGAGCACGCGGATAACAATGTGGATATCCAGGAGTTCATGGTGCAGCCAGTCGGCGCTGCGAACTTCCGTGAAGGTCTGCGTATGGGCGCGGAGATTTTCCACGCACTGAAAAAAGTGCTCTCTGCCAAAGGCCTCTCTACGTCGGTCGGTGATGAAGGCGGCTTTGCGCCGAACCTGGCTTCCAACGCGGACGCCCTGGCGGTCATCAAGCAGGCCGTTGCCGATGCGGGCTACACCTTGGGCAGCGACGTCACGCTGGCACTGGACTGCGCCTCTTCCGAGTTCTACAAGGATGGCCAGTACAACCTCTCTGGCGAAGGCAAGAGCTACGACGCCGAAGGCTTTGCGGACTACCTAGCGGGCCTGTGTGCCGACTACCCGATCGTCTCTATCGAAGATGGTATGGACGAGTCCGATTGGGCGGGCTGGAAAGCGCTGACCGATAAGCTGGGCGATAAAGTACAGCTGGTGGGTGATGATTTGTTCGTGACCAACACCAAAATCCTCAAGCGCGGCATCGACGAGCAGATTGGTAACTCCATTCTGATCAAGTTCAACCAGATTGGCTCGCTGTCGGAAACCCTGGATGCGATCAAAATGGCTCAGGATGCTGGCTTCACGGCGGTCATTTCCCACCGTAGCGGTGAAACGGAAGATACCACTATTGCCGATTTGGCCGTAGGCACCTGTGCTGGTCAAATCAAGACCGGTTCGCTGTGCCGCTCTGACCGCGTGGCGAAATACAACCGTCTGCTGGTCATTGAAGCCGAGCTTGGCGATGTAACCTACCCAGGTTTGAAAGCGATTAAAGGCCAGTAAGCACAAAAGCAGCACCTATGCGTAAGAGATCTCTCAATTTTTTGTAAGAGATCTCTTACAGATGCCGACGACATTCGCTCGGATTGCTGTAAGAAAAAACGAAATTCTTCACTAATCTTAATTTAAGTGATTGAATTTTATGATTTTTTTGAAATTAGGCGAGCCATTCAGGCTCGCCTTTTGCGTTTTGAGCTTGCTTGAGAACTTGGGCTGTTCTGCCACAATGCATTCAGGACAAGGGGAGGCAAGGATGCTTCAGGCAGGATGCAACGGGATGCAAGCAGGTGCGCCGGGTGATACAGAGATGTGAGTCCTGGCAAGGAAGTCGCCTGAGGAGGTTGACACAGGGAGTGGTCAGAGGAAGTGCTTGGAGCGGGCGACCTACGGGTCGCCTTTTTTTTATGCGCGTTTTCTGCACGGCGGCTTTTCCAGCCAATAAAAAACCAGCGCGAACGCTGGTTTTTACGCGGCTTGCCTTGCCAGGAGCACTTAACGCTCTAGTTTTTCCAGCTTACCGGTTTTTCCGTCCCACTCTTCGGCGTCGGGCAGCGGGTCTTTCTTCTCAGCGATATTGGGCCACACTTCGGCCAACTCCGCGTTGATCTCGATAAACTGCTCTTGGCCATCTGGCAGCTCATCCTCCGAGAATATTGCCTCAGCAGGACACTCTGGCTCACACAGCGCGCAGTCGATGCACTCGTCCGGGTGAATAACCAGGAAATTGGGGCCTTCGTAGAAACAGTCGACTGGGCAAACTTCCACACAGTCAGTGTATTTGCATTGGATGCAGTTCTCGGTAACGACAAACGTCATCTTGCTATCCCTCTTGCGAGACCGAGAAGCCTCCCGGTCGTGGTCAATCGTGAATGGTTATAAATCAGCGGTTTTTTATAAGATAAAAAGTATGGGCGACATTCTAGTGGTGCCCTAACCCGGCGGCAAGCGCTCGCCGTTATCCGTTGATGCGATTACGGCCGCTTTTTATACCCTTTCTCTATAGTTCCCTTCATAGCAGCTCGCGCCACTGATACAGCAACGCCAGCGCTTCACGGGGCGATAAATCGTCGATATCTGCCTTACTAAGCGCCTCTACTACCGGGTGGGGCGCACTGGCGAAGAGATCGTTCTGCTGCGGTGCACTCATGTTAGGCGTTGGGTGCTGCTGCTCGTCCACATCCCGCTGCTCTAACATCATCAGCTTTTCACGGGCGCGGAGGATCACGTGGCTAGGTACCCCCGCCAGCTGTGCCACCTGCAAACCGTAGCTTTGGCTTGCCGGACCTGCTTCGATCCGATGCATAAACACAATGCCGTCGCCGTGTTCGGTGGCGGTCAGGTGAATATTGGCAACCCCCTCTGTTTGCTCAGGCAGCGCGGTCATTTCAAAGTAATGAGTAGCAAAGAGCGTTAGCGCTTGGGATTTAGCTAAGTGCTCAGCGCTTGCCCAGGCCAAGGAAAGCCCATCGAAGGTGCTAGTGCCACGGCCAATCTCATCCATTAACACCAGGCTGTGTTCGGTGGCATTGTGCAAAATATTGGCGGTTTCGGTCATTTCTACCATGAAGGTAGAGCGCCCGCCCGCTAGATCATCTGACGATCCGATCCGGGTAAAGATACGGTCAACCGGGCCGATCTCGGCGGCATCGGCGGGTACGAAGCTGCCGCTATGGGCCAGCAGGGCGATCAGGGCGGTTTGGCGCATGTAGGTCGATTTACCGCCCATGTTGGGGCCGGTGATAATCAGCATGTGCTGCTTGGGCGTTAGCATAACATCGTTGGGCACGAACGGCGTGTCGCTCACCTGTTCGACCACCGGGTGCCGTCCGGCGGTAATGGTAATGCCGGTCGCGTCCACTAGCTGCGGGCGTACCCAGTTAAGCGCGTCGGCACGCTCGGCAAAAGCACACAGTACATCCAGCTCAGCCAGCGCGCGTGAGGTGTTTTGTAGCTCGTGCAGCTGGGCGTTGAGCTCGGCTAGCAACTGATCATAGAGCCACTTTTCCCGCGTCAGCGCCCGCGACTTGGCGGAGAGCGCTTTATCCTCGAACTCCTTCAACTCAGGAATAATAAAGCGCTCGGCGTTTTTCAGCGTTTGACGGCGGATATAGTCGGCTGGAGCGTGCTGCGCCTGGGCGCGGGGTAGCTCGATAAAATAGCCGTGTACACGGTTATAGCCGACTTTTAGGTTGGCAAGCCCCGTGCGTTCGCGCTCTCTCAGTTCTAACTGAACGAGATAGTCGCCTGCGTTTTCGGCCATGCCGCGATGCTCATCTAGCTCGGCATCGAAGCCGTCGGCAATCACGCCGCCATCCCGAATCACTACGGGCGGGTTGTCGACCAGCGCTCGCGCTAGCGTATCGGCCAGCTCGGGGTAGGGGCGAATGTGCGGCTTGAGGCTATCCAGGGCGCTGCCGCTGTCGATATCGGTCAGCAGCGCTTCCAGCGTGGGCAGCGTGGCGAGCGCATCTCTCAGTCGTGCGAGATCGCGTGGGCGTGCGCTGTAAAGAGCGACGCGGGCGAGTATGCGTTCCACGTCCCCCACGTCGCTCAGCGTATCCCGCAGGCTCATATAGTTGGCATCAATAGAGAGTAGGGCCACGCCGGCTTGGCGGCCTTCGACGATCTCCCGCTGGCGCAGTGGGCGGTTCAGCCAGCGCTTTAAAAGTCGCGAACCCATGGCCGTGGTGCAGGTATCAAGCACGCTGGCCAGGGTGTTATCGCCGGTGCCGCCCAGGTTGATGTCGATCTCCAGGTTACGGCGGCTGGCGGCGTCGATCACCACGGCATCGTCGCGGTTCTCTACGCTGATGGCGGTCACGTGGGGCAGGCGCGAGCGCTGGGTATCGCGGGCGTAGTCGATCAAGACACCGGCCGCGATCAGTGCCGTGGAGAGGTGCGCGCAGCCAAAGCCACGCAGGTCGCTGACTTCAAGTTGGTCGCACAGGCTGCGGGTGGCGCTCTCCAGATCGAATAGCCACTCCCCCTGGCGGCGTAGACTGCGCTTTTGCGACCACGCATCGGGCAGGGTCAGGCTCTCGGGCACCAGCAGCTCGGCAGGGGAGAGGCGGGTGAGTTCCGCCAGCATTTCCGCCTCACTCTCCACTTCCAGTACGTTAAAACGTCCGCTAGAGAGCTCTAACCAAGCAAGCCCCCAGCCCGCTTTATCGGGGGCAACGGCCACCAAGACGTTGTCTCGGCGGGCATCCAGTAGCGCCTCATCGTGCAGCGTGCCTGGCGTGACGATGCGCACCACCTGACGCTCCACCGGGCCTTTGCTAGTGGCTGGGTCGCCGATTTGCTCGCAAATCGCCACCGACTCACCGCCTGCTACTAAGCGGGCTAAATAACCTTCCGCGCTATGGTAGGGCACCCCGGCCATGGGGATGGGTTTACCCCCCGACTGGCCGCGCTGGGTCAGGGTGATATCCAGCAGCGCAGCGGCGCGTTTGGCGTCGTCGAAAAACAGCTCGTAAAAATCCCCCATTCGGTAAAACAGCAGTACCTCGGGGTGCTCGCGCTTGATGTTAAGGTATTGCGCCATCATTGGCGTATGGGCGGGGCTGGCCTGTGACATGGGCGTCCTGATTGAGCGTGGCGCAAGCGGTTGGCCTGCGGCATGTTCGTTGAGCAATTTCGTTGAGAAAGCTAAACGCAGTATTCTACGCTACCCTAAGGTCTTACATGAAGGAGTCACCATGCCCCCCAGCGTTTCCAGCCTCAAGAACCTCGATTTATCGCTGCTTGCCCAGCGGCTGGGGCGGCTTTGCCTTCAGCTTGGCGTTGAAGTGACCGCCGCAGAGTCTTGCACCGGAGGAGGCATTGCCAGTGCGATTACCTCGGCGGCAGGCAGTTCGGCGTACTTTACGGCGGGCTATGTGACCTACTCAAACGCCGCGAAAACCCGCCTGCTTGGTGTAGAGCCTGCCACGCTTGAAGCCCATGGAGCCGTTAGCGAGGCCGTGGTGAAGGCGATGGTGGCGGGAGCCTGCCGTGAAAGCGGGGCTGATTTAGCTGTTGCGGTGAGCGGTGTGGCCGGCCCGGAGGGCGGTAGCGACGAAAAACCGGTAGGTACCGTATGGATTGCCTGGGGCAGTGCTGGACAGCAGCAGGCAGAGTGCTTCCACTTCCCCGGCGACCGCCAAGCGGTGCGGGAGCAGGCGGTGCGCGAAGCGCTGGCGGGTTTAGTGTCGAGGCTGAGCGCTCAGGCACAGAAGAAATAATCGTTAAAGTTGCCGCTGAGGATTTGTTTAGCCGCTAATCTTTGGCATACTACTGGCTAATTATACAGCTTGTTATGAGGAATTTCCGCATGGCTCAGGAAGACAACCGCACAAAAGCGCTTAATGCTGCACTCAGCCAGATTGATCGCCAGTTTGGTAAAGGGACCGTTATGCGCCTTGGCGATGCGCCACGCGTCGTGATGCCGTCTGTCTCCACCGGTTCGCTGGGGCTGGATATTGCACTCGGCATTGGTGGTTTACCGTTTGGTCGTGTCGTCGAAATCTTTGGCCCAGAGTCATCGGGTAAAACCACCCTGACGCTTTCGGTCATTGCTCAAGCGCAAAAGCAGGGCAAAGTGTGTGCCTTCGTCGATGCCGAGCACGCGCTCGACCCCAGCTACGCTGAGAAGCTGGGCGTCAACCTGGACGACCTGCTGGTTTCCCAGCCGGACACCGGTGAACAGGCGCTGGAAATCACCGATATGCTGGTCCGCTCCGGCGGTGTGGATGTGATTATCATCGACTCCGTGGCTGCACTGACTCCGCGTGCGGAAATCGAAGGCGAAATGGGCGACTCCCACGTGGGCCTGCAGGCGCGCTTGATGTCCCAGGCGCTGCGTAAAATCACCGGTAACATCAAAAACGCCAACTGCTTGGTGGTCTTCATCAACCAGATTCGTATGAAGATTGGCGTGATGTTCGGCAGCCCCGAAACCACCACTGGCGGTAACGCGCTGAAGTTTTATGCCAGTGTGCGTTTGGATATTCGCCGCACCGGCTCCGTGAAGTCGGGCGATGAGGTCACCGGTAACGAAACTCGCGTGAAAGTCGTCAAAAACAAGGTGGCACCGCCGTTCCGTCAGGCTGAGTTTCAAATCCTGTATGGCAAAGGTATCTACCACGCGGGTGAGGTTATCGATCTTGGCGTGCAGTGCAGCCTAGTGGACAAAGCAGGCGCTTGGTACAGCTATAAAGGCAACAAGATCGGCCAGGGTAAAGCCAATGCGGCGCAGTACCTGGAAGAGCATCCTGAAATCATGAACGAGATCGAAACCCAGATTCGTGATCAGCTACTGGCCAAGGCGGAGCCGAAGAAGGAAGAAGCGCCTGCCGCTGATGTGGCTACAGATAGCGATGATGATCTGCTTTAAGCCGCTACCTCCATTGCATGTGCTAAGAGGGAAACTCAATGTTTTCCTCTAATGTGGATGCTTCTGCACGTGAAGTGGCGATTCAACTACTGGCTCGGCGCGAGTATTCTCGCGCCGAGCTGGCGCGTAAGTTACAGCAAAAAACTTTTGATGCCGACGAAATCTCTGCTTGCCTAGATGCCCTGGCCGAGCAGTCGCTGCAGTCCGATGCACGCTTTGCCGAGAGCTTTATACGCTCGCGTATTTCCAGAGGGCAGGGCGTAATTCGCATTAAAGGCGAGCTTCGCCAACGCGGGGTTGAACAGGAAACTCAGGCCGCCGCGCTGGCAGCAGTAGAAGAGCGTGAAGCGGTAGACTGGTTTGAGCTTGCTCGAGAAACGCTGGTAAGGCGTTTTTCCACGCCGGGTGATTCCCCCAAAGAGCGTGCCAAGCGCGAGCGTTTTTTAGCAGCGCGTGGGTTTGATTTTGAGCAAATTCGCTATGCGCTTTCCTGTTTGTAGCCCCGCTCTGGTCTGTCTATAGCCCCGCTCAGGGCTGTTACTGCCCTAGCTTACAGCGGCTTTCTTCCTGTTTATTTCTTCTCTGTTTGGGCCGTCTGTTTTGGTTTTGCCACTAACTGCGGCTTTAGTCGTTTGACAACTGCGTTATAATGGTCCCTTTGCGACCCCAGCGGGTGGCGGCGACAGCGCCCTGGGGCATCACGCTTTCTTGTTACGGATACCCTATGAAAAGCGCAGAGATCAGACAGGCCTTTTTAACGTTTTTTGAAGAGCATGGGCACACGGTGGTGCCGTCTAGCTCGCTGGTGCCGGGTAACGACCCGACGCTGCTGTTTACCAATGCGGGCATGGTGCCCTTTAAAGATGTGTTCCTTGGCCGCGACCCGCGCCCCTACGTTCGCGCTACCTCTGCTCAGCGCTGCGTACGTGCAGGCGGTAAGCATAACGACTTAGATAATGTTGGCTACACCGCTCGCCACCACACCTTCTTCGAAATGCTGGGCAACTTCAGCTTTGGCGACTATTTCAAGCGTGATGCCATCCGCTTCGCCTGGACCTTCCTGACTGAAACGCTGGGCCTGCCTAAAGAGAAACTGTGGATCACGGTGCATATCAGCGACGATGAAGCCGAACGCATCTGGAAAGATGAGATCGGTATTGACCCGGAGCGCTTCTCCAAGCTGGATGAAGATAACTTCTGGCAAATGGGCGACACCGGCCCCTGTGGTCCCAGCTCTGAGATCTTCTTTGATCATGGCCCTGAGGTATGGGGTGGCCCGCCCGGAAGCCCGGAAGAGGATGGCGACCGCTACATCGAGATCTGGAACCTTGTATTTATGCAGTTTGAGCGCGATGCCCAAGGCACGCTCAACCCGCTACCCAAGCCCTCTATCGACACCGGTATGGGCTTAGAGCGCGTTGCGGCGGTAATGCAGGGTGTGCACTCTAACTACGAAATCGATCTGTTCCAGAACCTGCTGCAAGCCGCTGCCGACGCTACTGGTCACGGCGACACCACCACGCCGTCGCTGCGCGTCATCGCCGACCATATTCGCTCCTGCGCTTTCTTGATTGCTGATGGTGTACTGCCCTCCAATGAAGGCCGGGGCTACGTGCTGCGTCGGATTATTCGTCGCGCTATTCGCCACGGCCACAAGCTGGGCGCATCCGAGCCGTTCTTCCACAAACTGGTCTCCGCGCTCGACGCTGAGATGGGCGATGCCTACCCTGATCTGCGCGATGCCAGCGAGCAGATCGCCCGCGTGCTGTTGAAAGAGGAGGAGCAGTTCGCGCGCACGCTAGATCACGGTATGGGCCTGCTCAACGCCGCTCTGGAAGAGCTTCAGGGCGACGTGCTGCCCGGTGAAACCGTGTTCAAGCTGTACGATACCTACGGTTTTCCGTTTGATTTAACCGCCGATGTTTGTCGCGAGCGTGAAGTGCGCTTGGACGAGGAAGGTTTCCAGCGTGAATTGGAAGCCCAGCGCGAGCGTGCACGAGCGGCCAGCCAGTTTGGTGCTGATTACACCGCATCGATTGAGCTGGATGGCGAAACCCAGTTTACCGGCTATGAGTTGCTGGAAGACCAAGCCACCGTCACTGCGATTGTGGATAGCGAGGGCAACGCGCTGGCGGCGCTGGAAGCTGGCCAGAAGGGCACAGTAGTGCTGGACCGTACGCCGTTCTACGGAGAGTCCGGTGGCCAGGTCGGTGATACCGGTTACCTGCACGTTGATGGCGGCCGCTTCCAGGTCTCCGATACTCAGAAGCAGAGCGGCCACCACCTTCACCAAGGCGTGATGGTTGAGGGCGCGTTGAACGTAGGTGCCAGCGTGCGCGGCGAAGTCGATGCCAGCCTACGCGGCGCGACCATTCGTAATCACTCAGCGACCCACCTGCTGCATAAAGCGCTGCGTATGGTGCTGGGTGACCACGTGCAGCAGAAAGGCTCGCTGGTTAACGCTGAGCGTCTGCGCTTTGACTTCAGCCACTTTGAACCCATGACCGCTGAGCAGCTTGCTGAAGTAGAGCGCATCGTCAATGAGCAGATTTTGGCCAACGCACCGACCAAAATCGAGCAAATGAGCCTAGCGGACGCTAAGGCCAAAGGCGCGGCAGCGCTGTTTGAAGCGAAATACGCGGATAACGTGCGTGTGCTGACCATTGGTGCCGATGACTTCTCGATCGAGCTGTGTGGCGGTACGCATGTTAGCCGCAGTGGCGACATTGGCTGCTGTCACGTGGTGAGCGAAGTAGGTATTGCCTCGGGTGTGCGTCGTATTGAAGCTATCACCGGCGAAAACGCACTTGCTTACTTCCGTGAGCAAGAAGCCCGCGTTCAGCGGATTGGCGAACGCTTAAAAACCAAGCCAGAGCAGGTGGAAGCGCGTGTCGAATCGCTTGTGGAGCGCAACCGCAGCCTGGAGAAAGAGTTAGAGCAGCTCAAAGCGAAACTCGCCAGTGCAGCGGGTAGCGATATGCTCAGCCAAGTGCAGGAAGTGGGCGGCGTGAAGCTGCTGGTAACTGAGTTGGAAGGCGTGTCTGGCAAAGATCTGCGCGGCGTATTGGATCAGCTGAAAAACAAGCTAGGCTCTGGCGTGATTATGCTAGCCACTGCCGACAAGGCCGCTGGTAAAGTCAGCCTGATTGCTGGGGTCACTTCTGATTTAACTGGCCGTGTTAAAGCGGGCGAGCTGGTTAATCATGTGGCCTCCCAAGTGGGTGGCAAAGGGGGGGGGCGCCCTGATATGGCTCAAGCAGGCGGTAGTCAGCCCGATGCGCTGCCGGATGCGTTGAACAGTGTCCCGGCTTGGTTGGAAAACACACTTCGCTAAATAGAGAGGCCGGTGGCATTATTTGCTACCGGCCTTTTTGCTAGTTAGGAAATTAGCAATAACAATATTCACCTTCCATTCCCGAACGTAAAGGAAAAACGGCATATGGCACTATACGTACAGAAGTTCGGCGGCACTTCGGTGGGCTCTGTCGACCGTATCAAGGCCGTGGCGGAAAAAGTTAAAGGCTTTCGCGACCAGGGCCATCAGGTAGTGGTTGTTGTCTCCGCGATGAGCGGCGAGACCAACCGCCTGACCGAAATGGCCCATGCTCTGAACGAGGACCCCGCCCCGCGTGAAATGGATATGCTGCTCTCGACAGGGGAGCAGGTGACCATTTCCCTACTGGCCATGGCGCTACAGCAAATTGGCGTGTCGGCGACCTCGCACACGGGTGCCCAGGTAGGGATTCATACCGACAGCGCCTACACCAAAGCGCGTATTCAGCGTATTGAAACTGACGATCTCAAATCTGACCTGGATGCAGGGAAGGTCGTGGTGGTCGCTGGTTTCCAAGGCGTAGACGAAGACGGCAATATCACCACGCTGGGGCGTGGCGGCTCTGATACCACCGGCGTGGCGCTTGCTGCCGCCTTGGGTGCTGATGAGTGCCAAATCTATACCGACGTAGACGGTGTTTACACCACGGACCCCCGTGTATGTTCCAAAGCGCAGCGCCTTGAAAGCATCACCGTAGAAGAAATGCTCGAACTCGCTAGTTTGGGCTCCAAAGTGCTGCAAATTCGCGCTGTTGAATTCGCCGGTAAATACAACGTGCCGCTGCGGGTACTGTCTAGCTTTGAAGACGGCCCTGGCACCCTGATTGTTGCAGATTCAGACCAAGACGAGGATTCTATGGAAGAACCGCTAATCTCCGGTATCGCGTTTACCAAAAACGAAGCCAAACTCACCCTGCTGAACACGCCGGATGTACCTGGTGTGGCTTCACGTATTTTGGGGCCGATTGCCGACGCGAATATTGAAGTGGATATGATCGTCCAGAACGTTGCACCAGCTGGCGATTACACCGACTTCACCTTCACCGTGGCAAAGGGTGACTACAAAGCCACCAAAAAGCTGCTAGAAGAGACCGTTATTCCTGACCTGGGCGGCGGTGAGCTGCGCGGCGATGACAACATTGCCAAAGTGTCGCTGGTCGGCGTTGGCATGCGCTCTCATGCGGGTGTTGCCTCTAAAATGTTCCGCGTATTGGCCGATGAAAACGTTAATATCCGTATGGTCTCTACTTCAGAAATTAAAATTTCTGTCGTAATTGACGAAAAACATATGGAACTTGCAGTTAACGCCTTACACAAAGCGTTTGGTCTCGATAAGTCCGATATCGAATCTGAATAACAATTGTGGCCTAAACCTTCTACGCTGAAGTTACTCGCTGCCGTGTGGTGGTGAGCTTTCTTTCAACGGGAGGGTAAGGTGTCATAGGGGCCAAAGCCTTTGGTGGCAGGGGTCACCATGCCGCATAATGGCATGGTGACGCCGCTGGCGGACACATCCCGTTGTATAAAACGTCTGAGAAGGAGATCAGCCATGCTCATCCTAACCCGCCGCGTTGGCGAAACGCTGATGATCGGTGATGAAATCACCGTCACAGTATTAGGTGTGAAAGGTAATCAAGTGCGCATTGGTGTGAACGCACCAAAAGATGTCGCGGTTCACCGTGAAGAGATCTATCAGCGCATTCAGCGTGAACGTAATAGTGAAAGCGAAGCAGAATAAATGGCCGCCCGTGTTACGCTCATTAAAGGGCGTTTAAGCGGTGATTTTAGGCCGGCGCGAAAAAAATCGGAATAAGACTGGACACCAGTCATCAAAATCGGTAATATTCGCGCCGTGCCGTTGAGGAGAGGTGGCCGAGTGGCTGAAGGCGCTCCCCTGCTAAGGGAGTATAGGGTTTATAGCCCTATCGAGGGTTCGAATCCCTCTCTCTCCGCCAACTGCATGATGTAACATCATAATTTGATACGCGCCCGTAGCTCAGCTGGATAGAGTACCTGACTACGAATCAGGTGGTCGGAGGTTCGAATCCTCCCGGGCGCGCCAAGTTGCAAAGCTAAGTGCTTGATGTTACACTGATCTCATTGCTTGACGAATTAGGCAATGACTGAAAAGCGCCCGTAGCTCAGCTGGATAGAGTACCTGACTACGAATCAGGTGGTCGGAGGTTCGAATCCTCCCGGGCGCGCCAGATTTCAAAACCCGCTCTCATTAAAGAGCGGGTTTTCTGTTTTCTAGCCTGACTAACGTGGCTCGCGCGTTAGTCTTGCGATCGTGTAAAGCGCCCCCGCAACTTTGTGGAAGGGCGCTTTTTTTTGGCTCGTAGGAAATGAGGCGGGTCGAACCCGCGTATGGGTCGAAAAAAAGCGCCTCGATAGGCGCTTTGACTCAGTAGGTTCAACGGCGGCTGGTTCAGGCACTTCGCCCGGCTTAGGCGGGTTCGCAGGCGGCGAGGGCGCTTGCGCTAGGGGTAAGGCTGCCGAGAAGTGCGTCCAAGTCGGTCAGGCGCTTCAGACGCTGAAAATGCTGGTCGGCTTCAGCGTTGCCTTGGCGCATCTGGGCAAGCCACTGCTTCACCAGCGACACGACCACGCGGTCAGGAAGGTGTTGACGCTGGAGCGCGGCGTACTCTTGCAGTACGCTGGCGCGCATTTCCCAAGTGGTTTCCGCCAAACGTTCGCCGGTTTGTTGCCAGTGGCGAATCCGAGGTGCCAGCCAGGGGTCAGCCAGCGCGCTGCGCCCGAGCATCACATCGCAGCAGCCGGAGAGCGTGCGTGCCTTCCAGTAATCCTCAAGCGTCCAGATATCGCCATTGGCCACCACGGGGATCGAGACGTGGTGGCGCACTTTGCCAATCCACTCCCAGTGAGCGGGTGGGCGATACCCCTCGTCCCGTGTCCGGCCATGTACGACCAAGCGCGCTGCGCCGCCTGCTTCCGTCGCCTGCGCACAGGTCACCGCCAAGCGGCGATTGGCAAATCCCAGGCGAATCTTCGCGGTCACCGGAATTTCGCCGTCTAGCGCCTCTGCGACCGCTTTGACGGCCTGGTAGACGCGGTCAGGCTGGCGCAGTAGCGATGCGCCGCCGTCGTGGCGGTTCACCAGCTTGGCTGGGCAGCCAAAGTTGAGATCCACGCTAATGGCCCCAAGGGCTAGCGCCTGGCGGGCATTTTCGGCTAGTGCCCTAGGGTCGGAGCCGAGTAGCTGCAGATGGACGGGTACGCCGCTAGGCGTCGCTACCGGGCGCTCGGTGAGTTCGGGGCAGTGTTTGTAAAACACCCGTGGGGGAAGGCGGGTATCCACTACCCTGACAAACTCCGTCACCGTCCAGTCGAAACCGGCCTGACGAGTCAGTAGATCGCGGGTGAGCGCATCGATAACGCCTTCCATCGGTGCAAGACCGATCTTGCCTTTATGTAGTAAATTAACAACCATGACTTCCACTATGGCGCGATTGCATTCTATCCTGAATGTGGCAGGTTAGTGTATTACCCTTATTGCGCCAAGCGCCGTTAGAGGCGTTTGGCGTGCCAATAACCCTATAAAACAAGGAGAGCACGCTATGCAGGGGTCGGAGTTACTCCAAGAGGGGCTCGCTCTAATGGGCCTTGGTATGGGCTTTGTTTTTGTTTTTCTTACTATTTTGGTCATTAGCGTTACGCTGATGTCGAAGTTGATTGACCGCTTTCAGCCTGCTCCAGTGGCAGCGTCAGCGGGTCGAAATAGTGCAAAAACACCCGCCAGTAACGGCCAAAATGACGAAGTTGCCGCGGTGATCAGTGCTGCAGTGCATCGTTACCGCTCGTCCCGCCGTCCGTAAGACGCACGCTTTTGTGTGCCTATTTCGCCCTAATGGCTATTTTTTTGTTAAATTTACTACAAATCCATAACGCTAAACTGTGAGCCACGACCATGAATGAAACAAAACGTCCTCTGGGAATCACTGATGTTGTCCTGCGCGATGCGCACCAATCGCTGTTTGCTACGCGCCTGCGCTTGGATGACATGCTGCCCATCGCCGAAAAGCTGGATAAAGTCGGCTACTGGTCTCTGGAAACCTGGGGCGGTGCCACTTTCGATGCGTGTATCCGTTATTTAGGGGAGGACCCGTGGGAGCGTATTCGTGCCCTTAAAGAGGCGATGCCGAACACACCTCAGGCAATGCTGCTGCGCGGCCAAAACCTGCTGGGTTACCGCCACTACGCCGATGACGTAGTTGATAAATTCGTCGAGCGCGCTAAAACCAACGGCGTTGACGTGTTCCGCGTGTTTGATGCCATGAACGACCCGCGCAATCTGGAACGCGCCATCAAAGCGGTTCGCCAAGTCGGCGGCCATGCACAGGGCACCATTTCCTACACGGTGAGCCCGGTACATACCCTGGATAGCTGGGTAGATCTTGCCAAAACCATTGCTGCAATGGGCGCAGATTCTCTGGCTATCAAGGATATGGCGGGGCTACTCACGCCGTATACCGCTTACGATTTGGTCTCACGGCTGAAAAAAGAGCTCTCCATTCCAGTGCATTTGCACTGCCATGCGACGACCGGCTTATCCACGTCGACCATCCTGAAAGCGGTCGAAGCGGGGATTGATAACGTCGATACGGCGATCTCCTCCATGTCGATGACCTATGGCCACAGCCCGACTGAATCCGTGGTTGCCATGCTCAAAGATACTGACCGCGACACTGGGCTAGATCTGGAGTTGCTGGAAGATATCGCGGGCTACTTCCGTGAAGTGCGCAAAAAGTACGCTTCTTTTGAAGGTTCGCTGCGGGGCATTGATTCGCGCATTCTGGTGGCTCAGGTGCCAGGCGGTATGCTCACCAATATGGAGAGCCAGCTAAAAGAGCAGGGCGCCGGCGATAAGCTGGATGACGTGCTGAGCGAAATCCCCCGCGTGCGGGAAGACCTCGGCTTTATTCCGCTGGTAACGCCCACCTCACAGATTGTGGGCACTCAGGCGGTCATGAACGTCATGATGGGCGAGCGCTACAAATCGATCTCTAAAGAAGTGCAAGCGCTGCTGAAAGGCGAATACGGCTCTGCCCCTGCCCCCTTCAATGCCGAATTGCAAAAGCGTGTACTGGAAGGCGGCGAGCCGATTACTTGCCGCCCGGCAGATAACCTCTCTCCAGAAATGGACAAGCTCGCGGCCGAGCTGAAAGAGAAAGCCAGCGCCGATAGCATTCGCCTTGCCGAGGGCGAGCGGGAAGTGGATGACGTGCTGACCTATGCGCTGTTCCCGCAGATTGGCCTGAAATTCCTCAAAAACCGCGACAATAAAGACGCCTTTGAGCCTGCGCCCGAAGCGCCTCAAGCGGCTGCGCCTGCCAAAACAGAAACAGCACCCGCTGTCGCGCCTACCGCCAGCGGTGGTCCGGAAACCTACACCGTGAAGCTCAACGGTAAGGCTTACGTGGTCGAGGTGTCGGAAGGTGGCGAGATTGGCGATATTCAGGAGCAGCCCGCCGCACAGCCTGAGGCCGCCGCCCCAGCGCCCAGCGGTGAAAGCATCGATGCGCCGCTGGCCGGTAACATCTTCAAGGTGAATGTACGCCCAGGCGACCAAGTGGCCGAAGGCGATGTCGTCATCATTCTGGAAGCCATGAAGATGGAAACCGAAGTGCGTGCCAGCAGTGCCGGTACGGTATCGAAAGTCAATGTCAGCGAAGGCGATAGCGTCGCCGTTGGCGATGCACTGATTGAGCTTTAAGGGCAACTCGGGAATGGATAAATTAATCACCTTATGGGAAGGCTCCGGGCTCTATAACCTGGAGCTGGGCCAAGCGGTTATGATCCTGGTAGGGCTTGGGCTGCTCTACCTGGCGATCTATAAGAAGTTCGAACCCCTGCTGCTGGTGCCAATCGGCTTTGGCGGTATTCTTGCCAATATTCCTGAGGCAGGTCTGGCGATTTCAGCGCTGGATCAAGCGATTGAAGTCGCCAAGCCCGCCGTGCTGCAGCAAATGGCTGCAGCGTTGGGCGCGACGCTAGATCCGCTGACTGGGGTAGAGGGTTGGCGCGAGACGCTGAAAGCGATTGCCCATGATTCGGCTGCACCGGACCAACTGCGTGCCGCGAAAGATATCGCGGTGAGTGTCGGCTACAGCGATGGCATGCTCTATAACTTCTATAAAGTCGCCATTGGCTCAGGCATTGCACCGTTGCTGATCTTTATGGGCGTTGGGGCAATGACCGATTTCGGCCCGCTGCTGGCCAACCCGCGCACGCTGTTCCTGGGCGCGGCGGCACAGTTCGGCATTTTCGCTACGCTGTTCGGCGCCGTGCTGCTCACGTCCATGGGCATTATGGACTTCTCGCTCAACCAGTCCGCGGCGATTGGTATTATCGGCGGGGCGGATGGCCCGACCTCTATCTATGTGTCCAGCGTACTCGCGCCGGAGCTGCTGGGGGCGATTGCCGTGGCCGCCTATGCCTATATGGCGCTGGTGCCGCTGATCCAGCCGCCAATTATGCGTCTGCTGACCACCGAAAAAGAGCGTAAGATCACCATGACGCAGCTGCGTCCGGTCTCCAAGCTCGAAAAAGTGGTCTTCCCGCTGATGCTATTGATCGCCGTGGCGCTGTTTCTGCCGGACGCGGCACCGCTGCTAGGCATGTTCTGCTTTGGTAACCTGATGCGCGAGTGCGGTGTGGTCGAGCGCCTTTCCGATACCGCGCAAAACGCGCTGATCAATATCGTGACGATCATCCTCGGGCTCTCTGTGGGCTCGAAACTGATGGCCGATAGCTTCCTGGCGTTTGAAACCCTGGGTATTCTGGGACTGGGGATCGTAGCCTTCGGCATCGGCACCGCCGCTGGCGTATTGATGGCCAAGCTGATGAACCTAGTCAGCAAAATGCCCATCAACCCGCTGATTGGCGCGGCGGGTGTGTCTGCCGTGCCGATGGCGGCGCGTGTGGCGAATAAGGTAGGTCTGGAAGCGAACCCGCATAACTTCCTGCTGATGCACGCCATGGGGCCGAACGTTGCTGGGGTCATTGGTTCGGCGGTGGCTGCCGGGGTAATGATCAAGTACCTGGGCTAAGCGGCTAGTTAGACAGCACGTCTGCCGCTATAGAACGCGGCTTACCGAGCAAGCGCTCGTGTAAGCCGCGTTTTTTTATGTTCGCTGTAGCTCAATGGCTGTTTTAAGGCGGTTTTCCAGACCGCGGATATCCAGCTCGACATCGCGTGGCCAGCCAATGGTTAAGCTCACGCCGTTGCCATCGTACTCCGCCTGTTGCACGGGCAGTGCCTGCTCGTCGCACCAAGCGCGGGCTTGCGCTTCGTGGGCGAAGCTGACCTTTAATAAATAGCTATCCCGCTCGACGACTTCCTGGGTGGGCAGCGTTTCCAGCCCGGCATTGACCGCCTGCGCATAAGCGCGTGCCAAACCTCCGGTACCTAACTTGGTGCCGCCAAAGTAGCGAATCACCACGCAACCAATTTCGCCAATCTGGCTGCCCTGCAACGCCTGGAACATCGGACGGCCTGCGGTTCCGCCGGGCTCGCCGTCGTCGGAAAAGCCAATATGCGTTTGCTCTCCAGGAGGTCCGGCGATAAACGCAGTGCAGTGATGGCTGGCATTCGGGTGAGCAGCTTTGGCCGCTTGAAGCAGCGCGTCGAAGGCGTCGGTGGTAGGAGCGTGGCACATCCAGGCCAAGAACTGACTCTTTTCAACGTCAATCTCGGCGGTGTGCCATGTCTCAGGGGCTAAATCAGGGACTCGATAGCGCAAATAGTACTCCCGGCAGGGTAGATAGCGTTAATGGTGCCGGGTTTCCGTTGCGTGGTGGGCCACACCCATCACCATGCCCAGCACCTGGATATCACAATTATGCAGGAAGACTTCGGGCATCGCTGCATCTTCGGGCCATAAATGAATGCCTAAACGGCTGATAGAGAGCTGCTTCAGCGCCACTTCCCGCTGGTTAATCGTTGCTACGGCGGTTTCTTGATGAGCGTCGTGCTGGTGGCGATGAATGATAATAACGTCACCATCGAAAAGATTGCAGTCACGCATGCGGTCGCCGCGTATGCGCAGTGCATAGGTGTTGCGTCGGGTAATAGTGTGAGACATGCATGCCTGGCGGGTATGCTGGGAAGCTGAGCGTTGCCGTGATGGAGGTTGCGTTATCGGTTGAGACAGCGTCTGAGAGGGTACGTAAGAAGGTACGTGAGACGTTACCTGAGGGGATAGGCAAATCGTCATAGTGTGTTCTCCCATGCAGCGCCCGTTGCCAAGGCGTTTGATTGAGTCGATAGCTGTAGTTTTATTCTATGGTGTCTATTCATACAGTGGTTACAGTATAAGCCTGTTTTTGCATACAGTGCTAGTACTGTCTCACACCTGGGTTTCTTAAGCGGAAATTGAGACAGGTCACGCTGCGACCCAAGACCGCAGAGCGTGACTGGCGAGAAAGGGCCTTTCCGTGTAGAGTTCGACCCAAAATCAACGTGCCTGGAGTGTCTTTTGAGCCTGTGCCTGCAAGCCCGACAATTGGCCTGTGAACGTGACGACCGTTGGCTGTTTGAAGGGCTCGATCTCGATATCCAAAGCGGCGAGATCGTGCGCATTGAAGGCCCCAACGGCAGCGGCAAGACGACCCTGCTGAAAATACTCTCCGGCCAATTAACCGATTACCGTGGCGAGCTTTACTGGAATGGCGAACCAATGCGCCAAGCCCGTGAACATTTTCTCGCAAATTTACTCTATCTAGGGCATGCCCCCGGCGTGAAAGCAGGCCTTTCACCGCTTGAGAACTTAGCTTGGTATCAAGCGCTTAGCGGTGAAGAAGGCAGTGAGTCCGCACGCGAGGCAGCGCTTGCTGGTGTTGGGCTGGCTGGCTTTGAGGATATTCCCGCCGGGCAGCTTTCAGCCGGCCAGCAGCGGCGTGTGGCGTTGGCGCGATTAACGCTCACCCAGCGCGCGCTCTGGGTACTGGATGAACCCTTCACGGCGATTGACCGCCAAGGTGTCGCGGCACTAGAGACGCAGCTGGTAGCGCATGCGCAGTCTGGCGGCTGCGTTCTGGTCACTACTCACCACGCGTTGACCGAGTCACCTGTGCTTAGGCGCATTCAGCTGGGGTAAGAAGGAGACAGCGTTGCAACGTTCACACGCTCAACTGAGCACCCCAGAGGTGGCTATCCATGCTCCCCAGGGCGGTCTGCTGGTGGCCATAAAGGCAACCCTCAAACGCGACCTCACCCTGATGCTGCGCCGTCGTGGCGAAGTGCTCAATCCGCTGGTGTTCTTTGCGCTGGTGATTACCCTGTTTCCCATCGGGATTTCACCGGATCCAGAGCTGTTGGCAAGCATTGCGCCAGGGCTTTTATGGGTGGCCGCACTGCTCGCGGCACTGCTTTCGTTGGATAGCCTGTTTCGCAGCGACTACGACGATGGCAGCCTGGAACAACTATTACTGGCGCCCCAGCCGCTGGCGGCGCTGGGGTTGGCAAAAGTGGCGGCGCATTGGCTGCTGACGGGGCTACCGCTGGCACTGATGGCACCGCTGCTGGGCATCATGCTGTCGCTTCCAGCGGGAAGCTACGCCGTGCTAGCGCTGTCGTTGGCACTCGGTACGGCCAGCTTGAGCTTAATTGGGGCGATCGGAGCGGCGCTAACAGTAGGGCTGGCCCGTGGCGGTGTGCTGCTCTCACTGCTGGTGCTGCCGCTCTATATTCCAGTACTAATTTTCGGCGCAGGTGCCGTACAAGCCGCTATTTTCGGCGAGGGCATTGCCGCGCATCTGGCGATTTTAGGCGCACTGTTAGCGCTGGCGCTGATGCTGGCTCCCTGGGCCATTGCGGCATCGCTGCGCATCAGCATTAACGGTTAGAGGACGGGAACACCATGTGGGCCTTTATCAACAAACTAAGATCACCCAAATGGTTCTATGCCATTAGCGCCAAGCTGCAGCCGTTTTTTTGGGTGGCAGCGATGCTGCTGCTGCTGGTAGGCACCGTCTGGGGGTTGGCTTTTGCGCCTGCGGACTATCAGCAGGGCAATAGCTTTCGAATTATCTATGTCCACGTTCCTGCGGCGTTTTTAGCTCAGTCTATTTTTGTCTCCATGGCGGTCTCCGGGCTGGTGTTTATGGTGTGGAAAATCAAGGTAGCGGATATGGCCGCCACCGTGATGGCCCCGCTGGGTGCCGCGATGACCTTTGTGGCGCTTTTTTCGGGCGCAGTATGGGGCGTGCCCACCTGGGGAACCTGGTGGATGTGGGACGCACGGCTCACGTCTATGCTGATTTTGCTGTTTCTCTATCTGGGCGTGATTGCTCTGCGTGGCGCCTTTAGCAGCCGCGATAGCGGCTCTCGGGCAGCCTCGGTGCTGGCTATGGTGGGCGTGATCAATATTCCGATTATTAAGTACTCCGTCGATTGGTGGTACACCCTTCATCAGCCCGCCACTTTCACGATTACAGGGCGCTCTGCCATGACCATGGACATGTGGGCACCGCTGCTCATCATGGTATTGGGCTTTTACAGTTTTTTTATTGCCCTCACGCTGATGCGCACGCGCAGCGAAATTCTGCGTCGTGAATCCAACAAGCGCTGGGTGCGTGAGCTTGCCGAGGAGACGAACTAATGGCCTTTTCCTCGCTAAACGAATTTTTTGCCATGGGCGGTCACGCGGTTTACGTGTGGGCTGCCTGGGGAGTCACTGCGCTGTTGATGCTAGTGATCGTGTGGCACGCACGTCAGGAACGCCGCCAGCTACTCAACGTGGTAAAGCGCCGGGCGCGTCGTGAAAATGCCCAGCGCAACGCTCAGCCATCGCACGCGCAGCCCCTGCAAGAGCCAGTTAACTCTGCTCAGAAGGACGTTCGCCATGACGCCTAAACGTAAACAGAAGCTGTTTGTCATCTTGGGGTTACTGTCGCTCACCGCCATTGCGGTGGGCCTTACCCTGTATGCGCTGCGCGCCAATATCAATCTGTTTTTCAGCCCGGTACAAATTGCCCAAGGTGATGCCCCCATGGAGCGCCAAATTCGCGCCGGTGGCATGGTCAAAGAGGGCTCTGTGTCCCGCGACCCGGAAAGCCTCGATGTTGAGTTCGTGGTGACTGACTACGTGGATGATCTAGAGGTCTACTACAGCGGTATTCTGCCGGACCTGTTCCGTGAAGGGCAGGGCGTGGTGGTGGTTGGCGAACTTCAGGCCGATGGCCGTCTTTACGCCGATAAAGTACTGGCGCGCCACGATGAAAACTACATGCCGCCTGAAGTGGCCCAGGCACTGGAAGAAGCAGGCTACTCCCCGGCCGACTTTCAAGCGAAAGCCGCCGAAGTGGGCAAGCGCCTAGAGCAGGAAGGCTCCCCAGAAGGAAGCGACTATTAATGGCTGAACGCAACGCGATAAAGCCTGATGCTAATTCGGAGCGCCCATGTTAATTAAGATCATTCCTGAAATTGGCCACTTTGCCCTGGTCATCGCGCTACTCATGGCGGTGGTGCAGGCAGTGATGCCGCTTGCCGGGGCTGCCACGCGTCGCCCGCTATGGATGGCCTATGGTCGGCCCATGGCTACCGGCCAGTTTTTATTTATCGCCATCGCCTATCTCTGTTTAACCGCTAGCTACATGCTGGATGACTTTAGCGTGGCCAACGTCGCCAACAACTCCAACTCGTTGCTGCCCTGGTACTACAAGTTCAGCGCGGTGTGGGGTAACCATGAAGGCTCGGTGCTGCTGTGGAGCCTGATGCTAGCGGGCTGGGGTTATGCGGCTTCGGTGTTCTCGGGGGACTTACCCCGGGATATGGTGGCCAGGGTGCAGGGCGTGATGGGCATGGTGTGCGTAGGCTTCCTGTTATTCATCCTAGTAACTTCCAACCCGTTCGAGCGCCTGCTGCCCAACATGCCGCAGGATGGTGCGGACCTGAACCCGCTGCTGCAGGATTTTGGTTTGGTGGTTCACCCGCCGATGCTCTACATGGGCTACGTGGGCTTTTCGGTGGTGTTTGCGTTTGCCATCGCCGCCCTGCTGGGCGGGCGCTTGGACGCTGCCTGGACCCGCTGGGCGCGCCCCTGGACCAACGTGGCCTGGGCGTTTCTCACCGTCGGGATCGCACTCGGCAGCTGGTGGGCCTACTACGAGCTTGGCTGGGGCGGCTGGTGGTTCTGGGATCCGGTAGAGAACGCCTCGCTGCTGCCCTGGCTAACGGGCACGGCACTGGTTCACTCGCTGGCGGTGACCGAAAAACGTGGCTCGTTCAAGAGCTGGACGGTGCTGCTGGCGATCTCGACGTTCTCGCTGTCGCTGATGGGCACCTTCCTGGTGCGCTCGGGCGTACTGACCTCGGTGCACGCCTTTGCCAACGACCCATCGCGCGGCTTCTTCATTTTGATGCTGCTGGCGATTACCGTCACGCTATCACTGCTGGTGTTTGCCCTGCGCGCGCCGCGGGTGAGCCATAAGGTCGGTTTTAACTGGCTCTCGCGGGATTCGCTGCTGCTGATCAACAACATCATTTTGGTCATCATGACCGTCACGGTGCTCTTGGGCACAGTTTACCCGCTGATTCTGGACTCTTTGGGGCTGGGTAAAATCAGCGTAGGCCCGCCTTACTTCAATGCGCTCTTTGTGCCGCTCACCGTGGTGATGTGTGTCTTCATGGGCTTGGGGCCGGTGGCGCGCTGGAAAAGCATGAGTGGCCGTGAGCTGTGGCGTAAGCTAGGTCTCGCGGCGGCAGCTGCCATCGTGCTGGGTGTGGCCATGCCGTTGGTCTACGGCGGCGAATGGAACCTGTGGGTGTCGCTGGGCATTATTTCTGCGCTGTGGATCGTCTTGCCGATGGTGCGCGACCTGTTCGACAAGACCCGCCACGCCAGCTCGTTTGTCGCCGGGCTGCGCAAGCTCTCGCTCTCTTACTGGGGAATGGTGCTGGGCCACGTGGGCATTGCGGTGACCATCGTGGGCGTTGCCGTGGTCTCTAACTACAACATCGAACGTAACGTACGCATGTCGCCTGGCTCCACCGTGGAAGTGGCGGGCTACCAGTTCACTATGACAGAACTCACCAACCGACGCGGCCCGAACTTCCTTGCTGATACCTCGATTATTCAGGTACAGCGCGGGGAAGAAGGGCGCAGCTTTGTGATGCGCCCTGAGAAGCGCCTCTATCTCGCCACCGGCATGCCCATGACCCAGGTGGCGCTGCGCCCCGGCCTGTTCCGCGACCTCTATGTGGCCATGGGTGAAGACCTGGGCGACGGCAGCTATGCCATGCGCGTCCAGTACAAGCCGTTTGTGCGCTGGCTGTGGTTAGGCGGCCTGCTCATGGCCTTCGGCGGCATCTTGGCCGTAGCGGATAAGCGCTACCGCCGCGCAGCTGCGCGCCAACCGGCATCCTCACGTATTGATCAATCTCCGTCACAGGAGGCCACGGTATGACACGCCGCCTGCTGCTGCTTCTTTTACCCATCGGTTTTGTGGGCATCGCGCTGTTTCTTTATCAGGGGTTGGGTCGCGACCCTTCTCAACGGGATTCGGCGCTGATGGCGCGGGATTTTCCTGCGTTCGAAGCCTCCACGTTGCGGGATGCCAACCGTCAGGTGGACCAATCGCTGCTGACGGGTGAGGTCACGCTCGTCAACGTATGGGGCGAATGGTGCCCCGCCTGTAAGCAGGAAATGCCGCAGCTGTTAGAACTCGCTGATAACGGCATCCGTATGGTGGGTATCAACTACCGAGATACCCGCGAGAAAGGCTTGGAGTTTTTAAGCGAGTTTGGCGACCCCTTTGAAGTGAACGTCTTCGACCCTGAAGGTAGCCTGGGCTTTGATCTCGGCGTTTACGGCGCACCGGAAACGTTTTTGGTAGATGCCGACGGTGTCATTCGTTACCACCATAAAGGCTACGTATCGCCTGAAGACGTTCGCGAGCGCATCCTGCCGGAGGTGGAAAAATGGCGTTAATGCGTTGGGTGTTCGCTGCTGTCCTGCTAACGCTGGCGGGCAGCGTTGTCGCGGCAGGCATTGAACTCCGCGAGTTTGACGACCCGGTGATGGAGCAGCGCTACCGTGATCTGACCTCCTCCATGCGCTGCCCGCTATGCGAAAACCAGGCGATCGATGACTCAGACGCGCCGATCTCTGGTGATATGCGCGAGCGGGTCTATCAGCTGCTTCAAGACGGTCAGTCGGATATCGAAATCATCAACCACATGGTGCAGCGCTTTGGGGAGTACATCCTCTACAACCCGCGTTTGGAAAACCGCACCTACCTATTGTGGGGGCTGCCGATTGGGCTAGTGGTGCTAGGCATGCTGGTCGTCGTGCTGATGGTACGCGCCCGCCGCAATGCATCTGCGAAAGCGTTGAGCGCAGAAGAACGCGCCCGCTTGGATGCCCTGATTAACCGCGAGAGGTCTTCATGACACCGCTCTGGATAGCGATTGCCTTACTGTTACTGCCCGCGCTGTGGCTATTAATTGCCCCCATGCGCGGTGCTCGTACCCTGCGTGATCACCTGCAGCAGTTTGAAGCCAACGATACGTCTGCCGAGCAGAACGTCGCGATCTTCCAACGCCGCTTGGCTTCGTTGGAGGCTGCCCGCGAGCGGGGCGATATTGACGACGCTCGCTTTAACGAAGACCGTTTAGAGCTAGAACGCAGCCTGCTGGAAGACACGGCCACCCAAACTAAGCGTCCGCTGAAAACCGTGACCGCTGGACGACTGGTGGTGCCGCTGGTCATGGTTGCCGTGGTGGGGGCCAGCACCTTCTGGTACCAGCAGAATGGGGCAGAAGGCGACCTGACGCTCTACGCCATCCAAGAGGAGGTTCGCAACGACCCAGAAGGCTCGATGGCGATGTTCCTAGAGCGCATGGAGGCCGAGGCCGAGCGTCAGCCCAACAACCCCAACGTGTGGAGTTCACTGTTTCCGCTCTACCGCGATACAGGCCAGCCCGAAAAAGCTGCCGATGCGCTGGAGCGCTTGATTGCCATTGAAGGGCGCATTCCACCGCTGCTCGCCCAGCTGGCGCAGCTCCGCTTCTTCATGGCGGAGCGTGAACTAACTCCTGATGTTCAAGCGTTAGTGGATGAAACGTTAGAGTTAGACCCCCGTCAGCCCACCGTGCTGGGGCTGTTGGGCATCTACGCCTTCGATAACGGGGACTATGACACGGCCATTGACCGCTGGCGTCGGGCTGTAGCTAACATCGAAGATCCGGAAACGGCTGAGTCGCTGCGTGATGGCATTCGCGTTGCCCAAGAGCGCATGGGCGTAACGCCGGAGGCCCCCGCAGCGGCGCAGGGCCAAGGGGTGCGGGTGAACGTCTCCTTGGATGAGGCGCTGGTAGACAACGTCAGCGACGATGCCACGGTATTCATCACCGCGCGGGATATCGACGGCGAGCTGCCGCCGCTGGCGGTGATCCGCGCGCAGGTTTCTGAGCTGCCGATGACCGTGGTGCTGGATGATACCGCTGCTATGTCGCCCCAGGCGCAAATCTCCCAGGTGCGTGAAGCGCGTTTAGTCGTGCGCGTGTCTAAAACTGGGCAGGCCACGCCCCAACCGGGCGATCTGTTTGGTGATTTAGAGAGCGTCAGCGTTGGCCCCATCAGCGAAGACGATGCTGCCAATGTCGTTATCAACCGTGTTTTTGAATAAACCCCACGAAAGCAACTTCTGCCAAGGGTCGCAATGCGCTTAACCTCTATTCGTCTTGTTGGGTTCAAGTCCTTTGTTGATCCGGTCACTGTGCCCTTCGATGGCAATATGACGGCCATCGTCGGGCCGAACGGCTGCGGTAAGTCCAATATTATCGACGCCGTGCGCTGGGTGATGGGGGAGTCCTCCGCCAAGACCCTGCGCGGCGAATCCATGGCCGACGTTATCTTCAACGGCTCTACCGGGCGTAAGCCGGTAGGGCAGGCATCTATCGAGCTGAAGTTCGATAACCGCGATGGCGGTATGGGCGGTTTATACGCCCAGTACTCAGAAATTGCCGTCAAACGCCTGGTGACTCGGGATGGCCAGTCCAACTACTTCTTCAACGGCCAGAAGTGCCGCCGCCGGGATATCGCCGACCTGTTCATGGGGACCGGCCTAGGCCCGCGCTCCTACGCCATTATCGGCCAGGGAATGATCTCGCGGCTGATCGAAGCGCGCCCGGATGACCTTCGCGCCACCCTCGAAGAAGCCGCGGGGATCTCCAAGTACAAAGAGCGCCGTCGGGAAACCGAAAACCGCATGCGCCGTACCCAGGAGAACCTGGAGCGTCTGGACGACATTCGCGAAGAGCTGGATAAACAGCTCGAACGCCTCAAGCGCCAAGCGGAAGCCGCCAAGCGCTACCAAGAGCTCAAGCAGCAGGAGTACCGCTTAAAAGGCGAGCTGGCGCTGCTGCGCGGCCGCACCCTGCGGGCCGAACAGTCTCACCAAGAGAGCCGTGTTCGCGAGCTGGAAATTGCCGTCGAGAAAGACGTGTTTGGCGTGCGCCAGTGTGAAACCCGCCTGGAGCAGGCCCGCGAACAGCACGACGAGCTGGCCGAAGTGTTGGACCGCCACCAACAGCAGTTTTATGAAACCACCACGCGCATTGCCCGCTTAGAGCAGGACCAGGCCCACCGCCGCAGCCGCGAAGCGCAGTTGGCCAATGACATTGCAACCGCCCGCCGTGATCTCGACGAGCAGCGCCAAGTCAGCGAGGGCGACCAGGAGCGACTCGCGGTGATCGACGAGCGCTTTGAGGAGCTGCTGCCCGAGCATGAAGCGCTGGAAGAGCAGCTCGAGATGCTCGAACAAACCCTGGCCGACGCAACGCCAGCGCTGGAAGCCGCCGAACAGCAGTGGGCCGACGCCGAAAACCGCTGGCGCGAGGCCAGCCGCGATGCCGACCGTAGCCAAGACCAGTTGCGCGACTTAGAGCAACGTATTGCCCGCCTGCAGGCAGAAGGGCAGCGCCGCCGCCAGCAGCGCGGCGAGCTGGCCGACATGACCGCGCTACAAAACGAGCACGCGGAATACCAAGCCCGCCTGGAAGAAGCCGACCAACGTGCCGACGCCTTCCAAGTGGAGCGTGAGCAGTGGCAGCAGCGCTACAGCGATGCCAAAAGCGCCTACCAGCAAGCGGTAACCTCCCGCGACGAGCAGCGCGCCGCGCTGAGCCAACAACAGGGTGAACTTGCCTCGCTGCAAGCACTCATCGATGCCGCTCTGGCCGACCACGACCCTCAGCTAAGCGAAACGCTGGCCGCTCATGGCCTCGCCGATGCACCCCGCTTGGGTGAAGCCATTTCGGTCAGCCAAGGCTGGGAGCGGGTTATTTCCTGGCTACTCGCCCCTTGGTTAAACGCCCGACTGGTAGCCGCCCATCAGCTAAACGCGCTGCCCGAAGCGCTAGCGACGGAGTGGTGCTTGATTGATCAAGCGCCGCCTTCCACAGCCACAGCGGGCGCAGGCAATCGCCTCAGCGATTTGGTGAAAGGCGCAGGCGCGCTAACTGAGTGGTTAGCAAGTATTCACTATGTGGATACCGCCGAGGCGGCCGAAGCGCTGCTGACTACGCTTGCCCCTGGTGAGAGTGTGGTTAGCCAAGACGGCGTATGGCGCGGTCGCGGTTGGCTGCACCAGCAGTCGAACGGCGAGGGTGTCGATGCGCTATTGGTGACGCGTCGCCGCTTTGAGGAGCTGGCCGCAGAGCGTGAGCGGGCGGAAGAGGCGCTGGCGCTCTTGGATGAACAGTGCGAAGCCGCCAACGAGACGATTGAAACGTTAGAACTGACCCGTGAGCAGCAGGCAGAGCAGGAGCGCGACCACGCGGCCACCCGCCAACAGCTAGCAGTGCAAGAGCAGCGGCTTGCCCAACGCCTTGAGCATCTCTCCAGTCGCGCCACAGAATTAGACGACGAACTGGCGCAACTGCAAGAAGATGAGGCGGAGTTAACGCTTACTTTAGAAGAGCAGCGCGCTCGTTGGCACACGGCCATGGAGCAACTGGAAACCGCCGCAGAAGCCCGCGAAACCAGCGCCGAACAGCGCCAACGTCAGCGCGAGCAGCGCGAGCAGCTCAACCAACAGCATGCCCCGCTCAAAGCGCGGCAGCAGGCGCTGGCCTTGGAACGTGAGCGCTTAAAAGCCGAGCGCGACAGCCTGCGTGCGCAGCAGTCCCGCTCAAGCGATACCGAAGAGCGCCTCTCTCTGCGTATTGCCGAGCTGGAAGAGTCCCGTGAAATGCTGGTCGAGCCTGACGAGCTGGCCGCTGAGGAGCTCGAAGAGCTGCTTCACCAGCGCGAACAGCAGGAGCGTCGGCTCAACGAAACGCGCCAGCAGGCCCAAGCGCTGGCCGAGCAGCTGCGCAACGATGAGTTAGCCCGCCAGCAGCACGAGCGCAATCTTGAACAGAGTCGCGAACAGCTCCAGCAGCGCCGCATGGACGTGCAGGCGCTGGCGCTCAAAGCGGCGACCCAGGATGAGCAGTTAGCAGAACTAGGCCACGATGCCGATGCGCTCGCCAGCACGCTGCCCAGCGATGCCAGCGAACCTGCGTGGCAAGAGCGTTTGGAAAGTACCTCGGAAAAAATCCGCCGCCTGGGTGCGATCAACCTTGCGGCAATAGAAGAGTATGACCAACAGGCCGAGCGGCGTAACTACCTCGAAGCCCAGCATGCCGAGCTTACCGAAGCACTGGAAACGCTGGAGCGGGCGATCAAGCGGATCGATCAAGAAACCCGCGTCCGTTTCCGGGAGACGTTCGATCAGGTCAATAACGGCCTGCAAACGCTCTTTCCCCGAGTGTTTGGCGGTGGGGCGGCGTGGCTGACGCTGACCGGTGATGACCTGTTGGAAACCGGCGTGGCCATCATGGCCCGACCGCCGGGTAAGAAGAACAGCACGATTCACCTGCTGTCCGGTGGGGAAAAAGCGCTGACTGCGCTGTCGCTGGTCTTTGCCATCTTCCAGCTCAACCCGGCCCCGTTCTGTATGCTGGATGAGGTCGACGCTCCGCTGGATGACGCCAACGTTGGCCGCTACGCCAAGCTGGTGAAAGAGATGTCCGAAAGCGTGCAGTTCATCTATATCACCCACAACAAGATTGCCATGGAAGCCGCCGAGCGCCTGATGGGGGTCACCATGCAAGAGCCCGGCGTTTCGCGTTTGGTTTCCGTGGGTATTGATGAGGCCGCTGAACTGGTGGACTAACCGTCTCATCGTCGTGCGATGCGCTCGGCTTATGGATAACAAAAGGCAAAGCGAAACGGCTTTCAAGGTATTTCCTTATTTGGCGGACAAGCGGTATATCCAGCTTGCCCCCTTGGTACTACCATGATGCATAGCCATGACAGTGGGTAGCCGCAATAGCTTGTATAACAGCGGGTTGAAAGGTCGGGCTGGTTGTGTAGGAGATTGTTCGAACAGAGTCTCGTGACACAGCTAGTGCAGGTACATCTGCCACGGATGAGTAGCCCTCATGCCAACAAGCGGTAGAAGAAACTAGCGGGAGTGTAAAACTTTCACTAGCATAACGTTTAAATAGAGTGATTTAAGCAGGTAGCTGTGTGGTGGTGCGGTCACGAGAGTACGCACGCATGAGATAATGCAAAACAGAAATAGCACTTTTGTTGGATGTTAAGGTCGGAAAAACTGCCTAAAAATCGCATATAGCAGTTGAAACGTGTGAAAATTAGTAGAAAGTGGTCCCATTCGTATCAACCGCGCTATGCTTAGTGGTAAATACCGATTTATCAGAAGGTTCCCATATTGGGGTGTAGCCATTAGTACTGCGCCTAAGTAACCGGTTAGATGACCCATGGAATGCTCGACATGGAATTAAGAGAGTGGTTAATCATTCTAGGATTGGCGTTGGTGTCGCTTATCGTTGTTGACGGTGTGCGAAGGCTCCAGCGTCAGCGTCGTGTACCCCGGCTAGATCAAGCGGTAAAGGATTTACCCACCGCCAAGCTAGAAGAGTTCGACGACGAGGCGAAAGAGGCCGAGATCAATTGGGAACTGCCTAACGGCGGTGCCCGGGTCGTTAAGGCTGCTGACTACAGCGGGCTGGGTCAAAAACCCAAGCTAGAGCGCCAAGAGCATCCAGGGCCTTCTAGGGTGCTGTCTGATTTCCGTCGCTCGTTTACCAAATCCTCAGGAAAGCCAAAACCTGCAGCAGCGAAACCTAACAAGGCGGAGCCAGCTGTCCAGGCAGCTACTGTTAATGTGTCAGCAACAGCTGATGCGTCTGCTGAAACCAGAAACGAAATGCGCGAACCGCCACGTCGTGAGCCAAGTGTCTTTACAGCTCGTGAAGAGGCCCCGAAAGCAGAGGCCCCCCAGCCAGCGACCCCGGAGCCGTCCATGAGTGCCATGGAAGACGAAGCACCCCAGTCTCAGCAAACAGGTACAGCACCTGCGTCGTTCTCCGCCACTGATGAAGCACCTAGCGAACAGCCGAACACCGCTGAGCTAAACGCCTCTCATACACCAGAGCCCCATGCTGAGCTGGAAAGCAACCGAGCTCCTGAAGAGCCAGCGGCCGCTGAGCCAGATATTACTCCTGAGCCCGAGCCGGTGCTTCGCGCCGAGCCTGAAGATGCGGTATTTGCCAAGCACGCTTCCGACGCACCCAAGCGCCGCCAGTTGCGCGCCGACACGGCGGGCGATCACGAATTAGATGACGACGAAATTGACGAGTACCGACTGGTCGACTTTGAAGGCATTGGCCGTTCCTTCAAGCGGCGTATTATTGAGCGCCGTAAAGAGAAGGCCATTAAAAAAGCTGAAAAAGCCAAGCGTGCTGAAGCTTTAGCCAAACAGAAAGCCGAACGCAAAGCGCTGGAAGCCGAGCAGCGCCGTGAAGCGAAGCAGGCCGCTGAAGCGGAAAAAGCGCGTATCGCTCAAGAAAAAGCTCAAGCTCGCGAAGCCGCTGCTGCTAATGAAGCTGCCGCCCAACGCGACGCCGTGCAGCAGACGCATGCCGAGCCTGAATTAGAGCGCTACTCAAACAGCGCTAGCCGCTATGAAGATCACTACCAGAGCGTTGATGACGAGTACGATGACGCTTATGCAGCCCAAGATAATGTTGTGCGCGCGCACCCTACGTTGGAAAAAGCTCTGCGTCATGACGTGAACGGCGAGCACGCTAAAGAGACGCTTGCCAATGCTGACGAGTTGGTAGTCATTAGCGTGCTGTCGCGTGATCCCGAAGGTTTTGATGGCGACAAGTTGCTTGAATTAATGATGGCCTGTGGGTTGCGCTATTGCCGCACGATGGGCGTCTTCAATCGCTTTGAAACGGAAAGCCCCAATAGCGAGCTGCAGTTCTCGATGGTGAACGTGCTCAAACCCGGCACTTTCCCCATCGAAGAGATGGATGAGTTTGTAACACCTGGGATCACTTTCTTAATGCCGCTGCCCGGTGCGGTGGATAGCTCGGCTGCTTTTGAAGCAATGGTCGAAACGGCCATGGTGGTGGTACGCCACATGGGCGGCGAGCTGAAAGATGAAAACCGCAGCGTGATGACGGCGCAAACCATCGAGTTTGCGCGGCAGCGTGTTCATGAGTTTGAGCGTCGCCACCGCCTGCACCGCCATATGCAGGCTCGCTAAACGCCGCGTTGCGCGAACACCCGCCTTCCTCAAGAAGGCGGGTGTTTTTGTTACTAAATGCCTGTTTTATTTATTTTCGGAACCTCTGAATGAGTCAGCCTGCCCCCACCCTGCTGGAAGAGATTAGCCAACTGCGTGCTGATCTGGATGACGCCAACTACCGCTACTACGTGTTAGACGAGCCAACGTTAACCGACGCTGACTACGACCGTAAGTTGCAGCGCTTAAAGCAGTTAGAGGGCGAGCACCCCGAGTTGATTTCCCCCGACTCGCCCACTCAGCGAGTCGGCGCCGCTCCGGCAGAGGGCTTTCCCGAGGTTGCCCATGCCATTCCGATGCTCTCGCTGGATAATGCCTTTAGTCGTGACGATATTGTGGCCTTTGCCGAACGTGTGGCGGAACGCTTGGAGTGTCAGGCAGAAGAGATTGAGTTTAGCTGCGAGCCGAAGCTGGATGGCGCGGCGGTATCGCTGGTGTATGAGCAGGGCGTGTTGGTCAGCGGTGCGACCCGTGGGGATGGCCGCACGGGGGAAGGCATTACCTCTAACCTGCGTACCCTGCGCTCGGTGCCGCTTAAGCTCATGGGTAAAAGCGTGCCTGAGCTGGTCGAAGTGCGCGGCGAAGTGATTATGCGCCACTCCGGCTTTGAAGCGCTCAACGAGCGCGCCAGAGAAGAGGGCAGCAAAGTATTTGCCAACCCGCGCAACGCCGCTGCCGGTAGTCTGCGTCAGCTTGACCCGCGCATTACGGCGACCCGCCCGCTGGAGTTCCACGCCTACCAAGCAGCACGCTTGGAGCCAGACTTGGGCGATGCCACCCACAGTGCGCTGATGGCACGGCTATCCACCCTGGGCTTTCGCACTAGTGCAGAGTTAACCACGATGTACGGCCCCGACGCGGTAGCCGACTACTGCGAGCAGCTAGGCGCTAAACGCGACCAGCTTGGCTATGACATTGATGGCGTGGTGATTAAGGTCAACGACCTGCGCCACCAGCGAGAGCTGGGTTTTGTTGCCCGTGCCCCGCGTTGGGCGGTGGCGTTTAAATTCCCTGCCCAAGAAGAAGTCACGACCCTCAACGATGTGGAGTTTCAGGTAGGTCGCACCGGGGCGATTACGCCGGTGGCGCGCCTTGCGCCGGTCACCGTTGCGGGAGTGACGGTCTCTAACGCCACGCTGCATAACGCTGATGAAATTACTCGCTTGGGCGTGATGATTGGCGATACGGTAGCCATTCGCCGCGCAGGGGATGTGATTCCACAAGTGGTGCGAGTGGATGAAGAGAAGCGCCCGGCGGATGCCCGTGTGATTACCTTCCCCGACCACTGCCCCGTGTGCGGCTCGGATATCGAACGCCTGGAAGGCGAGGCGGTGGCACGCTGCTCTGGTGGGCTTTACTGCGCTGCCCAGCGTAAAGAGGCGCTGAAACACTTTGCCAGCCGTAAAGCGCTGGATATTGACGGCCTGGGCGAGAAGCTGATTGAACAGCTGGTGGATCAGGAGTGGGTGAAAACGCCTGCCGATCTCTTCCATCTCAGCGTAGAGCAGCTAAAGAGCCTGCCGCGTATGGGCGAAAAGTCGGCGACTAATTTGGTTAACGCCCTGGAAAAAGCCAAACAGACCACGCTGGCGCGGTTTATCTACGCGCTGGGCATTCGTGAAGTGGGCGAAGCCACAGCCGCTAACGTCGCCAACCATTTCGGCACGCTGCAAGCGCTGCAAGACGCCGACCAAGCGGCGCTGGAAGCGGTGAATGACGTAGGCCCCATTGTCGCCAAGCATATCCACACGTTTTTTCGCCAGCCCCATAACCTGGAAACACTCCAAGCGCTGATTGAGGCGGGCATTACTTGGCAAGAGTCAGAAGTCACCCAAGGCCCCACGCCGCTAGAGGGCCAAACCTGGGTGCTGACCGGTGCCATGGAGAGCATGACCCGTGACGAAGGCAAGGCGCGGCTTCAGGCGCTGGGGGCCAAGGTAGCGGGCAGCGTCTCTAAAAAAACGACTTGCCTAGTGGCGGGCGAAGCTGCAGGCAGTAAGCTCACCAAAGCCGAGCAGTTGGGGGTTGAGGTGATCGACGAAGCCACCTTTATTGAGCGTTTAGCCGCTTGGGAGCAAAGTGAATGAGCCGATTTATCGAAGTGCCCGCGCGGATGCTGCCGCCAGAAACATTAACCGCGCTGCTGGAAGCGTTTGTTACCCGGCAAGGCTACGACACCACCGACACCGGCGAAGGCATGAGCGGCTGGGTGGCCGAGCTCAGACAGCAGTTGGATCGTCACGAGCTGATCATTGCTCATGATCTAGAGCTTGAAATGACCGAAGTGATGACCCTCGCCCAGTGGCGCTCCTTTGGGCGAGAGTTAGCAGATGATGAAGAAGAGGGCGATTACTGAGCCCGTACCAGCGCGCTAATCACCCGCCGCCCTGGGTGCAGATGATCAATAAGCGGCTGCTCAAGCGGTAGCGGCTCATCACAGATGCGCGATGCGATAACCTCCGCACACAGCGGCGCGCTGGCAAGCCCCCGTGAGCCATGGGCGGTGGATATCCACAGCCCTGGATGGTGCTCGCCATTAACAGGCGGCACTTTCGAGGCATCTTTACGCAGCACTGCGTAATCCCGCTGCCACGCGGCTGTGTGGGGCACCGGCCCGGCGTAAGGGGTTTTATCGGGGCTGGCGGCTCGCACTGCAGCCCGGCCTTCCAGCTCTTCTGGCTTTAACGAAACGCC
Source organism: Vreelandella lionensis (assembly GCF_044543515.1). Classification (NCBI taxonomy): domain Bacteria; kingdom Pseudomonadati; phylum Pseudomonadota; class Gammaproteobacteria; order Oceanospirillales; family Halomonadaceae; genus Vreelandella; species Vreelandella lionensis. The sequence goes on along the minus strand of NZ_JBITWC010000014.1, from coordinate 38,869 downwards.
GGATGCTTCAAACGCAGCCACCCACTCTGGCAGCGCTTGGCGTAGCTCATCAATATTGCGCTGGTGCTCTTCCTCGACTACTTGCGTTGTGGCGTTATTGGGCACAAAGCTGGCGCCAAAGGTCAGCACGTTATCCATTGGCGGCGATACATAGCCACCAGCACATATCACTTTCTTAGGCACTTCAGTGCCTTTGGGAAGCGTTAATTCGCTCACTTGGCCGCGCACCTGCTGCAACGGCAGTTCGGCGGTTTGCGCAAACTGGTTAGCTAGGGATGCCGTCGCCACGACCACATGATCAGCCTGCAGCGTTTCGCCGCTGGTCAGCGTGACCTGCCACTGCGCCGTTTGGAAGGCTTGCTGTAGCTCGGTGACGTCGCCTTGCCGCAGGGTAATATTGGCGTGCTGTAGTAGCTGTTCGCAGAGCTTTTTGGGCTGAACCCAACCCGCTTGGGGATAAAATAGCCCGTGGGCTGCAGAGACCGGTACTTCCGCCAGCTCGCTTAGCGCATTGGTCTGTGCAGACACGACCGGCTCCGGCAGCGGATGATTGGCTATAAAACGCTGCTGGCGGGTCGCCTCTTTATCGCTTAACGCGAGCTGTAACACGCCACAAGGCTGCCAGAGCGGAGGCTCTTGGGGGTGAGCCGTTGCCAGTTGGCCAAACCAGCGCTGGCTATACAGCAGCCCCGCTAAATAGAAGCGGCTTTGATGATTGGTTTCCACCGCCAGCTTCACATAGAGCGCCCCTTGACGATTGCCGGAGCCGCCCGCGCCAGGAGTGTCACGCTCAACCACCGTCACTTGCTTGCCGCGCTTAGCCAGCGCTGCCGCCACGCTGCTACCTGCCATGCCTGCGCCGATCACTACCACGTGCTTGGCTTCATAGTGAGAAGGCGGCGTGAACCAGGGCGTTGTGCTGCGCCGTAAATCCTCAGCGGGAGATTCAATTCCCCCTGCTAGCATCTCCCGCTTACGGCCAAACCCCGGCACTTTTTTCCAGTGAAACCCCGCCGCTTTCAGCCCGCGCTTGACGATGCCCGCACAGGTAAAGGTGGCAAAGGTGGCGCCAGGGCGGGAACGGGCCGCCATGGCTTCAAACAGTTCCGGCTGCCACATATCCGGGTTTTTAGAGGGGGCAAAGCCATCTAAAAACCAGGCATCCACTTGACCATCCAGCAGGGTGAGTCGCTCGGTGGTGTCGCCAAAGTGCAGGTCGAGGGTGACGCGCTCGCTTAGGTGCAAACGGTGGATGCCGCTTACCGCCTCTGGCCATAGCGCGCACAGCACTTGTGAATAACTGGCCAGCGACGGCCAGGCGCTAAGGGCGCGCGTCAGCGCTTCACGGCCCAGGGGAAATTTTTCTGTGGATAACAGATACAGCCGTGCGCCTTCAGGGGCATGCTGCTCAAAGCAGGCCCAAGCGCACAGCATATTCAGCCCGGTACCAAAGCCTGTTTCGCCAATCACAAAGGCCCGCGCTTCCTGCCACGCTGCAAAGCGCTCGGGAAGCTGGTTGGCCCCTAAAAAAACGTGCTCGGTTTCTGCACGCCCATCCTCACGGGAAAAATAGACGTCGTCGAAGGCGTCTGAATGGGGAGAAGTGTCGTTCCACGTCAGCTGTGGGGCGGTTAACGCCTCAAGTGGGGGTAGAGCACTAGGGGATTGAGCAGGGCGTTGAGTCACGCGGGCATCCGTGGTGGCGATAATTGGTTAAAAAATGATCAATTTGTTAATCGGGGCGCTATCTCTGGCTTATAGAAAAGCGTCCGCCGAGTTTTCACAGAGTTTTCCACAGGCTCTGTGAAAAAGCGGGCGGACCCTCCACACTCGCCCCTATTGGTCAAGGCAAAACTTTTTTGAACGGCTTAACAATTACCTTGGCATAGACCCCAGCGATGATGTATGGATCGGCATCTGCCCAGGCTTGCGCGTCCTCTAAACTATCGAATTCCGCCACGACCAAGCTGCCACTGAAGCCCGCTTCGCCGGGGTCATTAGAATCAATCGCCGGGTGTGGGCCAGCCAGTACAAGGCGACCGTCATCGCGCAGTGCTTCAAGCCGCGCTAAGTGGTCGGGGCGAGCTGCTAAGCGGCGCTCTAAGCTGTTGGCAACATCTTCACTGATAATGGCGTAAAGCATGGGGATAACTCCTTGAAGGCAGGGGTAACGTATCGGCCATAACATTGACCGCACCCCGGTTAGCGCGCACCATGGCGAGCCTATTCGTGTTCTACACGCCTATTCTGACAAACTCGCCACACGGCGTCATGCTAATGCCACTACTTCCTAATGCGCTTGCCTCAAAACTTCCCGCCGTGTTCGATGCCGACCAGCGTTATTCGGTTGACCTTCACATGCACTCAACCGCTTCTGATGGGGCGCTTTCCCCGACGGATCTGGTAACCCTATGCGCTGAGCGTGGGCTTACTCACATGGCGCTCACCGACCATGACACGATGGAAGGGGTGGAAGAAGCGAGCCGCGCCGCCCAGCAGGCAGGGCTTTGCCTGGTGCCGGGGTGTGAGTTATCCACTCGCTGGCAGGGGATTAATATTCACGTGGTAGCGCTAATGCCCGGCGGGCTGCAGGGGCCGATGATAGAGGGGCTTGAGCAGCAGCGGGAAGCGCGTATCAAGCGCGCTGAAGTGATCGCCGAGCGTTTAGAAAAAATGGGCTTACCCAACGCGCTGGAAAAAGCCCGCGCCCAGGCAGGCAGCGACCGCCCCCTAGGGCGGCCTGATTTTGCCCGGGCGCTGGTGGCGGAAGGTGTGGTAGCCGATTGGGCCGGAGCCTTCAAGCGCTACCTGGGCAGTGGTAAAAAGGGCGATGTAAAAGCCCACTGGCCGGAGATTAGCGAGGCGGTGGGCTGGGTCGTGGACTCTGGCGGAGTGGCCGTGCTGGCCCATCCGCTGCGCTACGGGCTTACCCGGCGCAAGCGGGGCCTGTTGATGGATACCTTTATGGAAGCCGGTGGCCAAGGCGTAGAGCTGGTCAGCGGCCAGCAAAACCCAGACGCCACCCGCGATTTAGCGCGCCAGTTGGTAGAGCGGGAACTATACGCTTCGCTGGGCAGTGATTTCCACTTTCCCGGCAGCCATGCAGCGCCTGGCAGCATGAGCCCGGTGCCCCGTACCGCCGCGCCGCCTATTTGGCAGCATCCCCGTTTAGCGCACCTGCGCGATGCCCCGAGCGGTATGCTGGGTGCTAAACCGCTGAATCAGCTAAGCTAAAAGTGATATCGCTAAAAACCTTAGCTAATAGATGCCTACAGGCAGGAGTAAGCGATGAGCCAATATTTTCAGATTCATCCGGAAAACCCGCAAAAGCGGCTAATTGATCAAGCCACCGAGATTATTCGTAAGGGTGGAGTAGTCGCTTACCCAACGGATTCAGGCTACGCGCTGGGCTGCCATTTGGGCGAAAAAAAAGCCATTGAGAAGATCAAATGGCTGCGCTCGCTGGATGACAAGCATAACTTTACCCTGGTGTGCTCGGACCTTTCCGAAATTGGCACTTACGCTAAAGTGGATAACGCCGTGTTCAGGCTGCTGAAGGCTCACACGCCCGGCCCCTACACCTACATTCTGGATGCCACTACCGAAGTGCCGCGCTTGCTGCTGCACCCTAAGCGCCGTTCTATCGGTGTGCGGGTGCCCGACCATCGCATTACCCATGCGCTGCTAGAAGCGCTGGGTGAGCCGCTGATGAGCGTGACGCTGATTCCGGTTGGCGAGGCGCTGCCGATGAGCGACCCCGAGGAGATTCGCGAGCGCTTTGGTGCCCATCTGGATTTGATTATTGATGGCGGTGCCTGCCACCTTGACCCAACCAGCGTGATTGACCTGCGTGAGCTGCCGCCGAAAATTGTGCGGGAAGGGCGCGGGGACATCACGCCATTTCAAGACTGATGCCGGAAAGGCTAGAAACGACGGGGGTGCCTAGCACCCCCGTGTTTTGAGTGCCTGTTTGAGCACTGGTAGATAGTGGCGGTGACAACCGCTACGACTCGCTAGGAGCCTCATCGCCATTGTCTCCCTCTTTCTTCTGCGCTTTCTTGCGTGGGTCTTCGCTATTTTCATCCAGCCAAGTGCCGCAGCGCAGGCAGTAGCGGGCACGCTTTTCGTGGCGGTCGTGGCCGCAGCCAGGGCAGGCTTCTTCTGAGTAGCGGTCTTCACGAATTGAGCGGATCACTTGGGCAGAAAACACCCCGGTGGGCACGGCAATAATCGAGTAGCCAATCAGCATCAGAATCACTGTGATGGCTTTGCCCAGCGAAGTGGCGGGCACAATATCCCCATACCCGACGGTGGTAATGCTCACGATGGCCCAATATATCGACATGGGGATGCTGGTAAAGCCCGACTCAGGGGACTCAATGGTGTACATCAGCGCGGCAAACAGCGTGACTACCATGAGAATGCTACTGAAAAATAGCAAAATCTGGCGCAGGCTACGTTTAAGCGCATCCAGCAGCAGCCTGCCTTCCCCCACAAACTCCATCAGTCGCAAAATGCGGAAGATGCGTAACACCCGCAAAATCCGCACCATCACCAGCGCATGCGCGCCAGGCACCAGCAGCACTAGCCAAGTGGGGATAATTGCAATCACATCCACTATGCCGTAAAAACTCTTTAAATAGACCCTTGGGCGTTCAAGGCAGTAGAGCCGTACCAGCAGTTCCAGGCTAAACAGCAGTGTAAAGGCCCATTCGATGTAGAAGAAAATATGCCCATAACGCTCGGCATAGATCTCAACGCTACCGAGCAAAATCACCGCAACGCTGAGCAGAATGGCGACGATTAGCGCAATATCAAACGCCTTCGCCCCCGGCGTATCGGATTCAAAAATAATATGGAACAGCCGGGCGCGGAATCCTTCGGCGCCGGGAGTAAGGGGAAAGCTCATCGCGTCATCCTGAGGTGGGCTTAATGAGTGGTTGAAACGTGTTTAGCGTAGCGCGGTTTCATAAGCGAAGCGACGAGCCAAATTTAACGCAGCCGCGCCGTAGGCGGTGGTGGGCATGCCTGCGCTATCTAATGCCTTAGGCAGCATCTCAGCATCTGCCCGTGCGGCGCTATCCAGCTGCGGGTGCTGGGCAAGCGTTGCCAATGCCTGCTGCGCGGCGATTAAGTGCGTCACGTCACCGCTATCGTGATAGGCGTCGAGTGCGACTGTCGCGCGGTGTAGCCACTCGGCCGGGTGCTGGGCATCAGGCAGCGGCCACTGCTGGCGGCCCAGCGCATTGCCCCGCGATGCCTTACTGCTGTCGGAGGGACGCAGTGGTACTTGGCTGGCCAGCTCGGCCGCCAGCGACCATAGCGCCTCAGGGTCGCCTGCTTTTAACTCTAGCTCCACTTCGCAAATCGGCGCGCGAGCCTTGCCACAAACGATCTCGCCCTCATCCAGCACCAGCTCAATCTTGCTGCCTTGCCAGGCAAGCTGCCAACTGCGGCGGGTGAAGTCTGTGCTTAGCGTCGGGCGCAGTGCCGCAATTTTGTCTGCTAACGCGTTTTGAAAGGGCGGCAGGGCGGCCAGGGCGGATTGATCTAAGCTGGGGTCAGGAACTTGCCACTCCCACTCCTGTCGGCTGGAGAGCCCGCCACCCCCTTGGCCGGCGGTTTTTACCGTCTGCAATACTTGGCTATCCAGCTGGCGCAGGCGCACCGCTATTCGTGCGGCGGCTAAATCTCCCGCCGGGGTATCGAAGTAGGTGTTGGCCAGCTGCTGCTGAACGGGGGGAGTGCTGGCGAGCACCGGATGGTGTAACAGCGCGTCGATCTGGGTGGGCGGCAGTGCCAGTTTTAGCTCTACCTCGGTCGGTGCTGGCATACTGGTTGAGTTTTTCATGACAATCGCCACCTCACTATTGTGACATTTTGGTTAATTTTTGATGACATTATGAACTTTTCATGACGGCGGCGGACGCACTCTTTATACTGGCGCCCGCCATTTCCAGGCTCCCCGAAAACAGGCTAAAGGCTATATGGTAACCTCCAACCCTTTTTCCGCGATGTTTGGCCGCTCGCCATTCCAGCCGCTGCTGGCCCACATCGTCAAGGCCAATGAATGTGCCGACCAACTGCTGCCGTTCTTCGAGGCAACACTTGTCGGTGATTGGGACACGGCGGCTGAGCTGCGCGAGAACGTCACGCGCTTAGAGCACGACGCCGACACCCTGAAAACAGAACTGCGGCTGAACCTGCCTAACACCATGTTCCTGCCGGTATCGCGTTCTGACCTGCTCGATTTGATCAGTGTTCAGGACAAGATTGCCAACAAAGTGCGCGACATTACCGGCATTATGCTGGGCCGTAAAATGCGCGTACCCAATGAGCTGGCCGAACCGATGCGCGACTACATGCGCACCAGTGTGGCCTGTGTGGCCCAAGCTCGCCAAGCGCTTGAAGAATTGAAAGACCTGCTGGAATCCGGTTTTGGTCGCAACGTTTCCGATGTCATGCAAAACATGATCCGCGAACTGCACACCCTTGAGCACCAGGCCGATAGCCAGCAGGTGGCGATTCGTCGTCAGCTGTTTGAGCTTGAGAGCCAGCTGCCGCCGGTGGATGTGATCTTCCTCTACAAGATCATCGAGTGGGTTGGCGAAGTCTCTGATCGCGCTGAACGCGTGGGCAGTCGCCTGCAGATTTTGACCGCACGCTAAGGGATACTCATGCAGATTATTGCCCAGCACGGTGACATTTTTATCATTCTGGCCTGTTTATTTGGTTTCTTTATGGCATGGGGCGTTGGCGCAAACGATGTCGCTAACGCCATGGGAACCTCGGTGGGGTCGAAAGCGATTACCATCAAGCAGGCGATCCTTATTGCCGTTGTCTTTGAGTTTTTAGGCGCATGGCTGGCCGGTGGCGAAGTTACCAACACCATTCGTAAAGGCATCATCGACCCGGAGTTGCTGCAGGAAGACCCGCAACTGCTGGTGTACGGCATGTTAGCGGCGCTGCTGGCAGCGGGAACCTGGCTGCTAGTGGCCTCCATGAAAGGCTGGCCCGTTTCCACCACGCACTCCATTGTGGGCGCGATTGTGGGCTTCGCGGTGGCAGGCCTGGGGGCTTCTACCGTGGATTGGGGAGCGGTTACCAAGATTGCGGCAAGCTGGGTCGTTTCACCACTGCTGGCCGGTACCATCGGCTTTGTGCTGTTCAAATCGGTCCACCACCTGATTTTTGAAAACGATAACCCGTTTACTGCCGCCAAGCGCTACGTGCCGGGCTATGTATTTTTGGTGGGCTTTATTGTTGCCATGGTCACGCTGACCAAAGGGCTCTCCCACGTGGGGCTCGACCTGACCTTTAACCAAAGCCTGCTGCTCTCCATCCTGCTCGGCTTGGTCATTATGGGCATTGGCATGCTGATGCAGCGCCGCATCAAATTTGAAAAGACCGCCAACGACCATTTTGGTTACGCCAACGTGGAGCGAGTGTTCGGCGTACTAATGATCTTCACCGCCTGTGCCATGGCCTTTGCCCACGGCTCTAATGATGTTGCCAATGCGGTTGGCCCGCTGGCAGCGGTGATCAGCGTGGTGCAAACTGGTGGCGAAATTGAGGGCTCGGCCCTTGTGCCCTGGTGGGTATTGGTACTAGGTGGCGGCGGTATCGTCGTTGGCTTGGTTACCTATGGCCATAAAGTCATCGCGACGGTCGGTACCGGCATTACTGAGCTGACGCCAAGCCGTGGTTTTGCGGCCACCCTGGCGGCGGCTACCACTGTAGTGCTGGCATCGGGTACTGGTCTGCCCATCTCGACCACTCACACCCTAGTGGGCGCGGTGCTGGGCGTCGGCTTGGCCCGTGGTATGGCGGCGCTTAACCTGCGTGTGATTGGCACCATTGCCATGTCGTGGCTGATTACGCTGCCTGCTGGTGCTGGTTTGGCGATTCTGTTCTTCTTTATGTTTAAAGGCATGTTTGGTTAACAGACGGAGCTAACTCCGCACCGCACGCCACAGCTCGGCTGAACCGCCAAGCCTACAGCGGCACCTTCTTAGCACACGATCTTTGAATAAGATCTTTGCAATAGAAGGTGCCGCTGTTTTTTGTGCTCTGTTAAAGTAAACAGCGTTACCTTCATTCACCTGCTGCCGGAGAGCGGCCCTTGGACACTCGTTTCCCCTTTGTAGATTGGTTTCGTAACGCCTCCCCATACATTAATGCGCACCGGGGGCGAACCTTTGTCATCTTGATTGAGGGCGAAGCCATGGCGTCTGGCCGAGGGGAGCAGCTCATCCAGGATTTAGCGCTGCTGCACACCTTAGGTGTGCGCTTGGTAGTGGTGTTCGGCATTCGCCCTCAGGTACATAAGGCACTGACTGCCGCTGGCGTAGAACCCACCCGGGTGGATGGCCGCTGGGTGGCCGATCGCGCGGTGATGGCCCACGTTGAGCAGGTAGCGGCGCACCAGCGGCTATGGCTGGAAGCCCGGCTTTCCCTTGGCCTGCCCAGCACGCCGCTGCACGGCGTAGAACTCAGCGTGATTTCCGGCAACTTGGTCACCGCCAAGCCGCTTGGCGTGCGCGAAGGAGTGGATTTTGACCACAGCGGCGAAGTGCGCCGGGTGCGGGCCAGCGCCATTGAAGGTCTGCTGGAAAAAGGCTCGCTAGTGCTGCTGCCGCCGCTGGGATTCTCCAGCACGGGTGAAGTGTTCGATTTAGACGCCTCGGAAGTGGCCCAGCACGCCGCCGTGGCCCTAAAGGCCGATAAACTGATTCTACTGGGCGAGTCGGAAGGGTTGGAGGACGAGCAGGGCGCGCTCTTGCGCCAGCTTTCCCCTTTTGAGGCAGAGCCGCGCCTGCAGCAAGCCGCGCCGGGTAGCGAATTGGCGCGACACTTGAGTGCTGCCTGCACCGCCGCCCGTGAGGGTGTAGCACGCACTCACTTGCTCTCGTGGCGCAATCACGACGCGCTGCTGGGCGAGCTATTCACCCGTGACGGCGTGGGCACCATGATTACCCAGCACCGCTACGAACAGCTGCGCCCCGCCACGCTGAACGATGTGGCAGGCCTGCTAGAGCTGCTAGAGCCGCTAGAGCGGCGCGGTATGCTGGTAGCACGCTCCCGCGAGCGGTTAGAGCACGAAATTGATGATTACATGGTGATTGAGCGGGACGGCATGGTAATTGGCTGCGCGGCGCTACACGTCTTCCCTGAGACCACCGTAGGTGAGCTAGCCTGCGTCGCCGTTCACGGTAACTACCGGGGTGGCGAACGCGGCGAGCGGCTAGTGGAAGCCCAAGAGCGCCGAGCGCGCCAGCGAGGGCTTTCCGAAATGTTTGTACTCACCACCCACACCGCCCACTGGTTTGTAGAGCGCGGCTTCCGCGCCGCAAGCCTTGAAGACCTGCCGCCTTTAAAACGCGAAGCCTATAACCACGCCCGTAAATCTAAGGTGTTGGTGAAAAATTTGGCGGGGTAAACGTTAGTGAGCGGAAAAAGGTGAATGGTAAATGGTGAGCGGTAGGTTGGGGCGGCTACGCCGCCCCGGAAGGTTGCTCAGGTATTGAGAATCACGCCGCCATTTAAGTGCAGTGTTTGGCCGCTCATGTAAGACGACTCTTCGCAGGCCAAGTAGACATACGCCGGGCCGATTTCGCTAGGCTGGCCAGGGCGTTTCATCGGCACTTGATTGCCGAACTCCGCGACTTTATCTTCCTCGAAGCTTGCCGGAATCAGCGGCGTCCAAATAGGCCCTGGGGCCACGGCGTTGACGCGAATCCCACGATCCATCAGCGACATCGCCAACGAACGTACCAAGCCCTGAATAGCACCTTTGGTGGCGGTGTAATCAATCAGTGTGTCGTTGCCCTTGAACGCGTTGATGGAGGAGGTGGCAATAATCGTATCACCCTCGCTCAAGTGGGGCAGCGCCGCTTTGGTTAAGTAGAAGTGGCTGAAGATATTGGTCTGGAACGTGCGCTGCAGCTGCTCGTCGGGGATCTCGGTAATATCGTCCCAGTCGTACTGCTCAGCGGCGTTATTGATCACGATGTTGATCTTGCCGAAGTGATCCAGGGTGCGCTTAACAATCTCGCGGCAAAATGCCGGGGCGGCCACATCGCCTTTCAACACCAGGCAGCGTCGGCCTTCTGCTTCCACTAACCGCTTAGTTTCCTCGGCATCTTTGGTCTCTTTGAGATGCACAATCACACTGTCTGCCCCTTCACGGGCGTAGTGCACGGCAACGGCGCGGCCAATACCGCTATCGCCGCCGGTAATAATCGCCACTTTATCGAGCAGTTTGTCGGTGCCGCGATAGCTCTGGCGAATGTACTCCGGCTCCGGGCGCATGGCGTACTCATCGCCGGGCTGCTTGTTCTGGTGCTGCGGAGGCTGCTGTTGGTCGCTCATGTGCGGTCACTCCTTTGTGTGCACGAATCGCTTCGATTAACTGGCAGGGCTGCCCGTCTCCTCAGGCGGCTAGCTGCCGAATGTCGAGCTTTCAACGTAGACCAAAGGCGAAGGATAGAGCAAATAGTGCGGGCGCATCAGTAACCTGGAATAGCGAGAATTAATAAAGGCTATTTAAACAGACGATCAATAGGAGATTGCTCCTGCTTATTTTTTTAAGTGACTGTTATAAATGGTTTTTGATTAAGCGTAAGTAAGTAATGATGGTATTAGGCGGATAGCGCACCATGGCAAGAACCCCTGCAGCAGCTATAGTGAGTGAGGCCTTATTCCAGCCACTATCTCGACAACCACCAAGGAGTAGGAGGTACTATGTCCCCTGATAAAGACGACCAGAAGAAAGATCAGCGCGACGACCATCATGATGATGCAAACCCGATGCCTGACACGCACCACGTCAATCCTGATGCCGAGAAAAAGTCAGAGAAAAAGTCAGAGAAAAAGTAAGTAAGAGAGAGATTAAAAAGGCGCTGTTGTTAGCGCCTTTTTTAGTTTATCGATAGAAGATTTTTTACGTATTCGTGAGTCTATTCTTAATGTTTATTGAAACAACTAAGGCTATTCGTTAATTCGGCGTTTTTAAATTGAAAGGGGCCGGATGCTCGCTATAGTTCTGGTGAGGTTTCACTGACACGGAGAACGTCACCATGAATGATCAAGGACCGCATCACGATACCACTGACCATCACACCGACCATCACCACACTGACCACGAAACCCTGAAGCAAAAAGGTCAGCAAAGTGCTGATGAGCTGAAAGGTGCCGCCCGCGAACAGGCCGAAAGCGTATTTGAACGCCAACGTGAAAACGCCGCCAACCACACCCATACCCTAGGCACGGTGCTAAAGAACGCTGCCGATGAGTTTGACCGCCAGCAGCAACCTTTCTGTTCGGAACAGGCTAGAAAGCTAGCTGACCAAACCGAGCGCTTTTCTCAACGCATGCGGGATAAAGACCTGCACAGCCTCTGCCGTGCTGCTGAAGATTATGGCCGCCGCGAGCCTGCCATGTTTATTGGTGGTGCCATTGCCGCTGGTTTTTTAGTCACGCGCTTTTTGCGCAGTTCCCCCGATAAAGCACCTGTGCCTGCCGCGTCTTCTGAATCCAGTGTTCCCGACCAAACGCTTTAATCAATCTCTTTAAACAAGCGCTTACATCACTCTTCATGCAGGAAGCGGGAGATTAAGAATGGAATCAGATAGCCAAAAAAGCAGCTCAGTGGGCACGCTGCTATCCACGTTACTTAACGAAGTGACCGCCCTGGTGCGCGACGAGGCGGCGCTCGCTAAAGCCGAAATGTCGGAAAAAACCCACCAAGCGATGGCGGGCGTAGGGGCCGTTGCCACTGCGGGTGCCGTGCTGTTTGGCGGGTTTTTAACCCTGCTGGCAGCGCTGGTGATGCTGTTAAACGAGGTACTGCCACCTGAAACGCGGCCCTGGTTATCTGCCGTGGTAGTGGGTGCCGTGGTCACGCTGATTGGCGTGGTGATGCTCAAGGCTGGGCTGAAAAAAGTACGCGCCCAGGGGCTAATGCCTAATCGCACTATGAACAGCCTGCGCGATGATCAAACGCTGGCGAAGCAGCATAAGCAGCACGTCAAGGAGGAGGTGAAATGAGCGAGCACGATCATTCACACAGCCAGGCACAGCGTGACCCGGACGAGATCGAAAAAGAGATTCATCAATCTCGTGAGCGGCTAGACGCCACGCTGCATCAAATCGAAGAGCGCTTTTCGCCAGAGCAGTGGCTGCACAGCACTTACGACTATCTGCGCCACGGCGGGGCCAATGAGTTTTTTGCCAATTTGGGCACTACGGTAAAGCAAAACCCGGTGCCGACGCTGCTCACCGGCGCAGGGCTTGGCTGGTTAATGCTCAGCCAGCGTCAACCGCAAAGCGGCCATGCCCATGGCAATACCCACGGCTATGCCACCGATGCACACGCCACGCCACCGCCTCCCGATGAAGTGATGTATCCATCTCGTTTCAGTGCTGGGCAACACGACCCGCGCAGCGATTCAAACGGCCATGGCCACGGCATCAAAGAGCGCGCCCGCCATATTGGTCATAGCACCAGAGGGGCCGCGCAGCAGTTCGGCGAAAAAGCTCATCAAATGGGAGATCGTATGCAAGATTCCATGTCCCACGCCCAGCAAGGTACTCACCACCGTATCGATCACATGAAAGAGCGCGCCCACCACGCCAGCGACCGCTCCTCCGACTTTATTCAAGACCACCCGTTGGTGGTTGGCGCACTAGGGTTTGCACTGGGGGCGGCGCTTGCCAGCATGAGCGCTATGACGCGCAAAGAGAATGAAACTCTGGGCGAGTACCGCAACCAAGCCATGGATCAAGCGACCAAAATGGGCGAGGCGGAAGTGGATAAAGCGCAGCACGCGATTCACGACAAAGCGGAGTCGGTCAAACAGCACGCCCATGCGCAGCGCGAACAGGGGCATAAAGAGGATGATAACCCCACCCAGCATAACGAGCCGGGGTTAGCGGGCTCTAGCACGCCATCAGGCAACACCCAGGGCGCAGGTACTAACACCGCCACCAGCGCTAATAACCCCAGCAGCGCCAATCCCACGACCCATGGGGTGAATACCACCACGCCAACCTCGGAAACGCGCAAACCACCGCTGCCATAACTTTGACGCCTGCTCGTTCGGTTCTCTCATCACCCATGCCACGGCGCTACTTCTTGTAGCGCCGTTTTACTTCGACGTTGAGTCGGCTTTCCAACGACGAGCCATTTTTTGGCAATTAGAGGTAATACGCTGTGACAAGCGTTCAAGCATTACCTGCTCATTGCCAGGCTGTGCAACGTGTGAAAGGCACTGTACCGCGTTCGGTAAGTGAGCGAGGGTTTCGTCTGCAAGCTGCAGTCCCAGGCGAAGGAAATAAGCAGGCTTGAAGCCGAGTGTTTTGGCGAGAGATTCCAACTGCTGGCGCTTAATGCTGCCGGGATGATCGACACCATCAACCTGAAAGGCAAAGCGCTTGGATAAACCGCTGTAAATCGTGGTACACATTAAATCGTAAAACGGGGCCAGTCTGACCCCGCCTGGGGTATACAGGATAGATAGGTTTTTCGCGTGGCTGTCGTTATTACCAATCAACAAGTTGTAAAAAAACCATCGAATAAAGCGTTGCAGATCACTGGCAGGCACGCCGACCTGCTGAAGGAGCTGGCGGCAAGTGAGTAAATTTGGCCCTCCGTCACTTTCATATTTGAGCGTTGAAGGGGTACCTGCTAATTGGCAAAAATCTAGCTGATGGATGCGCTCTAATTGACCGCTTTTATGGTTCATTACGCGATCGTATCGCTTAATCAGGCAAGCGCGTGTATCTGGCTGGAAGGTAGTCTCGGCCACTTCTAACGAAAGTGCCGCCCCAAGCTGCATGCACAGCGTTTCATTCAGGGCAGAGCACCAAACACCGTTCAAACCTCTAATATCGGGTTTTAATAGATGGCTAGAAGGAGCGGCGCCCTTTGGGATAGCTGGGTTGCCATGTTCATCGACCATTAGCAGCAGCTTATTCTGGGCGCCAGCTAACGAGATACGGGCATGGTGAACAAGCTGCTCGGAAAGCTCATTCTGCGCTCCGCTATATAAAAGTGTGTTGATGTTTTCCCAGCTGGTCGGGCGATAGCTAGCAGGTTGGGGCGTTTCCCCTTCCGAGAGCAATAGATAGCCGCTAGCGGTGTCGCCACCTACCGATTTTAATAGGCCAAATACCGTTGTCGTATGATGACTAAGCTCGATGTGGCGACGCAGCTCTCCTTCGGGCAGTAAGTTCTCAAAGTACGCCAGTACATCATCGCCACTATGCACAGGTTTTGTTATTGGAAGGCGTGGTGAAAGCTGGCGCGCCTCAGGCGACGTTAGCCAGTTGTCGTCATACTGAAAGCGCAGGGGCTGCTCATTAAATAACCGTCCAACCCGTTGGTTTTTCCAGTAAAGATCCAGAGCCTCTTTATCAGCGCTCATGCAGCTGCCCCTTACGCTGAACCACGACCTCTAAGCCCATCAAGTCGAGTGTATCGAGTACCTTCTGCAGTTGAAGCGTAGGCTTGCCGCGCTCTAGGTCGACAATAAAACGGTTACCGGTACCGGCAAGTCCTGCCACGTCGCTTTGCAGTAGCGCTTGGGATTGGCGCACCTGTTTTATCAGCGCGCCTAGTTCTTGTGAGGTGCGTACTAGGGTCGCAGGAGGAGTTGAAGTCGCCATTGCATTGCCTCTCGTAAATTACCGTTCGGTAAGAATAGCCGAAAGGCAATGACCTTGCTGGCAAAATATTCCCGAACGGTAATTTTTTGCTATCGCTGTATCTAAAGGCGTCTAATGATTACCGAGCGGTAATTCAGTGCTTCTTATAGCGCCGTTTTACTTCGACGTTGAGGCGGCCTTCGCCTAGGCGCAGTTTGAGCAGTTGGCCGGGCTGGGTGTCTTCGGCGCGGCGGATGACTTGGCCTTGGGCATCTTGGGCGATGGCGTAGCCGCGGCCGAGTACGGCCAGCGGGCTGACGGCGTTTAGCTCGCGGGCGGCGCTGTGCAGGCGTGCTTGCCGCACTTCTAACATGCGCTGCATGGCGCTGGCTAAACGGCGCTGCAGGCTGCTGATACGCTCGCTTTCGGAACGGTGTAGCCGTGCCATATCTTGGCTGGCGAGGCGTCGGGTGAGCTGGGCCGCTTGGGCTTTTTGCTGGGCGAGCGTTTGCTGCATGGCGCGGGTAAGGCGCTGCTGCAGCGTAGTGAGGTGCTGGCGCTGGCGGGCGAGCTGTTCGCCGGGATGGCGAAGGCGGGCACGCAGGGTATCTAGCCGCTGGCTATCGCGTTCTAACCGCGCCTGCATGCTTCGGTGCAAACGCTGCTCCGCTTGAGCGAGCTGGCGCTTTAGAGCGTGTTGATCGGGCACTAGCCGTTCAGCGGCGGCAGATGGAGTAGGGGCGCGCATATCGGCGGCAAAATCCGCTAGGGTGACATCCACCTCGTGGCCCACCGCTGACATCACCGGCAGCCGGGAGTGAAAAATCGCCCGTGCCAGATGCTCGTTATTAAACGCCCAGAGATCTTCCAGGCTACCGCCGCCACGGGTGATCAGCACCACATCTTGCTCGGGGTCTAGCCGCGCCTGCCGGTTGAGCAGGCCCAGCGCCGAGATCATCGCCGGGGCGGCTTCCGCCCCCTGAACCGGTACGGGAATCAGCGTCACGTCCGCCAGCGGCCAGCGGGCGGCCAATACGGCCAGCACATCGCGAATGGCCGCCCCGGTGGCGGAACTTAAAATCAAAATCTTGCGCGGGGGAAAGGGCAGGGGGCGCGTATTGGCGAACACGCCTTCGCCTTCCAGCTGTGCTTTCAAACGCTCAAAAGCTGCCAGCAGCTCGCCAAGGCCAGCGGCCTGCACCGCTTCGGCAATGAGCTGATAATCGCCCCGTGGCTCGAACAGCGAGACCCGCCCGCGTAGCTTCACTTGGTCGCCATCGCGCATGGGGGCGGCGACAAAGCGCGCCCGCTGACGGAACAGCGCACAGCGGATCTGCGCCCGGTCGTCTTTTAAAGTGAAATAGATATGCCCCGAGGCCGGGCGAGACACATTAGAAAGCTCGCCCTCTACCCACACTTCCCCCACATCGCGCTCCAGGGTTTGCTTGGCGCGCTGGTTCAGTTGGCTCACGGAGAGCGCTTTAGGAGTGGGTGATGTGCTTGTCGGTTCCATCGTTGGCCTTGGTGATCATTTCGTGGATGACACGATACCTCAAACGAGGTGCGTGAGCCTTGCCAGCGGCGCT
The DNA here is from genome assembly GCF_044543515.1 of Vreelandella lionensis. Classification (NCBI taxonomy): domain Bacteria; kingdom Pseudomonadati; phylum Pseudomonadota; class Gammaproteobacteria; order Oceanospirillales; family Halomonadaceae; genus Vreelandella; species Vreelandella lionensis. Next base: position 22,637 of record NZ_JBITWC010000014.1, on the reverse strand, counting down.
TATTCCCGCAGGGCCTTGAGCGTCATTAGCAATTGGTATAAGTCTAGCCGCGACTCTGCATTGCTGGGGCGGCCCTCAAAACGTTATAATAGGCGATTAACTTTTCACGCCCCATCTTCCCACTTCTCAATGGGTGTTGCCGCTATGCTACGTATGGCCCAAGAAGCGCTTACGTTCGATGACGTACTCCTCGTTCCCGGCTTCTCCGACGTTCTGCCAAAGGATGTCAGCCTCAAAACCCGCCTGACCCGCAATCTCTTCCTGAATATTCCCCTGCTTTCCGCTGCAATGGACACTGTAACTGAAGCGCGTCTAGCCATTGCGATGGCTCAGGAAGGCGGCATCGGCATCATCCACAAGAACATGACCATGGCGCAACAGGCCGCTGAAGTGCGCAAGGTGAAGAAGCACGAAAGCGTCATTGTAAAAGACCCGGTCACCGTTAGCCCCAAAGCCAAGCTGGAAGACCTACTGGCCATGGCCCGCGAAAACGGCTTCTCCGGCTTCCCAGTGGTAGAAGGCGAAACCCTGGTAGGCATCGTGACCGAGCGTGACATGCGTTTCCAGCCCAACGTGGGCGACAGCGTTGCCGACATTATGACTCCCCGCGAGCGGCTGGTAACAGTGAAAGAAGGCACCGACCTTGAAACCAGCAAAGCCAAGATGCGCGAACACCGCATCGAGAAAATGCTGATTGTCGATGACGCCTTCCACCTGCGTGGCCTGGTGACTTTCCAAGACATCGAAAAAGCCCGCACCTACCCGATGGCCGCTAAAGACAGCGACGGCCGCCTGCTAGTAGGCGCAGCGGTAGGCACCGGCCCTGAAACCCCGGACCGCGTAGCCGCACTGGCCGAAGCAGGCGTTGACGTGATCATCGTCGATACCGCCCACGGCCACTCCCAGGGCGTGCTTGACCGCGTTCGCTGGATCAAAGAGAACTTCCCCGAGATTCAAGTGATTGGCGGCAACATCGCCACCGCCGCCGCTGCCAAAGCGCTGGCCGAAGCAGGCGCAGATGCCGTGAAAGTGGGCATCGGCCCCGGCTCCATCTGCACCACGCGTATTGTGGCTGGCGTTGGCGTACCGCAAATCACCGCCGTTTCCAACGTGGCCGAAGCGCTGAAAGAGTTCGATATTCCGCTGATTGCCGATGGCGGCGTACGCTTCTCTGGCGATTTGGCGAAAGCCATTGCCGCTGGCGCAAGCGCCGTAATGGTAGGTGGCCTGCTGGCCGGTACTGAAGAAGCGCCGGGTGAAGTCGAGCTTTACCAAGGCCGTACTTACAAAGCCTACCGCGGCATGGGTTCCATGGGCGCGATGTCCCAGAACCAAGGCAGCGCCGACCGCTACTTCCAAGACAAAGATGCCGGTGCCGAAAAACTGGTACCGGAAGGCATCGAAGGTCGCGTGCCTTATAAAGGCATGATGGGCGCCATCGTCCACCAGCTGATGGGCGGCCTACGTGCCTCCATGGGTTACACCGGCTGCCGCGATATTCAAGAAATGCGCACCAAGCCGGAATTCGTACAAATCACCGGCGCTGGCTTTAACGAGTCCCACGTTCACGACGTGCAGATCACCAAAGAAGCCCCCAACTACCGGGTGAGCTAACCAGCGCATTAAGTTACACGGCGGCGGGCATTGCCCCGCCGCTTGCTTTTTAGCCAATGCGGCCCGTTCCGCGTTATAGAGGCTCCGCCATGAGTGACATTCACGCCCATAAGATCCTGATTCTCGACTTCGGCTCCCAGTACACCCAACTGATCGCCCGCCGGGTTCGCGAAATCGGCGTATTCTCTGAAATCCGCGCCTTCGATATCACCGAAGAAGAGATTCGCGAATACAACCCCAACGGCATCATCCTGGCCGGTGGCCCGGAATCCGTCACCGAGCTGGATTCCCCCCGCGCCCCGCAGTGCGTGTTTGAAATGGGCCTGCCGGTATTTGGTATCTGCTACGGCATGCAAACCATGGCCGAGCAGCTAGGCGGCAAGGTAGAAGGCTCTAACCAGCGTGAGTTTGGCTACGCCCAGATTCAAATCGACGCCGAGACCGCGCTGTTCAAAGACATCAAAGACCACGTAGACGCCGCTACCGGCAACGCGCTTCTGGATGTATGGATGAGCCACGGCGATAAAGTCGCCAAAGCCCCCGACACCTTCACCGTGACCGCCTCAACCCCGAGCTGCCCGATTGCGGCCATGGCCTGGGAAGAGAAGCAGTTCTACGGCGTACAGTTCCACCCCGAAGTGACACACACCCTACAAGGCCAGCGGATTCTTGAGCACTTCGTGCTGGATATCTGTAAAGCCGAAAAGCTGTGGACGCCCGCGCAAATCATCGAAGACCAAGTACAGCGTGTACGCGAGCAAGTAGGCGACCGCCACGTACTGCTGGGCCTTTCCGGCGGTGTCGACTCTTCTGTTGTGGCCGCGCTGCTTCACAAAGCGATTGGCGACCAGCTCACCTGCGTGTTCGTGGATAACGGCCTGCTGCGTAAGAACGAAGGCGACCAAGTGATGGAAACCTTCGCTAAGCACATGGGCGTGAAGGTGATTCGTGTAGACGCCGAAGAGCTGTTCCTCAGCAAGCTGGAAGGCGAGAAAGACCCGGAAGCCAAGCGCAAAATCATCGGCAACACCTTTATCGACGTGTTCGATGAAGAAGCCAGCAAAATTGAAGGCGTGGAGTTCCTGGCCCAGGGCACCATCTACCCGGACGTGATCGAATCCGCCGCCTCGAAAACCGGCAAAGCGCACGTGATCAAATCCCACCACAACGTGGGTGGCCTGCCGGAAACCATGAAGCTCAAACTGGTCGAGCCGCTGCGCGAACTGTTCAAAGATGAAGTGCGCAAACTCGGCCTAGAACTTGGCCTGCCCTACGATATGGTCTACCGCCACCCGTTCCCTGGCCCCGGCCTGGGCGTGCGGATTCTCGGCGAAGTGAAGAAAGAGTACGCCGACATTCTGCGCGACGCGGATGCCATCTACATCGAAGAACTGCGCGCCGCCGGTTGGTACGAAAAAACCAGCCAAGCCTTTGCCGTATTCCTGCCGGTGAAATCGGTAGGTGTAGTAGGCGACGGCCGCCGCTACGAATGGGTCATCGCGCTACGCGCCGTCGAAACCATCGACTTCATGACCGCCCGCTGGGCGCACCTGCCCTACGAGCTGCTGGAGAAGGTTTCTAACCGGATTATCAACGAGTTGGAAGGGGTTTCGCGGGTGACCTATGATGTGAGTAGTAAGCCGCCTGCTACTATTGAGTGGGAATAAATTTCTAGAGTGAGTTGAGTAATTAGAGCCTGCGAATAAGCAGGCTTTTTTGTTCTTATTTTTTGGGCTATTGTTTGGGTCGAGAAAATTATAACTGTTAAGAGATCTAGTGATGAGCTTGAATGAAGGTGTTCTCCTGGCAGGTATGGAGTTGTCGAAACTGACTTCTAGTTGGGGAATCTATAAGGGTGATGTGGAAAAAAGTGATGGAGAGATAGTAAGCGTTTATCTCAAGCCTAAGCTGCCTCCTAGATTCGCTTTTCGAGAATTCTTTGTGGTATTTTTATCGGAGTTTTTCAATGTTTCAACTCCTGATCCTTATTTGGTTTATATCCCTAAAGACTATGTTTCTGGTGGTAGGGGTGAACAGTTTTCTGAACGCTACTGCTTTGCTATGGAAATAAAACAGTATCCTGATATGAGTCGCAACTTTTCGGGAGAATTTTTTAAAAGTGAAAGAATTGCTGAGGAGTTTTTGAGAAAAAATGATGTTGCGCTGATGGGTATTTTTGATGAGGTTTTGTTTAATCAAGACAGACATCATGAAAATATTTTGTACGATGGTGAAAATATATGTTTGATTGATCATGAAAATATTTTGAGTAATAAGCATGTAGATAAAGAACTAGGCGACAATAATTGGATGTGGTCGATTGCAAGAAATGCAAGTGAGCTTAGTTTTAAGCGTATAGAGAGAAAAGTGTTTGAGCTTCTAAAGTCACAAGGTTATGAAACCTTTCCTAGCTTGGCATATGGTTTGCTCTGGAGTGATTTGGTGACGATTTATGAAAAGCTAGAAGTAGGTAGTAAACGGGGTCTTAAAATAGATGCGCTAACTTATTGCTATCGATCTAGAGATATACTTAGCTTGGCAAGTAGGACATGTGATAGTCAAAAATTTAATCAAATAGGATTTCCTTTATGAATAATAAATTTGTTTTAAATTGGTGGCCAGTTTACTTGGAGCCTATTTTAGATTCTGATGAAAAAATTTGTGTGGGCATTTGTTATCAAAACCATGAAAATGAATTTTTTTATAAAAACTCGCTCAGAAAAGATTTGGCTGAATTGATTTTTGATGATCGAAAAGTAGCAGTTGGAAATTTATCTAGGCACGCATGTGAATATGCTGTTCGTCTTTTAAAGGGAGGTGGTGAAGTTGGTGGTCTAGAGATTGCTTCTGGGGTGTATTTAGGTAATAGGCGCTTGATAGAAGGCTATGATCTAGGGGAAATGCATTCTAGGGCTTTGAAAAAAGTTTCATTTTTTAGTTATATTGAATTTTATAGCAAAGAGTCAACGCCTTCTGAACCTAGAAAAGAGTTCGCAAACTTCGTGCAGGATCAGTTGATCAAAAGGCAATCTAGATTGGCTGGCTTTTTTAATCGGCAACTTCGAGTTTCTGGAGCGGTCAAAAATTTTGATTTTGCAGATGATTCAGGTGGGCTAGCAGTTAATTTTTTTGTTTTTCAAAAAAATAGTAGAATATACAAGGCTGAGGTTTCTTGTCTTGATCTTAGTATGGTCAAATCTCAATTCGAGCAGGTTTCTTTAGTGGTGATGATTGATAAAGGTTATAGATCTAAGTCAAAAAGGCTAAGGAGCTATAAAGAAGTAGAAGGTGTTGCAAATCATTTAGATATCTCTTTTAAAATTGTTGATAGTTCTAAAGATGCTGCTGACTATCTTCAAGAGCGTGTTGCGTAATTTGCATACATGATTTTAATATTTTTTTGAGTATTTTTGTGTGGTCTGGTTCAGGATAAGCTACTGCACTTTCTAGCTAGTGCGATTTGTAAAAGTGCCGAATTTGGTTAAAATTTGATAGTCTAGTAGGCTTTTTTCTAATTGGCTTTTAATCTGATGAGTAGCAACCGTTTATTTGTGATGGTTGTAGCATGCACTTTATAATGCAGCACACTGTAGTGTGCGAAGTTTCGCTTTCTGGTTTTTTCAATTTTTTATTTGTTTCACGCCTCCCTGCGTGGCCAATGTCATGAGAATTGACTTATACTAAGTAGATGCTTTTGCCTCGAAACAATTGGAAGGCAACCCCGCGGCTGTGTGCTAGCTAAATAACTAGTTAAAAGATGCGCTGATGCAAGTTATTGCAGTGAATAATAATTTTTCCGAAACCAGTTTTTTGTCTCTAATTAGGAGTTATATCATCTGCGCTGGTTTACACCTTTGGTGGAGGCGAATCTGTACTGCTGCGATTTCTTAGCTGCGATTCCTTAGCTGCGATTCCTTAGCTGCGGTAACGCTGTACGATGTAAGCGCTGCTGCAGGGCGTGCGACGGAAAAACGCGGCAAGTATGGTAATGAATGGTGGTGCACCTGAGATATTTGCACAGAATAACGGTAGAGCGTTAGCGAGCGATTGTTAAGTGGACGACATCTCAACACTCCCTAACTAGCCCATGAGATGAATACCCACAATGATCGGCTCACATACCTCTGGGAGCAGCAACATAAGGCCGCAGTTTGAGCGTAATGGGCCTGTGCTGGGAGTTAGTCAGAAATCCTATCGCAGTTGTCTTGGTACAGCGGCGCATCGGTGCCTAGCGCTAGTCGCTCGGTGGCGCTGTTGTAGTAAAAGTGGCCATGCTCAACGTTGGCAAGGTGATAATCCCCGCAAACCCCATAGCCCTTATTGACGCGCTTTAAATGCGTGATGTCGGCCTGTGTCTGGCTGCCGAGGCGTTCCGATATGCTAGTGGCGATGTGCGCATCACGCTGGGCCTCGGAGTAGGCTTGGCCACCGAATATCAGGCCCGCAACGATGAAAATGGCGACAACGGGAATCCATAGGTTATGCATAGCGTGCCCAGTGAGTAGGTGTGGTGTGCATGATGCCAATAGGCAAAGTAGTTAGCAGGATAATAACGGGTTGCTGGTTTCGCTGCACTGGTGGCTGCGTTGCTGTTGAATGCCTCTCGCAGATTGAATAAGCTGCCTGCCGCTAAAAAGCCCTATTCAACTCTCCGCATCATCCCGAATCGCGATAGAGATGGTGATTACGTGCCGCCCACGGCTCCGGGATTACTTTATGGATGAACGCAAATGACGCTTGAGCATTTGGTGGCGAATTATGGCAGCTTCGGCTTGTTCGTGGGGGCGAGCTTGGAGGGCGAGGGCATCGCGATGCTGGGCGGCATCATGTCTCATCAGCACCTAATCGGTGTTTGGCCCGCTATCATCGCCCTGGCATTGGGTTCTTTCGTGGCGGATCAAGTGTTCTTCCTGCTTGGGCATGGCGGGCGCAATAGCGCTATCGTTCGCTCGGTGCAGGGGAGCGCAGCGGGTGGGCGTGTAGTGACCACGTTCAACGCCCACCCGGACGTTTTCGCCTTCTCCTTGCGCTTCCTTTATGGGCTGCGCATGGCCGGTGCGGTGACGATTGGCACGACCGATTATCCTTGGCCACGATTTATGCTGCTCAATGCTATTTCGGCGTTGCTCTGGTCGGCCGCTTGGGTCACGCTCGGTTATATGTTTGGTCAGGCCCTTGCGCCCCTTTTTGAGCGATTAAGCGGCCTTTCCCATTTTGTGTGGGCGGGTGTTGCCGCTGCCCTTTGCATCGCGGTAGTGGCCGTGATGGCTTCCAGGCGGAGACGAACTCAGCGCTTAACGATGCGCGATTGAGCTTATGCCTCCGCCAGAAGCGGCATTCCCCTTACGTTTGTGATTCAGCACGCGCTAGGCAGGTGAGCAACACTAGAGTCAGCGCTGCCATTCCACCGGTATAGGCGATCAGCGGCCAAGCCGTGCCAGCCATGTCGCTGAAGTTTTGCAGCGCGCCACGCAGGGCGCAGCCTGGAATGCCCCAGCGCGTTACGAAACGTTCGGCAAAGCGCGCCGTGACGATCATAAACAGGACCACCGTCGCAAAGGCAACGCTTAGAAGGCTACTCGCGCTCATAGGGAGGCTCAGCGTGCTTGCCTTCTTCTGGACTTTGCTAACCCTCACTTGCATGCACGTTTCTACGATATCTTGATGAGATTCTTTTATTTGCGTTGGGATAACCCATGAAAATAGACCTCTACCAAGTAGATGCTTTCGCCTCAAACCCCTTTGAAGGTAACCCAGCAGCCGTGTGCCCGCTGGATGCGTGGTTGGATGATGCGCTGCTGCAGGCCATTGCAGCGGAGAATAACCTGTCCGAAACCGCGTTTTTCGTACCCACGGAAGCGGGCTATCACCTGCGCTGGTTTACGCCTTCGGTGGAGGTGGACCTTTGTGGCCATGCCACGTTAGCGGCGGCGTGGGTGGTGTTTCATGCCTTGGGCGTGGTGGCCGAGGCGGTGGCCTTTGAAACCAGAAGCGGTGTACTGACCGTTCGCCGTGAAGGCGATGTGCTGGCGATGGACTTCCCCGCGAAAATGCTCGCACCGCTAGACATGCACGCAGAAGTCGCCGCTGCCCTGGGCGGTATCGAAATCGAAGAGCTGCTGATCTCGGATGACATTGTGGTGGTAGTCGAGGAGGCGAGTGTGATTGATCGCCTTGCACCGGATATGCAGCGGCTTAAACAGTTACCAGGGCGAGGTGTGGCCGTTGCCGCGAAAGGCGATGATGTGGATGTTGTCTCTCGCTGGTTTGGCCCCAAGGTCGGCGTGGAAGAAGACCCGGTAACCGGCTCGGCGCATACGTCGCTCGCACCTTACTGGGCAGCGCGTTTAGGTAAGCAAGCACTGACTGCCCGCCAGGGTGGCGCACGTCAAGGTACGCTGATCTGCGTGGTAGAAGGCGAGCGCGTGATGATTAAAGGCCGCGTTGCGCCTTATCTAATGGGGCAAATTATGTTGTCTGATAGCTAAAGCATAGGCTATGGCGATGAGGCTCAGCGGGAGTATCAGGATTGAAAGCAAGCAAGTAAATGAGCATACCGTTCTTTTTCTTTATGGATCTGGTAGTTTGTGGTCTATAGGTACACCAAATTTATATTTTTCAAAGTCGCGCATGGTAACTTCTTTAGTTAAATGCTACTTTGTGTCCTATGAGTGCACAAAAAAAATCAATATTAAAGAATTTATTAGAAGCCATACCACCTGGGTTTATGGTGGATACCGCTTGGCTTGAACGACATGGTGTTAGCCGCTTTCTGGCACGTAAATACGTCGAAAATGGCTGGCTAGAGAGGGTTAACCGAGGCGTATTCCGGCGTCCTGCGCCCAGCACAGCCATCGATTGGAAAACCTGCCTGCTCTCCATGCAGCACATCATGCGTTATGACATTCATATCGGTGGCACCACGGCACTCTCCTTGCAGGGGTATGATCATTATTTACGTTTGGGCAGCAATGCGCCTGTTTGGGTATACGGTGATACGATCCCTAGCTGGCTCAGCAAGCTACCACTTACCGCCCCCATCAAAATCCGCAACACGTCACTGTTTTCTGATTCATCGCTAGGGCTAGCTAATCAGAGAAACAATGATGAAGACGCACTGCCATGGGAGTGGGTGCTTAATATGTCGATGCCCGAAAGGGCGGTGATGGAAGCTATGGATGAGCTGCCCGACCACGAGAGCTTTCATCACCTCGATATGCTCTTTGAGAGCTTGACGACGTTACGACCAAAAGTGCTGTCCGTACTACTGCACAGTTGTAAGAAGATTAAGGTAAAGCGGCTATTCTTTGTCTTTGCGGATCGCCATGACCACCCTTGGCGCAAGCGTCTTGATGTCACCGCGTTCAACCTTGGCAGTGGCGATAGGGCACTCGTCAAAGGCGGTAAGATTCATCCTCGCTATCGTATTATGGTGCCTGCAGAATTTACGGGGGAGGGTGCTAGCGATGGCACGTGAGATTTATGAGGCGCAGGTTGCGCTACTTGTACGTATCCTTCCGTATGTTGCTAAGGAAGAGGTCTTCGCGCTCAAGGGCGGCACAGCGATAAACTTGTTTTATCGTGATTTTCCCCGGTTATCGGTGGATATCGATCTGACCTATCTACCGATGAAAGATAGAAGTGACAGCCTTACCGATATCAACGAAGCAATGGATCGCATTGCGGTGTCTATTGAAGGCGGCATCGTTGGTGCCAAAACGCAACGTATAAAAGGCGGCGGTGGTGGAGCCACGCGTTTGCTGGCGCGTCTTGGTGGTGCGGAGATTAAAATTGAAACGTCACCCGTTGCACGTGGTGTTGTTCATGAGCCTCAAATGCGCTCAGTGTCCGATACTGTTGAGGATGATTTCGGCTACGCAGAAATGAGGATCGTTTCATTCGAGGACTTGTTTGGCGGAAAACTGCATGCCGCCTTAGATCGTCAACATCCGCGTGATCTTTATGATGTGAAGCTACTTTACGATAACGAGGGCCTAACGGATGCTTTGTTTCGCACCTTGTTGGTTTATATAGCGAGCTCTTCGCGCCCTTCACATGAGCTATTGAATCCAAACCTCATCGATCTTGATCAGCCTTATACACAAGAATTTGAGGGTATGACCAGAACTCCTGTTAGCCTCGAAGAACTGTTGAGCATACGTAAGCGATTGATTGCGGATATTCAGTCACGCTTTGATGAAAATACCAAACGCTTCTTACTGAGCCTGCATGACGGTCTACCGGATTTTGATGCCATCGGCCGCCCAGAAGCAGCCAATCTGCCTGCTGTACGCTGGAAACTCATCAACCTGAAAAAACTGAAAAGCGATAACGCCTCGAAACATGCTGAGCAACGCCATGAGCTGGAGCACTTGCTGCGATAAGAGGTGCAAATCGGGATGCGAAAGAGTCCGTTCGCCCCAGCTATCGTGTGCTTTACTGTCTGCAATGCTTATTCACGGAGGAAGCACCCATGGCCATTGGCGGCTTGATAGGATTACTGGACGACGTTGCCGCATTGGCGAAGTTGACCGCAGCATCACTGGACGATGTGAGCGCCGCCGCTGGGCGTGCGACGGCGAAGGCGGCTGGGGTGGTGGTGGATGATGCGGCGGTGACGCCGCAATATTTGCACGGGGTAGTGGCAGAGCGTGAGCTGGCCATTGTGAAGCAGATCGCGCTGGGTTCTATCCGCAACAAGCTGATGTTTATCCTACCGGCGGCGCTGCTGCTGAATCATTTTCTGCCCGGGCTACTGCCGATCATCCTGATGATAGGCGGCACCTACTTGGCTTTTGAGGGCGCGGAGAAGGTGTGGCATAAGCTCTCTGGCCAACATGACGATGACAAACCAGCGGTCGAAAAAGGGCCGGAAGCCGAGAAGAAAATCGTGAGTGGTGCCATCCGCACCGACCTGATTCTCTCTGCTGAAATTATGGTGATTGCGCTGGCGACGGTGTCTCATCAGGGGTTCTGGTCACAGCTAGCCAGCTTAGTGGTGGTCGCGTTTGTGATCACTGTTTTGGTGTATGGCGTGGTGGCGCTGTTGGTCAGGATGGACGATGTGGGTCTGAAACTCGCCCAGCGGGATCATTCGGGCATACAGGCGCTGGGCCGGAGCTTGGTCACGGCCATGCCCAAGGTGCTGGCGACCATCTCGATAGTGGGCACCATCGCCATGCTGTGGGTGGGTGGGCATATCCTGATGGTGAATTTAGGAGCCGAGGGAACGGGTTGGTTCAGCGCGCCCTATGAGTGGGTGCATCATATTGAGCTAGGCATTCGCGACGCCACCGGCGCCTTGGGCGGTACGCTGGGCTGGAGCTTCAATACGCTATGTTCAGCGGTGATTGGCTTTTTGGTGGGCTCGGTGGTGGTGGGTGTGTTGCACCTTATTCCTGCCAAGCGCTAGCAACATTTGCTGTATAAATAGACAGTTTTTATGCTAAGGTTTACTTAACCTCGAATGGCGGGCGCGCTTGAGTCTCTCTTTTAGTATGCAAAGATGAGTACTGCTGGATTGAGTGCTGCTTGCTTGGGAGGTGCTTGTTTTGGAGTGCAAGGCGCTTTATGTAAACCTGGGAGGCAACACTCATGAATGATCAGCAAATACAGATATTCACCAGCGAAGATGGCCAAGCCCACCTTGAGGTGACGCTGGAGCAAGAGACCGTTTGGTTAAGCCAAGCACAGATGGCAGAACTGTTCGGCAAAGATGTTAGAACCGTGAATGAACATATTGGTAATGTGTATTCAGAAGCTGAACTGGAGAAAGAGGGAACTATCCGGAAATTCCGGATAGTTCGCCAAGAGGGGAAGCGTCAAGTTCAGCGGGAAATAGACCACTATAACTTAGATGCCATTATTTCAGTTGGCTACCGCGTGAAATCTCAGCGTGGTGTGCAATTTCGTAAGTGGGCCACACAAGTATTAAAAGACCATTTGGTGCAAGGCTATACTCTCAACCAGCGCCGTCTAACCGAGCGTGGCATAGAGTTTGAGCAGGCGGTGAATCTGCTCAGCCGAACCCTGACCAATCAAGGCTTGGTTTCAACAGAAGGCGAAGCGGTTGCTCGTGTGATTAGCGATTACGCTCGTTCTTGGAGCCTGCTGCAAGGCTACGACGAGCAACAATTGACCGAGCTAAACATCAAACAGCCCGATATGCACTCACTTGAGTTGGAAGAAGCCTTGAAAGCCATTGGCGAGTTAAAACAGACCTTAATCGCTAAAGGCGAAGCAACCGAACTGTTTGGGCAGGTGCGGGGCGACGGTTTGACCTCAGCCTTGGCCACCATCGAACAAGGGTTTGGCGACGAACTGTTTTACCCCAATGTGGCCACCCGAGCGGCGCACCTGCTTTATTTTGTGATCAAGAATCACCCTCTGGCCGATGGAAATAAGCGCTGTGGGTCGTTTCTGTTTCTATGGTACTTGCGTCGCAACGCAGCTTTGCTAGCCCGGCCCGTTGAGCAACTGATCAACGACAATACGCTTGTCGCATTAGCGCTGTTAGTGGCTGAAAGTCTACCCGATCAGAAAACGTTGATGATTCGGCTAATCGAGCATTTCATACTGCTGAAAGACGAATGAAGCTATCAATAAGGCAGTGCTGAGATCTAATGCCATGGCAGCGACCGCCGATTATTCAAGTAATCACGCCCTATGTGATTGAGTAGGCCAGCTCAACTCAAAACAAGAGCCACCCTCATCAGAGGGGGTGCATCTGGCCTCGCCATGGTGGGCTTTTGCAATCGCTGCCACTACCGCCAACCCTAGCCCGCTGCCTCGCTTGTCTCCCGGCGTACCATTTTCGGTGTCCCGCGCATGTCGGAACGCCGTGAAAATATGAGAAGCATCTTCCTGTGGTATGCCTGGGCCAGTGTCGATAACACGCAGCACATACCCAGCGTTGTCTTGGCGCGTTTGGATGGTGATGGGGCCTGGCGATGCATGCTGACGAACGTTTTCCAGCAGCGCCAGCAACGCCTGACGAATACGGAAGGGGTCGCAGTACGCAGTGCCAGATTGCAAATCGAGCGTTGGGTAATGCTGTGATGCATTCAGGGCATGTCGACAAAACTCAACGACGGATTCAATGTCAGCAGAAAGGTCACATGGCTGGATCTCAAGATTCAGGTGCCCGTTTTCGACCAAACTGACAGCGCGAAGGTCTTCAATGAGCTTTGCCATGCCGTCGATTTGGGTAAGCAGGCTTTGGAACTGTGCCGTTTCGGGTGGAAAGACACCTTCTGCCAAGCCTTGTAAGCGGCCGCGCAAAATAGTCACTGGCGTACGTAGCTCATGGGCGATGGCCGCATTCCAAAACGCCATGTCTTTGGACATTCGCTGCAATTGGTCGGCTAGCGCATTGAAGTCGTTGGCTAACACGGCGGCCTCGCCTAACGAGCGGTCACCGGTGGTGGCGCGTGCGTCCAGGTCGCCTTGTGCGACGCGACGAATGCTTTCTGTGACGGAGTTGAGTGGCACCAGAATGCGACGTGCCAAGTGAATGCCCACTATCACGGCGAACGCCAGCCCAACTAACGTCGTGCCAGCGAGCCAAGCCCATTCGGGGCCTGTCGGGAGCATATTGGGCTCGCTCACCGACCCTTCCCAAAAGTGGAAGGCAATGAAATAGAACACATAAGAGGCTGCCACGACGAACAGCGTAATCCCAAACGCCATCGCGGCCATGGTTAACGCGATGGTGCGGCTTAGCCCAATGAGTTTCATTCTGCCCCCCATAGGCGATACCCAACGCCGCGTATGCCCACGGGCATGCCTTTCACATCGACATCTTCCAGTTTTTTACGCAGCTTGCTGATATGGCTGTCGACGGTGCGCTCAAGCGCCTCGCCTTCGGGTAGGCAAGCGGCCAATAGCTCAGCGCGGGTGAACACCTTTTTGGGCGCGCGGGCAAGGTGCGCTAACAACCTGAACTCAGTGAGCGTTAAAGCAAGGCTGCGGGAGTCTCCTCCCACCTCCACAAAAGCTTCGTGTTGTTCCAGGTCGATCTCGAAGGGCGGAACCCGAAGGACAGGTTGTTGATGGCCAGCATGCGCCATGGTGCGCCTTAACACGGCCTGCGCGCGCGCGACGACCTCGGCGGGGTTAAACGGTTTGACGACGTAGTCGTCGGCACCAAAACGCAGGCCCATCAGCTTATCAATGTCCTGATCCATCGCGGTCAACATGATGACGGGCGTCTCGCCACGGTGGCGAACCTCAGACAGCACCTGCCAACCGTCCAGCTTAGGCATTTTTACATCGAGTAAGACGAGGTCAGGCTTCATCGATAAATGCATGTCTAACGCTTTGCGTCCATCCTCTGCGTGGATGGTTCGCAGGCCCGCGCGTTTCAGATAAGCCTGCAGAATCTCAGCGATCTCAGGCTCGTCTTCGGCGATGAGAACCAGTGCGTGTAGGCCAGAAGAAACGCTTGGCAACGGGGGATGCGTGGACATGAGAGCGCCTAATGAAACATTCATTGTGTTCTCCATCATATCTACACATACCGTCGACAGGAATACCACGCACCAGCGATATAGTCCCCTTCAATTCTATAAGTAGGCAAATGTTTGCCAATGCCTGAAGGGACGATGCATGACGATCCGACATAGTTACCGCTATGGTGGCCTCTGTGCCTTACTGCTAAGCGTGTTAACCGCTTGCGGGCCTGTTGAGCAAGAAGCAGCGGCCCCGCCTGCTGCCCGAGTGTCTGTGGTGACCTTAGCGCCCATTACGTTGGAGCTGACCGAAGATTTGCCGGCCCGGGTGTTGCCTTTTCAAGTGGCAGAAATTCGCCCGCAGGTGAGCGGGATTGTGCAACGTCGCCTGTTCGAGCAGGGAACCGACGTAAGTGCAGGGCAGCCATTATTCGACATCAACCCAGCGCCGTTTCGGGCGGAAGTGGAAACGGCAGAAGCCGCTTTGCAGAAGGCTGAAGCCGAGCTTGCGCATGCACGTGCGCAGTCGGCTCGGTTGGAGTCGCTGGTCAGGGGGCAGTCGGTGAGCCGCCAGGCGTATGACGACGCCGTGTCCAAAAGTCAGCAGGCCGCTGCTGAGGTGGCCCAAGCGCGTGCCACGCTGTCGCGCCGCCGCCTTGACTTGGAGTTCTCCACGGTGGCGTCTCCCATTGCTGGCCGAATTGATCAAGAGTTAGTCACGGTGGGAGCGCTGGTGACCAGCAGCGATAGCACGCCCATGGCCCGTGTTCAGCAGATTGATCAGGTTTATGTTGATGTTCGACGCTCGGCTTCCGCGCTGGCATCGCTGCAAGATGCGCTGGCGTCGCATTCCTCCCTAGATAGTGGCTTGCCGGTCACCATTCTCGGCAGCAACGGCACGCCCTACGAGGTCACTGGGCGCCTTCTGTTCTCGGGTATCAATGTGGAGGCCAGCACGGGCGACGTGTTGCTGCGAGTACTGGTAGACAACCCCAACCGGCGCCTGCTGCCCGGTATGTTTGTGCGTTCTCGCGTGCCCTATGCACGCTACGACCATGCGCTGACGGTGCCGCAACAGTCTGTCGTGCGCATCGGCGGTAAGCCTTATGTTTGGGTGGTGGGTGCTGCGGAACAAGTAGAAATGGTCGCTGTGCAGCTTGGCGAATTGGTGGAGGGGAGCTATCGCGTTCAGGACGGTTTAACTGAGGGGCAGCGGGTGGTCGTCGAGGGTATCGAGCGCCTGACGGAGGGTGCCGACGTCAGCGCAGTGGCTTGGCAAATGTCATCGCCTCTTGAGGCTTCAGTGGCATCTTCTCACTAAGTGTCAGGAGTATCGGCAATGCCCCAGTTTTTTATCCATCGCCCCGTCTTCGCCTGGGTGGTTGCGCTGTTTATCATCCTCGCGGGTGTGATCGCTATCCCTAAGCTGCCGGTCGCTCACTACCCTTCGGTAGCGCCGCCTTCGGTGACCATCACCGCGACGTATCCCGGTGCCACGCCGCAGACCATGAACGACGCTGTGCTCAGCCTCATTGAACGAGAGCTCTCTAGCGTCAAGAACCTGCTGTACTTCGAATCGACCGCCGATGCGTCGGGGTCGGCCTCTGTCACCGCCACCTTCAAGCCCGGGACAAACCCGGAACTGGCCCAGGTGGATGTGCAAAATCGGCTCAAGGCCGTCGAACCCCGGTTACCCCAGGCGGTTCGTCAGGATGGGCTGAGCGTAGAATCCGCGTCCTCCAGTTTTCTGATGATCGTGGGGCTGAGTTCTGAAGATGGGCGCTTTGATGAGATCGCCCTAAACGACTATATGGCGCGCAATATCGTCGAGGAGCTGCGCCGCATTGACGGCGTTGGGCGTGTGCAGCTGTTCGGTGCTGAGCAGGCAATGCGCATCTGGATAGATCCTGAAAAGCTGATTTCTTTCGGCTTGTCGGTGAATGATCTCTCGACCGCGATCACGGAGCAGAACGCACCGATTGTGCCGGGCAGCATCGGAGCGTCTCCCTCCGTGCCAGGCCAAAAAGTCACCTCGCTATTGACCGCGCAGGGGCAATTGAGCACGCCGGAAGAGTTCGCCGCTATCATCCTGCGCTCGAATGTCGACGGCTCCAACGTGGTGTTGGGCGATGTGGCGCGTGTTGAGCTGGGCGCCCAATCCTACGGTTTCTCCAATCGTGAGAATGGCCAGCCAGCGACGGCGGCAGCCATTCAGTTGGCACCCGGTGCCAATGCGGTACGCACGGCGGAGGGCGTGCAGGCGCGTTTGGCTGAGCTAAACCAGGCGCTGCCTGCGGGCATGAGCTCATCGGTTCCCTTTAATACGGCCCCGTTCGTTAAGGTGTCTATCGAGAAGGTTATCCATACTCTCATCGAGGCGATGGCGCTGGTCTTCCTGGTGATGCTGCTGTTTCTACAGAACATCCGCTACACGCTGATTCCTGCCCTGGTCGCGCCGATTGCGTTGTTGGGCACCTTCACAGTGATGCTGTTGGCAGGTTTCTCCATCAACGTGCTGACGATGTTTGGCATGGTGTTAGCGATTGGCATCATCGTCGATGACGCTATCGTGGTGGTCGAGAACGTTGAACGCATCATGGCCAAGGAAGGGTTGTCGCCAAAGGATGCCACCATCAAAGCAATGAAGGAAATCACGGGCGCGGTGGTGGGCATCACTCTGGTATTGACGGTGGTGTTTATCCCGATGGCCTTCTCGAGTGGCTCCGTAGGCGTGATCTACCAGCAATTCGCGCTGGCGATGGTGGTTTCGATTCTGTTCTCGGCGTTTCTGGCGCTGTCGCTGACGCCAGCGCTATGCGCCACCCTTCTCAAGCCTATTAAGCCGGGGCACCACGATAAAGGCGGCTTCTTCGGCTGGTTCAACCGGGCGCTTACCCGTATGACCACCCGTTACGAATCCCGTGTTGGAAAGCTAGTCGCCCGCAGCGGGCGGGTCATGGTGGTGTTTGTGGTCATCGCAGGCGTGCTGGTGTTCGCATTCCGCCAGTTGCCTTCGGCCTTTCTGCCCGAAGAGGATCAAGGCTATTTCATGACCAGTATCCAGTTACCCGCCAATGCGACCACCGAGCGCACCTTGGATGTGGTCAAGGCGTATGAAGAGTACGTGATGGCGCGCCCTGCCGTAGACGGCAATATGTCGATTCTGGGCTTCGGGTTCTCAGGCTCCGGCGCGAATACAGCGCTGGCGTTCACCACGTTAAAGGAGTGGGGGCAGCGCGACGGCGCCACGGCGGCAAGCGAAGCGGAAGGCGCTCAGGAAGCCATGAGCCAACTAAACGAAGGGATGGTGATGAGCATGCTGCCGCCGGCCATTGATGAGTTGGGTACTAAGTCTGGCTTTACGATGTTCTTGCAGGATCGCCGCAACCAGGGGCCGGAGGCCCTTAAGGCGGCCGAGACAACGCTGCTGGAATTGGCGGCGCAGAGCAATGTCGTCAGCGATGTCTATTCCGACGGCCTGCCGGAAGGGGCGAGCATTCGTCTTGATATTGATCGTCAAAAGGCCGAAGCCCTTGGGGTGTCGTTCGCCAATATTAGCGACATCCTGTCTACCGCGATGGGGTCGTCCTACATCAACGATTTCCCGAATGAGGGCCGGATGCAGCAGGTGATTATGCAGGCGGATGCGTCGGCACGCATGCAGGTGGACGACGTGCTCAAGCTGCATGTGCTGAATAGCCAGGGAGGCATGGTGTCTTTGTCAGAGGTGGTGACGCCAGTGTGGGACGAAACACCGCTACAAATGGTGCGCTACCTGGGCTATCCCGCCGCCAGTATTTCCGGCAGCGCGGCGGCGGGGGCTTCCACCGGTGAAGCGATGGCGGAGATGGAGCGTCTAGCGCAGCAGCTTCCGCCCGGTTTCGCCGTGGCCTGGACCGGGCAGTCCTTGCAGGAGCAACAGTCTGCTGCCCAGGCGCCCATGCTGGTGGCGCTATCCATCCTGGCGGTGTTTCTGGTGTTAGCCGCGCTCTATGAGAGCTGGACCATTCCGCTGTCGGTCATCCTGGTGGGGCTGCTGGGGGCGGTGGCCGCTATGCTGCTGCGCGACCTGCCGAACGATGTGTTCTTTAAAGTGGGGATGGTCACCGTGATCGGGCTGTCGGCGAAAAACGCGATTCTGATTGTAGAGTTTGCAAAACAGTTGCGTGAGCAAGGGAAGGGGCTGATAGAAGCCGCCGTGGAAGCCGCCCGCCTGCGCCTGCGCCCGATTCTGATGACCTCACTCGCTTTCGGCTTGGGGGTGGTGCCGTTGATGGTGGCGTTTGGCGCCAGTGCCAACACCCAGCATGCGATAGGTACAGGCGTGTTCGGCGGTATGGTCAGCGGAACGCTGCTGGTGATTCTCTTTGTTCCGGTGTTCTTCGTGTTCGTGATGGGGCTTCAGGAGCGTGTTAAGGGCTGGCGAGCCAAAAAGGAAGAAGTGCTTTGATGAGCCAAACGCTGGGGTCGCACGCAACGGTTATCGCGTACCATGGTGGCACACTCACTGCCGAGGCCCCTTGCCATGACACGCGTCGCTATCTTCGTGGATACCCAGAACGTCTATTACACCGTGCGCGAGGCCTACGGCAAACACTTCGATTACCGCCGTTTCTGGGCCAAGGCGACGGCCAACCGGGAGGTGGTGGCCGCCCGCTGCTATGCCATCGATAAAGGCGACGCCAAGCAGCGTGAGTTCCAGAATATCCTTCGCGCGATTGGTTTCGATGTTCGGCTCAAGCCCTTCATCCAGCGCGCGGATGGCTCCGCCAAGGGCGACTGGGACGTGGGCATCACCCTTGATGCCATCGAATACGCCGAGAAAGCGGATGTGGTAGTGCTGGTCTCCGGCGATGGCGACTTCGATCTGTTAGCCCAGAAAATTCGCGAGGTGCACGGCAAACGCGTCGAGGTGTACGGCGTACCTCAGCTCACCGCTGCCTCGCTCATCAACGCCGCGAGCGAGTTCATCCCCATCGAACGTGATCTGCTGCTGGGGTGAATGAGCAGCGAAAGAGGTTTGAGCCGAATATAGAGGCCATTCGGCTCAGAATGTGAGCCGAATAGATCCTCTCCATCACTGATTTTGAAAGCGTACCGTTTGGTATGGGATGTCCGCTACAGTATGCTCATACGGAGCCGTATGTCAGCGAAAAGGTCAGTCGTATGAGTCGTTATGATGTTTCTGGTAGCGAAAGCGAGTACCAGCCGGGTTCAGAAAATAAGGTGTTGGAGAATCTCGCTCGCATTACTGACCCAGCAGATATGAACGTTGCAGAAACGGAACTGCTAGAGGCTCTTTATATTCAGGTTTTTGACTCTTTTCCTGACATGATGGATTTCCAGAAGATTTGCCAATGGCACAGAGCTTGGCTAGGCAATGTGTACCGTTGGGCGGGTCAATATCGAACCGTAGATATGTCCAAACCAAACATGAGATTTGCATCACCGATGCAGATCCACCGGTTGATAACAGCGTTCGATTCTCAGTACCTCACACGTTTTTGTGATCTACCGAAGATGAGTGACGAGCAACTGATCAGGTTTCTTGCCGAAATGCATGTCGAATTCATACTGATTCACCCGTTTCGGGAGGGTAATGGGCGAATCTCACGCTTGCTGCTAGATGTGATGGCCGCCAAGGCGGGGGCTCAGCCACTGGATTACAGCTTGTGGAATGAGCATAAAGAGTACTATTTCAAGGCGATTCAGGCTGGGCGAGACGGTGACTATCAGTTTGTTGAACGTTTGATTCGAGATGTATTGGATATGCAGTAAGAACGCGTGAATTAACTCATGGAGCCAAGGTTAATTTAGTGAAAAGACGTGGACGTGACTTTAGGCGGTTCTCAATAACTTCCGCACGTTCGCCTGTCTCAATAGCACTTGAGCTAGCCACTGCACGTAAAATACGCTCGCGAGAAACGATGACCTTACCTGTGGGGGTCTTACGAACCATTACCACGCTCCTAGCGTTGATCGATATGCTTTATTGTAGCAGCTAGTTAGCACCACATCATGCTGACCAGTCACTATAAGCAGTCCGTTAACCCCCGCTTAGAGCAGCGGGGGCTTTGCCTATCACGCCTCTTCGATGCCATCCACCAAGAAGACGCGGTAATCAGCACCCTGGAAGCGGTGCTTGCGGGCTTCTTGGTAGGCGGGGCTTTGGTACCAGGCGCGGGCGGCGGCCATGTCGGGGAAGCGCAGAATCACAGCGCCTTCCATTGCGCTGCCTTCCAGCACTTCAAAATCGCCGTAAAACGCCAGCGGTTGCGGGTCGTGGCCTTCGCGGGCGGCTTTGGCTTTTTCGCTGTAGCGCTGCATTTCTTCGCTGTCGTGGGTGTGTTCACGGGTCAGAACAATATAAGCGGGCATTCCTTTCTCCTAGCGCAATATGAAAAGTCGCTAAAGCATACCACCGTCAAGAAGCGCTGCCATATGAAGCGTAACTATGAGGTTAATTGGCTTTGGTAGGGTCGTCCGCTTCTATAACGATCTCTGCTTCTGCCATGTTTTCAAGCTGTCGGTTCTCTAGCGCGGCGAGGGCGATGTTGTAGCAGTCGTCGATATGGCTGTTGCCCATGTACTTCATGGCGGTGAAGCTGATACCGCCTGCCACGGCGCTACCGATGAGCGGCACGAATTTGGAGGCGCCTTTCGCCGCCACCCGCACGCCCATTTTACTCAGTAGCGAGATGATCAGGTTCTGGGTGATGTATTTACCTGCCATTTTACTGCCGGTGTTGGAGATGGCGGTCATCACGAACAGCTTGCTGTCGGTATCCAGGCCGTCGATTTGCTCCGGCGTTAGCCCAAACTTGCTGTTAATTTTGGGGATGATGCGCATCAAAATCGCGACGTCTGAGCCGATATCCAGTCCCGGTACGGGAATAATCGCGGTGCCCGCGGAAAGGCTGGCGCTTTTGGTGACCATCGTTTGGCACGACTTTTTAATGGCGTCGAGTTCTTCCCTTGTCTCAATCATGTGCTGCTCCTTTTCACGATGGAATCTCATCACCCTAGCCGAGGGCTGCCTGGAAGGCGAGTGTATCGCTCTGACCCTAAAGAAAATATGGCTCAAAAGGAAAGGGCGACCTTAGTGGGCCGCCCTGTATTCCAACGTTATTGTGTATCTAGAAGGTTTGCCAGTCTGCCTCTAACTCAGCGCGGTCACGCTTTGCTATCTGCTTAAGATACGTTGGGTTGGCAGGTGTGTATTGGTTCGCCATTGTGGTCGTCAACACTGTAAATTTGGCGGTAATATCTGCCAGCTGCCGTGCCTGATCCTCTAGTGAAGCAGCCGCGCTGCTAGATTCTTCTACAAGCGCCGCATTTTGCTGTGTGACTGAATCGATTTGTGAAACCGCAATGTTCACCTGATCAATACCGCGGCTTTGCTCTTCAGACGCTTGGGTGATTTCTGCCATCAGGGCAGAGACTTTGCTAACGCTCTCGGCTAGATCGCGAATGGTTACACCACTTTTCTGCGCTTGGCCCGAGCATTCAATGGTTTTAGCGCGGCTGACTTCCAGCATAGAGCGGATCTGACTGGCAGACTGCGAACTGCGGCTGGCCAACTGGCGCACCTCATTGGCTACCACGGCGAAGCCACGGCCTTGCTCGCCCGCACGTGCCGCTTCTACCGAGGCGTTCAGTGCCAGCAGGTTGGTTTGGAAGGCGATGCCATCAATAATACCCACGATCTCACCCATTTTGGTGGCGTTATCTTCCAGTTCGCGCATCATCGCCAGCATCTGCTCACCCTCTTCAGCAGAAGTGTGGGCGGTTTTCGCTGCGCCAGAGGTGATTTTATTGGCCTCTGCGGCGTTATCAGCGTTCATTTTGACGGTAGCGGTTAGCTCATCCAAACTAGCTGCGGTTTCTTGCAACGCGGATGCTTGCTCTTCGGTACGAGAAGAGAGGTCTTGGGTGCCTATAGAGATTTCATTTGTGCCCGTGAATAAATTGTCGCTGTTGATTTTCAGCATTTGGACAATATCTGTCAGCTGAGATTGCATCTCTTTTAAGCCGTTTAGCAACACCCCTATCTCATTGCGCCCAAGCTGGTGGATGGTCTGTGTTAAGTCACCTTTTGCAATGGCGGTAAGATAGTCAACGGTTGCGTTGATGGGGTTGATAATCGCTCTCACAATTACCATACGAGCAGCGACGACCATGGCTAAGGCAAGTGCAACAATAAGAATGGTGGCTATGAGAGAGATACGGCTATTTCTTTCATCGTTTGTTAATATTTCTGTGGTTCTTGTCTCAGTCAGCAGTACAAAATCCCGCACAACTGTTTGAAACTCTCTTCTGGCATTCATTACTTGAAGCCATTCCGAATTTGCGGCATTCAAGGTAGTCGCTTGTAGAACGTTGTTCAGCTGTAGGGTGTAAGTTTGGTAAATCCGATTAGCTTCTGAGGCAAGCGTTTCCCGTTCGCTTCCTGGAGGTGGTGCAATGGAATTAAACTCTTTGAATCGCCCCGGGTATTCTAGACACCCGTTAGGCTCTTAAAGTAACGCCTTTCATACTCAACCGGTGACAAGTTATCACTTGTGCCGTGTCGGC